>JANMWS010000064.1:0-29972 GCA_031394125.1 Gemmatimonadales bacterium
TGCGATGCTCACCGCTAACGGGGCACGCGTCGCGGGAGGCAGACTTTCGCGCAGCGAGGCTCTTTGTCGGTTCGCTCCCCGAGCACACGATGCTCCGCCACCGGCCTCCGCGGAGCAGATCGACCTTCTTCTGTCGACGGATTTGCTGAGCGAAGGCGTGAATCTGCAGGACGCCGAAGTCGTTGTGCACCTGGATATCCCGTGGACCGCGGCGCGTCTGGAGCAGCGCGTGGGCAGAGTGGCTCGCATGGGCTCGTTCCATCCGGAAGTGAGCGTTTACCTGATTCAGCCGCCCGCGAGCGCGGCAGCTTTGCTCGAAAATGAGATTCTTGTTCAGCGGAAATGGGATATCGCTCGACGCGCAGTCGGCTCCGCCGGCACGGCGCCGTTCCCAGATCAGTCTAGCGTCGAAACTGATCCTGCGGGCGAGAGTGTGACAAGTCAGACGGAGCAGCTGCGCGCAATTGTCGGTGGTTGGCGTCGGACTGGCGTACGAGTGGGCGGCGATAACGTGTCCGTCGCATCCGTCGCGTCAGCGCGCTCGGGATTCGTCGCCGTCGTAAGCGTCAACGCGGAGCCGAGCCTGGTCGTGGGATTATTCGGACAGTTGTCGACTGACATCGGCTCGCAAGTCATCGCATGCCAGTTGGCCAGAGGTGTAGATGTGAAAACGAGCTCTCAGCAGTATGAGGCTGCGATCCAGAAGCTGCGCGAATGGGCCGACCGCGAGTCCGCATCGACATTGGCGGGTCTCGCTGATTCGCGAGCATTACGCAGGAGGCGCCTTGTAAACCGGATCGATACGGCGATCGAGAGTGCGCCGCCTCATGCACGTGGTCGAAGACTGACAATTGCCGCGAAAGCCCGGAGAGTAGCAGCGTCACAGCATAGCGCCGCCATCGAAGCGGAGCTCGAGTCGCTCTCCCGAGCGCCGCTCTCGGATGATGAATACCTTGCGGCCCTCGCGCTCTTGGATTCCTCGCGAGCGGTCTTCCCCAAAGCACCAACTAACGAACGTGGACCACAAGTTCACGCGCTGCTACTGCTTCGTGACGACTTGCGGTCTCCGCCGCTCGCTAGATGACGGCCGTCACACCGCTTCTATTTCGCTCGCCGCGCGGTCGAGGATCTCCTTGATCTTCTTGATCTGCTCCGCGGATCTCGACGCGCTCTTCGACACGTAGATGGCGCGGCCGATATCCTTGAACGCGCGATGAACTTCCATCATCGGCTCTCCGAAGATGTTGTTGGCAAAATCCGCGATGCGCGAGAAGATGTCGTCGATCAGCGGCTGGTTCTCGGCAAGATGCGCCCTACCTTCGTCGGTGATCTCGTAGATCTTCTTGCCGCTCTCCTCCGGCCTTGCTCGCGCGTAGCCCAGGTCCTCGAGCATGGTCAGAGTCGGATAGATCGTCCCCGGGCTCGGCGAATACATTCCCCCAAAGCGCCCCTCGATCTCCTTGATGATCTCGTATCCGTGACGCGGCTTCTCATCGAGAAGACGGAGGATCACGAACTTCAGATGACCTTGGTCGAACATCCTTCCGCCGCCGAACGGACCACCGCGCGATTTGCCGCGACCACCCCAAAACGCGCCCCGGTCGAACCCAAAGTTTTCCGGCCGCATTCCAAACGCCCACGCGAATCTCGGCCCGCAGTTTCCACCATGCATTGACTTAACCCCGCAGAATAAGATCTATCGAGCCAGTCAGGCGTCAGTTGGCGCCTCTGATAGTACTGTCGATATATCTTTCGCCGCTGAAGCTATATCTGGCGATATATCGGCGCAAGGCCTGGTGAAGCGGGTAACGAAGAGCAGGCGGCTACCTGCGGCAGCAGGAAGTTTCCGTTTCAGACAACCGCCTTCGCGCAAGACACCCGTTAAGCGCAACGAATCCAATGACTTATGCTCGTCAGGTGAAGCGCGGCTGTCGGGCTTGCATCTTGCCGAACCTTCCCTGACTATGCTGGACCAATCCTACAATTACAGTCTCGTTGTTCTCTCGGTCGTGATCGCAACGATCGGGGCCTACGTCGCCATCGAGATCGCGCAGCGCGTTCGCGCCGCTGTCCGTCGGCGCCGACTCTTTTGGGTGTATGGTGGCGCGCTCGCCATGGGACTCGGCATCTGGAGCATGCACTTCGTCGGAATGCTCGCCCTGCACCTGCCCATTCCCGTCTGGTACGACGCGCCCATCGTCTTCCTCTCGTTCTTCGCGGCGTTTGTCGGGTGCGTCATCGCCTTCGCCATCTTCAACCGCGCGACCGTCGGCTCCGGGCTTCTGGTTCTCGCCAGCATTTTCATGGGCTTCGCCATAGCGGGCATGCACTACACTGGCATGTCCGCCATGCGAATGAACTCCCACGTGCTGTACGATCCGCTCATCTTCGCTGCATCGGTCGGCGTAGCGATCATCGTGTCGTTTGCGGCGCTCGCCCTCACTCGAAATCTTCTCGCAACGAGCTCGGAGCCAGGAGCCTGGCTCAAGAAATCGGGGGCCTCTGTGCTGATGGGCCTCGCCGTCGCCGGGATGCACTACACGGGGATGGCCGCCGCCTTCTTTACGCGCGGCCCCACCGGATGGCAACCGGCTGGTCATGCGGTCCTCGGGACGTACCAGCTTGGATTGGTGGTGGCGGCCACCAGCGCCACCCTGCTAGGCATCGCCCTCGCGGCAACCCAATTCGAGCGCTGGACGCTCACCACCAGAGGCAGATTCGAGCATCTGCTCGAGCTCTCGCCCCAGGTAGTGTGGTTCGGACGTCCCGACGGAGAGATCGCCTACTTCAATCCCTACTGGTACGAGTACACGGGCCTCTCCGAGAAAAAAGCGCTCGGCGACAGGTGGATTGGCGCAGTCCATCCAGAAGACCGCGATCGCGTCGTCGAGAGCTGGCAAACGGCAGTAAGAGAGGGCACCGACTACGAGCTCGAGCTGCGATTGCGGGGGCGCCATGGTGAGTACTGCTGGTTTCTAGCGCGGAGCCGGCCTGCCCGGGATGAATCGGGAAAGATCGATGCCTGGCTCGGCATCGCCGTCGACATCGAGGAACGGAAGAAGGCAGAAGAAGAAGCGTGGGCCGCGAGTCAGGCGAAGTCGGAGTTTCTCGCCAGCATGAGCCACGAGCTCCGAACGCCATTGAACGCCATCGGCGGATACGCCGAGCTATTGGCGATGGGCATCCGTGGCCCGCTCAACGCTGAACAGGCTCAGGATATCGCGCGCATCAGACGCAGCCAGCAGCATCTCCTGACGCTCATTCAGGACGTGCTCAACTTCGCCAAGGTCGATGCCGGTCAGACTGAATACCATATAACCGCTGTGCCGGTCGACGAAGCGCTGCGCGACACCGAGTCGATGATCGCTCCGCAGGTTCTGGCGAAGGGTCTTCACTACTCCTACAAGGGCGCCGGCAAGACAACAGCAGTGCTCGCAGATCCCGAGAAGATGCAGCAGATCGTGCTCAATCTGCTCACCAATGCCGTGAAGTTCACAGAGCCGGGCGGGACCATTACGCTCTCGAGTGAATTGAGTGGCAAATGCGTCGATATTCGGGTAGCCGATACCGGACCCGGCATTTCACCGGAAAAGCTCAACAAAATCTTTGATCCGTTCGTTCAGGCGGAACGACGCCTCAATCAGCCGGTTCAGGGAGTCGGGCTCGGCTTGGCAATCAGCCAGGACCTGGCCCGCGCAATGGACGGGCAGGTTACCGTCGAAAGTGTGCTCGGCGAAGGCTCGACGTTTACGCTTACATTGCCGCGCGCTCCACAGATGGATATTGCTGACCTCGCGAAGTTGAAGCTGGATCTTGCTGATCCCGCGCCAAGCGAACAGTTACCCGACCGCGCGCTTCATGAAGGAGCGCATCCCTAGCGTCCAGAAGAGCGCCGTGATGAGAATGAGCGCCAGCACCACGATGCCTAGCGACATGTGCGGCGCGCCCGGAGTGAGGGCGGCCCGCATTCCCTCCGCTACATAGACCAGCGGGTTGATGAGGACTGCGTATTTCATGATGGGCACGGCGCTCAATCCCTGCCACGGATAATACGCGCAGCCGAAAAAGATCATCGGCGCCAGAATGACTCCGAACATCAGACCGATCTGCTGCGGCTGGATCGCGGTGCCAAGAAAAAGTCCGAGCGAAGAGAACGCGGCCGCGCCGAGCACCGTGATCAGGAGCACGTCGCCGACGTGACCGAAGCTGAGATTCGGAATCGGACCCATTATGAGGCGCGCCACCGGCAGCACGAACAGCGCTGACACCACACCCTGAAGGACTCCGGCAACGATCTTCTCCGCCGCGACGAGCCAGATCGGGACGGGCGCCAACAGTCTATCTTCGATCTCCTTGGTCCACCCGAAGTCCTGCACCATCGGCAGCGCGACCGATTGAATGCTCGAGAAGGTGAGGCTGATCGCCAGCACTCCCGGGAGAAGCGCCGTTGTGTAGCCGCGACCCATGAATCCCATTTTGGGCAGCAGATACCCGAACACGATCACGAACATGAGCGGCTGCATCGTCGTCCGCAGCAGGAAGAACGGCAGCTCGCGCCGAGCGACTCTCATGTCGCGTCGCAGCAATGCCGTAAACACCGACGACGGCGAGACCTGGCTCCGACGAGCGTCGAGCGCGACGGCCGTCATCCGAGCTTTCTTCCCGTAAGCGACACGAACAGCGTCTCCAGACTTGGCTGCAGCAAATGAATGTCCGTAACAGTACGCCCGGTGGATTCCGCGACTTCAATCAGCGCCGGCAGGACCTGACCGCCACGATCACTGTGCGCGCGGAGGATTCCGTCCTGAGCTTCCACTCTGCTGATTCCCGCCAGGGTCTCGGCGAGCTCCGCGGCGGGCATCGCATCCCCGTCCAGCACGAGCTCGAGAAGCGTCCCACCCGGCGCCTTCGCCTTGAGCGCGCGCGGCGAGTCGAGTGCGAGGAGCTTGCCCCGATCGATGATCGCCAGGCGGTCGCACAGCCTGTCGGCTTCATCCATATAGTGGGTGGTCATGACGATCGTTCGTCCGCGACTGTGCAGGTCGCGAAGAATGTCCCACAGTCCGAGCCGCGCCTGTGGATCGAGGCCGACCGTCGGCTCGTCGAGGAAGATTATGTCCGGCTCATGCATCAACGCGCGCACGATCATCAGCCGCTGCTGCTGGCCGCCGGACATTTCCGCCATTTTCGCGGACGCCTTATCGGAGAGGCCGAGGCGCTCGAGCAGCTCGTAGGCGCGCTTCGTCGCGACATCGAAAGGAATGCCGAAGTACGCGGCGTGGAACTGGAGATTCTCCAGAACGTCGAGGCTCAAGTCGGCGTTCGGCCGCTGCGGAACTACCCCGATCATCTGTCGCACGCGCACCGAATCTTCCACGACATCCGCGCCCGCAACCATTGCCGTCCCTGAAGTCGGGCGAACTCGCGTGGTGAGAATTCCGATCGCGGTCGTCTTGCCCGCTCCATTCGGGCCGAGCAGCCCGAAGAATTCGCCGGCGCGGATGTCGAGATCCAGCGACTCCAGGGCTACGACATCGTTCGCTGACGCGACCGGCGCGCCAGGCCCAAATCGCGTTCCGGAGGGCGCTCTACCTGGCCGCTTGGCCTTCCCCGTTCCCTTGTAGACTTTGCGCAGGGCGCGCATCTCGATCGCGTTCTGCTGCTGTGAGACCATCAGGCCCCGATCGGATGCCAGGTCGTCTTGAACTCGATAAAATCGCGAATCTCGTACACGCTCTGAGACTGATCATCGGTCCAATCGAAATCGTCGTCGCGCTTCCGCGCGCGGACCCGCTTGATGCTCTCCGCCGCACCGAGCTGGAGCTGCTTCTTCTCTTCCTGATTCACGATCGCGTTCAAGCCGCGTATGTGCGTGTGCGTCGCAAACGTGGGAACGAGCTCCTTTCTGAATCCGGTGAGAATATTCACCACTCCGCCCGGCAGATCGGAGACCGCCAGCAGCTCACCGAGCACGATCGCCGGATACGGAAACTCCTGCGACGCGAGACACACGCATGTGTTGCCGGCCACGATCACCGGTGCAATCTGACTCAGCAAACCCAGCAGTGGAGCCGCATCGTCGGCGATGATGCCGACGATTCCCATCGGCTCAGCAACCGTGAAGTTGAAAAACGGGCCGGCCACGGGATTCGTGTTGCCGAGCACCTGCTCGTATTTGTCTGACCAGCCGGCGTAGTAGATGAGACGGTCGACGCTCGCGCTCACTTCCTTCGTCGCGGCAGCCTTCGTCGCGGATCCCGAGATTACGAGAGATTCCGCGATCTCGCCGCTCCTCGACTCCAGCATCTCCGCCAGACGATAAATGATCTGCCCGCGATTGTACGGCGTGCGATGCGCCCAGTCAGGACCGGCCTTCGCCGCTGCTTCCACGGCATTGCGGAGATCCTTGCGCGTACACTGCGGAATGTTGCCGAGGAGACCGGCATCCTTCCCGGTTGATTTACGGATCGGGAAAACGCGTCCACTCTCGGAGCGGATGAATTGCCCTCCGACATACACCTTGGGCGTCTTGGTTACGGGAATCCGCGGCATTCTAGACCACCTTCCCATAATCCATCAGACCCTGTCTTCCGCCTTCGCGTCCGAAGCCCGATTCCTTGTAGCCGCCGAACGGCGACGACGGATCAAACTTGTTGAAGGTGTTTGCCCACACCACTCCCGCCTTGAGCAGCGTGCTCATCTTGAGAATCCGCGAGCCCTTGTCGGTCCATACACCTGCGGAAAGCCCGTACATCGTGTTGTTCGCCTTCTCGACGGCTTCTTCGAGCGTGCGGAAAGTGAGAACACTCAGCACCGGTCCGAAGATCTCTTCGCGCGCTATGCGATGGCTTTGGGTTACACCGGTGAACACCGTGGGCTTGAAGTAGTAGCCCTTCGTCGGCAGACGACAGACCGCCGACTGGTACATCTCGGCGCCGGACGTCACACCCGAATCCACCAGCTCGCGGATTCTGTCGAGCTGCGCCTTGGAGTTGATAGCTCCGACGTCGGTGTTCTTGTCGAGCGGATTGCCCACACGAAGCACATCGATCCGATTCTTCAGTTTCGACACGAACATCTCGGCAATCGATTCCTGCACCAGCAGTCTGCTTCCCGCGCAGCAGACGTGTCCCTGATTGAAGAAGATTCCGTTGACGACGCCTTCGACGGCCTGATCGATGGGAGAATCGTCAAACACGATGTTGGCGGCCTTTCCTCCCAGCTCCAGCGTGAGCTTCTTGTCGGTGCCGGCGAGCTGTCGATGATAAGCTTGCCAACGTCTGTCGAGCCGGTGAAGGCGATCTTCGCGGCGATGAGATGTCCGACGACAGCAACGCCGGTCTCGCCCGCGCCGCAAACGAAATTCACGACGCCCGGCGGCAGCTCCGCTTCGACCAGCAGCTCAGCGAATTTCAGGGCGGTGATCGACGTCGTCTCCGCGGGCTTGAGCACAACGGTGTTTCCCATCGCCAAAGCCGGCGCGATTTTCCAGGCGAGCATGAGCAGAGGGAAATTCCACGGTATCACCTGACCGACAACGCCGAGTGGAACGACCGTGACGCCCGGCATCGCGTATTCGAGCTTGTCGGCCCAACCCGCGTGGTAGAAAAAGTGCGCGGCGGCCATCGGCACGTCGAAGTCGCGCGATTCCTTGATCGGCTTGCCGCCGTCCATCGTCTCGGCGACAGCGAACTCGCGCGCGCGATCCTGAATCAGTCGTGCGATGCGATAGAGATATTTCCCACGCTCGGCACCAGGCAGCTTGCTCCAGGGGGTGAACGCCTTCTGCGCCGCGTGATACGCGGCGTCCACATCCGACGGGCTGGCAAGCGCGATCTCGGCAAGAACTTCTTCGGTCGCTGGATTCACCGACTCGAAGTACTTGCCAGATTTGGGAGCGACGAATTTACCGCCGATGAAGAGATCGTACCTAGCCTTGAGCTTGGGGTCCGCGGTCTCAGGAGCCGGATCGTACTCCCACAGATCCCCGAATATCAGCTGCGGCACGGAGCCACCAACCGCCGGAGGTCGCGCGATCGTCCTGGGCGTTGTCATCTCAGTAGCTCTCCGCCGACTCGGTGAAGTAATACGGTGCCTGATACGCGCCCGTCTTTTCCTTTTCGATCTGCCTCAGCAGGTCGTTGAGCAGCGAGCTCGCTCCGAAGCGATAGCGCGTCGAGTTCAGCCACGCATCGCCAAGCGTTTCCTTGACTGCGACGAGATAGTGCAGCGCCTGCTTCGCCGTCCTGATGCCTCCCGCCGGCTTCATCCCGATCGCGATTCCCGTTGCCAGGTAGAAATCACGGATGGCTTCGATCATCACCTGTGTGTTGGCGAGCGTGGCGCTTCCGGAAGCCTTGCCCGTGCTCGTCTTGATGAAGTCACCCGGACGAATCACCTGCATCGCCAGAAAAGAAGCCGCGCGGATATTGTCGTAGGTGTCGAGCTCGCTCACTTCCAGAATGACCTTGAGCTGTGCATCGCCGCAGGCGTCGACCACAGCGCTGATTTCGTCCTGGACGGCGTTGAATTCTCCGGCAAGGAAAAGTCCGCGGTTGATCACCATGTCGATCTCGTCGGCGCCGTCGGACACGGCGGTTCTCACTTCCTCCAGACGAAGCGCCAGCGGACTTTGGCCCGATGGAAAGGCCGTCGCGACCGACGCAACCTTGATCGCCGTATCAGCCAGCCAACGCGCGGCGTGTCTTACGAGAAAGGGGTAGATGCACACGGCCGCAACCGGAGGCACATCCGGATCGAAGCTCGGTCGCCGAGCTTTTTGGCAAAGTGACGCGATTTTGCCAGGCGTGTCTTTGCCCTCGAGAGTCGTGAGATCGACCATCGACACCGCCGTCTTCAGTCCCCAGAGCTTGGAGGTCTTCTTGATGCTCCGTGTCTGGAACTTGGCCACGCGCTCCTCGATCCCAACTTGATCGACGGTCCCGATCTCGTCGAACAGCTTGTTGAAGCTCGTGCGAAGGCTAGCCGTGGCGGACATGATCATTCTAATATCGCGTCGGGAATCCCCCATAACAACGCTCCTATAGCCTCTCGCCGTCGTAGCTCCCCCCATTCCGACCGCGCTGCGGAAGCGATTACTTTGGCGGTATGCCTGAAACGCGCCCCTTCGCCGTTCTCTTCGACCTCGATGGCACGCTGGTCGATTCGATCGCGCTGCTGCTGGCTTCCATGAAACACACGTTTCAGGGGCGGCCCAGGCAGCCGAGCGATGACGAGTGGATCCAGGGATTGGGGACACCGCTCCCCAAACAGCTAACACCGTACATCGAATCGGACGAAGATCGAGAACGGCTGCTCAATCGCTATCGCACGTTCCAGATGGAGAATCACGACCGGCTGATGGCTCAGTACACGGGAGTCATCGATACGCTGGCGCTCCTCTATCAGCGAGGGCACCCGTTGGGCGTAGTGACGAGCAAGGGCAACATGATGATGGAGCGCGGCCTCAAGTTCATCGGCGCCGACGACTACATCGAAGTGGCGATCGGGTACGACTCGGTCCACATCCACAAACCTGACCCGTATCCCGTACGCGCGGCGCTCGAAAAGCTGGAGTACAAATCCACGGAAGCGGTTTTCGTCGGCGATTCACCTCACGACATCCAATCGGGCAACGACGCGGGCGTAATTACGATTGCCGCGCTGTGGGGGCCTTTCAGACGCGACCAGCTGGAGCCGTACCATCCGACCTACTTTCTCGATGATATAAAGGGGCTGCCCGCTCTACTTGACCGAATCGCTACGAAAAATGCGGGGTAATATATTCCGCACGTTCGAACCTCTTAGGAGTTAGTCAAAATGGGTGTGTCATATCAGACGGGAACTCTTGTCCGCACTGGAGAGGAGAGGGCGACCCTCGTTCGCCGCACCTACTCTCTTGTCCTGGTCAGCGTTCTTGTGACGATGGTGGGCGCATCGTTTGGTTTGTCCCAGCCGCAGCTGATGGTCTCTGTCGCTCGGCATCCCTTCATCGCTTTCATTTGCGCTCTCGCGCCGCTACTGCTCGCTACGAGGAAGAAGGCCGAGTTTCCCATGAACATCGGGCTGGTCTTCCTCTTCAATCTGGTGATGGGCGTGATGATTTCGCCGGCGCTGTATTACTACGGAAGGACGCAGCCGGGCGTGATTTCGCAGGCCGCAGTCCTCACGATCGGCGCCTTCGGCGTTCTCACGCTCTATGCGTTCGTCAGCCGCCGCGATTTCAGCGCGTGGGGAAGCTTCCTCGTCGTCGGACTCTGGGTACTGATCGGAACGATGTTCCTGAACTTCTTTTTCCAGAACGCGGCCGTCGGCCTCTGGCTCGCGTCAGTCTCGGTCTTGTTGTTCAGCGGACTGCTGGTGTTCGACACCTGGCGCCTGCGCAACTTTTACGGACCCGACGAGTACGTCGGCGCGGCAGTGCAGATCTACCTCGATCTGCTCAACATGTTCATGGCCATACTCAGGCTGACAGGTAGCCGCAGGAATTAGGAGCTCGGCGCGGCGCGCCGGGTATTCAGGCGGTTTCTTGCGCGCGGTCGATCTGCTTGGCCAGATCGAGATCCTTCTGTGTGATGCCGCCGGCGGAGTGTGTGCTCAGCGTGCAGACGATTTTCGTGTAGCGGATGTCGATGTCAGGGTGGTGATCGGCGGCTTCCGCCATCTTGGCTATCGCCGACACGAAGCTTATTCCGGAAAGAAAGCTCCGGAATTGAAAAGTCTTCGTGATCACCTCGCCTCGTCGGCTCCAGCCCGACAGGTTTCCGAGCTCGCGCTGAATCGCAATGTCCGATAGACGCTCAGCCATCAGTTACTTGCTCCGGGCAGATCATTTGGCGAACAACATAGCAAATTTGAGACTTTCGCGCGCAATCCTCACTGGTCTCAGTGCATCGGTGAGCGACATCAACTACATGGCGCAGACTTCCTCCCTGTCGAAGACCCAGGTATCTCTGATCTCGGCGGAATCTCCGCGATCCAGGCGTGGCGCATCTCGCGGAATCCGCGCTACCGCCATTTCTTCGCGACAGCAACCGGAGATGGAGCCGCCGCTGGTTTTTCGTAAACTGAAAGTCCGAACCTAAACTAGACGACGCATTGTGTTCGGGGTATATTCGGTATTATGAAGCCGAGAGACCCCGGCCTTTTTGGCCCGGAATACGATCGGACCTCCCGCCAGCTCCCGGTAATCGGCGAGCAGAAGGACATCCGCTACTACTCGTCCCCCGCCAAGAGCGTCCTCAATGGGCCCGAGACGACCGGCATGGGATTCTGGTCGATCAACCCTTACATCGGCTGCGCCTTCGGTTGCGCTTACTGCTACGCGCGGTATACGCACCGCTACGTCATGGAGCGCGCCGCCACCGACGAGAGGATGACCAGCGAGCTCGGCCAGGCCTACAACGAGCTTCCGCCGTGGCTCGCGTTCGAGCGCAACATTTTCGTCAAGGGGAACGCGCCCGAGGTTCTCAGCCGAACGCTCCGGTTCGGGAGCGATAAGCACCTCAAGCTGCTGGAGGGCGAGACAATCGTGATCGGTACGGCGACGGATCCGTACCAGCCGGCTGAAAGAAGATTCCGGGTCACGCGTGGAATTCTCGAGGTACTCGCCGATCACCCCGGGTTGAGCGTGTGCATCATCACGAAGAGCCCGCTCATCACGCGCGACATCGACCTCCTCTCGCGAATAAATCGCCACTCCGAGCTTTCGGTTCACATATCGCTCATCACTCTGGACCGCGAGCTCGCGCGTCGCATCGAGCCGAGGTCGCCTACGCCGGAGGCGAGGGTGCGCGCGTTGGCGAGGCTGCGGGAAGCGGGAATCGATGCGGGAATCAACTGCATGCCCGTGCTGCCGGGCATCACTGACAACCCCGCAGACCTCGAGGCTCTGGTGAAGCGCGTGTCGGAGGCCGGCGCGACCTACGTCGGTGCGTGCGCCGTGAGACTGAAATCTGCGGCGAGGAAGCGCTATCTCCCCTTCATCGAGCAGGAGTTCCCGCATTTGGCGGAGCGGTACCGCAACACTTACGGCAACAGTGCTTATGCTGGCGAGAAATACCGCGAAGGCCTCGCGCGCTTCTTCGAGAAGTTGTGCGCGAAGTACGGAGTGCGCGGCTGGTCCCGACGTGACGGGGAAGAAGAAGGGGACGAGGCGCTTGGTGCGCTCGTCCCCAGTTTGCAGCTCAGTTTCGAGGTCTAGCTCGAGACCGACTTACTTCTTCATAGTGTCGGCCGCGGCCTTCATTTTCTTCATCGCCTTATGATGAGGCTTCATCGCGGCGACGTGTTCTTTGTGTTCTGTCTTCATGCTCTCGCCTTCAGCCTTCGCCTCAGACTTCATCCCACCCGCGCCCATGGACATGCCGCCTCCACCCGTTGGCGCTGCCGGTGGAGTGTCGTTCGGCCCGAAGCCGATGTTCATCGCGGCGAGTAACGCCGCGGCGTTGTTCGCGGTGTTGAACTTCTTGGCGCAGGTCGCGATCGCGCGCCGGGTCGATGGACCATACCGTCCGTCGACATTCGTAACGCCACATCCTTGATCCCTCAGCTCCTGCTGCAGCGCCAGGAACTGAATCCTGTTCAGCCCAGCCTGAGCAGAAGCCAGGGCTGGCACAGTCAGAAAAGCGATAACAGCGATGGTCTTCTTCATACTTCGATGCCTCCGATCAGGTAGGGTCGCATTTACTCTTTTACTATACTGTACCGCGTCGACACAGTACAGAGTATGGTCGAGTAGCAAAGTCTACGCCGATGCCTGAAATCCGCAAGAATCAAAAGGACAAAAAAAACGCCCGATTCGCAAGGAATCGGGCGTTTCGTTCAGGAGACAAACAACTCTAGCGGAGCATCTGGATCACGAGAGCGCCTACCGCGAGGAGAGCAACGCCGATGGCGACCGCCGCAACGGGCGTAACCGTCATCTGCTGCTTCCACCAGTTGGAGGCGGTACCCGGCGTCTCGGGAAGCGAGGCCATAATGCGCTGCTGGACGCCAACCGGAGTAACGCGGCGGCGAAGCATCTCGCTCTCGGCGTTGATTCGGGTCCAGAGCTCGACTTTCGACTTGCCCTCGACCTCGCTAGCGCGCATCACATCTACTTCGCCATCGAGCCAGTCGTGCAGCAATCCGTGACTCGAGCCGCCGCCATTGAGCGGGACTTCGCGGTCATAGAGTTGTTCCGTCGACTTTTCCTTCCGCTGAACAGGCTCGCGGCCCGCGACTTTATCGTTTCTGTCGAAACCAGCGTCATCGAGCATCATGCGTACTTCTCCTCAAGCAGTTGTTGGAGCGCCTCTCGCGCCCGATGCACTCGCATCTTTAGCGCGCCAACCGTCGTTTCCAGTAACAACGCCATCTCTTCGTACGACCTTCCCTCGACGTGCTTCATCACGAACGCTTCACGCAGCGAGGGAGCGAGTCTGGCGAGAGCAAATTGCAGATCCGTACGCAGCTCGTTGCGATCCATCTCTTCTTCCGGCGTCGAGTACGTAGAGGGCTGATCGTCCTCGTCGTAGCTCACGTGCGTTCGCCGAATATTCTTCAGCCAATCCTTGCACGAGTTAGCGACGATTCGGAACACCCAAGCGTCAAATCGGCCGCGAACTTCGCCCAAATGGTGATAGGCTTTAATAAAAGACTGTTGAAGTATGTCTTCCGCCACATCCGGACTTCCGGTCATCCCCAGAGCATGGCGGTACAAGGGATCGCTGTACCGGGTTATCAGAACCCCGAACGCGTCTTTGTGGCCTGCCAGAACCTTGGAGATGATCTCCTGATCGGCATCTATTCCCGGCGCCTGGGCATCTGGCGTCGAGCTTCCCGCACCCACTGTCTGGGCACTCTGATTTTGCAGCGGTGTGGCTGTCATCTTCACCCGCCTAATGTAATCCCTTTGCCAGCCCCTATATAGACCCAACTGGCGGGCGGAGAACACCTTATCACCGTTACGCACTCCAGACGAACATGGCCTCGTGGAAGCAACCGAGTTTACCGGAGGCGAACCAGGTACAGGTGTTCAAGAGCGGTATCGCGGTGGTAATGCCTCCCCTCTCTCTCACTGTCCGCACGATACCGGCGGTAACTCTGGGTGAAGTGCGATACCTCCCCGTCCACGGAAGCAGAGGCTAGCAGGGACTGAAGGGCGTCCGGTGCGAGGTGCCCCTCGGAATTGAAGCTCACGAGGGCCAGCCGGGCGCCCGTCGCGGCGAGCAGCGCAGAAAACAGCTTCCTGACTCGCCGCCCGTGCGACCACTGGCTTCGTCCTTCGCCGCCCGCGAGCAGCCCGACCTTTCCTCGAATCGCGGGAGGCGTCTCGGTCCACCCACGAGCAAGAATCTCGGGTATGTGATAGTACGCGACGTATTGTCTCGAGTTGTAGGGCGGGTCGATGTATATCAGATCCACCTCGCCGATTCGCTTCGCGGCGTCCGCCGCGTCCATCAGGTGCGCCTCAGCGCGCTGCGCTCCCTTGCTCGGCTTCTCCGGAACTATGCCGAAGGCTCGTTTCGCGTTCGGCTGCCATCGCTTCATATACGACGCATAAACGCCTGCGGTATTCGCTACTCTGTCAGCACCTTCAATGATCGCGGCGAGCAGCAGGTAATAGTCGTCAACACCGACCTTTCCTGCTTCGCGCCAACCCTCCAGCTCCTCGCGCGCGGCGTCGATGCGCCCGGCATTCTCCGGTGTGAAGTACATTCGGCCCGCCGTGGGGCCACCTGTTCCAGGCGAAAAGTGGCGACTGATGAAGCCCTCACGCGGCGGAAGACGCGCAAGCTCGCTCGCTTGCTCGTCCAGATCTCTTCCGGCGCTCTCCGCCACGACGTACGCGCGCTGAAGTACGTAGGACGACATAAGAAGATCGCTAGAATGAACACGCCAGCCATTCTCCTTGAGCGCCCGGCTGACGCTGGCCGTTCCGGCGAACGCATCATGAGCTGACCCCACATCGATTCCGCTCTTTCTCAGAGTGCGAAGGATGAACGGGAGGAGCCGGGTTTTGTTACCGATGTATCTCACCGAAAGGCCCGCCACCCCAAAGCCCGGATGCTCGGACCGTGCTCATCGAGCCTGGGCGGTGGAAGCCGAACGCTGCCGGGCACACTCGGAGGGACGCCCGTGAGAGGAGATGCGTCGGCGAACGCGAGGGCTTCCGCTACGCTCCTCACCAGCCCACACGGAACACCGGCCGATTGCAGGCGATCGATCCAGTACTGCGCGCCCATTTCCCGCACCCGCTCCGAAAGCGCCGCAACGATTCTGGCACGGCCTTTCACCCGGCCGGCATTCGTCTCGAGGGTCCGGTCGTCGGCGAGATCATCCAGACCAAGAGCCCGAGCGCAGGCGCGCCATTGACCGTCGCTTCCAACCGCGATAACGAACGGCCGGTCGGCGGCATCGAACAGTTGGTACGGAACGAGATTGGGATGAGCATTGCCCCACCTCGCCGCGTCATTGCCCGACACGAGAACGTTCTGCGCGACGTTCACGAGCGCGGCACGAGCACTGTCTGCGAGAGAGATGCTGATTCGCCTCTTGTCGCGAGACAGTGATCCACTGGCGCGCTCCGCCACGGCAGCAAGAATCGCGATAGCGGCGTCTTTTCCCGCCACCACATCGGCGAGCGCGATTCCAGATTTCATCGGGGATCCATCGCGCTCCCCAGTGATTGCCATCCACCCGCACTCCGCCTGCACGACAAAGTCATAGCCCGGGCGCGGGCTGTCTGGACCAAAGCCGGAGATCGTGCACCAGATAAGAGACGGGTTTCGGTCGAGCAGATCGTCGGCGTTGAGCCCGAGCCGGGTGAGGGCGCCACCCAGAAAATTCTCCAAGACCACATCCGCTTCGGCGATGAGGTTCTCGATCAGGCGGCGATCTTCGGCAACGGACAGGTCCGCGGCAAGGCTCTTCTTGTTCCGGTTGACCGAGAGAAAATAGGCGCTCTCTCCATCGGGGTCGAAGGGAGGTCCCCAGCCCCGGGTCTCGTCTCCAGCCGCCGATCGCTCGACTTTGATGACGTCGGCACCCAGATCACCAAGCATCATCGAGCACACGGGGCCCGCCAATACGCGACTCAAATCGAGTACTTTCAGCTTCATTCGGGATTGCTGGCGAGTTAATGTAGCGTGAATGGCGCCAGACTGGCCTTGGTAGTGCCAAGAAATGCCTCATCGGGACCATCGGGCGAATGTAGGTCACCCCACCTTGTTTTAGTCACGAAAAATCATATACTTAGCGCCGTTCGAGCCCCTGTGTAACGGGGTCAACCAGAACTCCTGCGATTTCACCCGTCAGCAACACCTCTTCGGCTGACCGGAGTCCCTAAATGCCCGATAAAGAAAAGCCAGCGGTTGCTACTCCCACAGCACCTGCTCCCGCCGTTGGCACGGCAACGGTACCGCCCGTAATTCCGCCAAGGCGAAGCCCCGGCCATCGCGGCGCCGATGTAAAAGATACCGTCGCCGAGATGGCGGCAAAGGCGCACGAGATAAGTCTCGAGGCGGGCAGCAAGATGGCTGCAGCCATGAAAGATGTCGTCGGCGCCGCAGCTGGCTTGACCGGACTCGTGCTCGAGAGCGCGCGCGACCTTCTCCAGTACATGGTGCGCCGCGGTCAGATGACCCAGGAAGAGGCCGACAAGCTGATGCGCGAAGTCGAGGCTTCGCACTCGAAGAGAAAGCCTTTTACTCCACTACCTGGCTCCGCTGCGAAGACGGCACCGAAGGTAGAGACGACGCACGCGCCCGTTGTGCAGCGGCATCATACGCCAGCTCCGATCAAGCACGCCCCGAAGCCCGCGGCAAAGCATGCTCCCGCCAAGAAGCCGGCTGCCAAGAAGCCGACGATGAAGCCCGCCGCCAAGAAGCATCCGGCAAAGGCGTCGACGAAGTCGAAGCCCAAAGCCTCCGGCAAGACCGCGAAAAGAAGGTAGCTCGTGGTCATACCGCGTGGCGATGCGGTCGCGCTCGCCCGCGCTCTGATACAAATCGATTCGAGAAATCCCACCCTCGCTCCGGATTCGCCGGGCGAGGGTGATTGCGCCCGCACCCTGGCCACCGTGCTCGACGACTGGGGTTTTGTCGTTCAGTTGGTCGACGCCGCGCCGGGTCGTCCCAACGTCATCGCTTGCATTGGACCGGAGGATGCGCCGACGCTAATGCTAAATGGACATCTCGACGTAGTCGGCGTCGAGGGAATGGTCCACCAGCCATTCTCTGCGGAACTTCGCGCCGGCCGGATCTATGGCCGCGGCTCCGCGGACATGAAAGGTGGCCTGGCCGCGATGTGCGCGGCAGCTGCAAGCGGCGCCGGCGCTCAGTCAGAACGGCGGGTTCTCATCACCGCCGTCGCCGACGAAGAGTACGAAAGCCTCGGCATGCGCGCGCTTCTCGCCTCGGGCGTTCGCGCTGAACAGGCAATCATCACCGAGCCGACCAGCCTCGCGATCTGCCCCGCCCACCGCGGATTCGCCTGGTTCGATGTGGAGCTGATCGGCAGAGCGGCCCACGGCAGCCGCTACGATGTGGGTATCGACGCCATCACTCACGCTGGTCTCCTTCTCACCGAGCTGGATCGACTCGAACACACGCGGCAAGCGGGCCCCACTCATCCTTTGCTCGGCCGCGGCTCGCTCCATGCCTCGAAGATCCACGGCGGGGTTGGGATGTCGACTTATCCCGAGCGTTGTAATCTCGCAATAGAGAGACGGACGATCCCCGGGGAGTCCGTTCAGAAGGCGACACAGGAGATCACGGACGCCTGCGCGCGGGTAAAGTCGAATCGTCCGGAATTCGACGCCCGCGTTACATTGAGTACTGCACAGCTTCCCAGCGATGTGCCAGTCGACGCCCCAGTTGTCAGAAGGCTCGTCGGCGCGGTCGAGCGCGAAGGAATTCCCGTCAGCATCGAAGGACTCTCCGCGTGGACTGATGCCGCCCTGCTCAATGAGGCGGGAATTCCGACGGTTTGCTTTGGCCCGGGCGATATCGCCCTTGCCCATGCAGCCGAGGAATTCGTACCGGTGGATGACATCGAGCGCGCGACGAGAGTACTGGCTCGCGTCGTCCGCGAGTGGTGCGAAGCTTAGAGGACGCGCGGCAAGGAGAGCTTCATTGGCACAGTGGACCCACAAGCAGTACGACATGCTCGAGCGCGCAATCACCAACGGGAAACGGATTTCAGCGTACCGGCGCGGAACGGAGTACATAGTCGTTCCGATGAGACTGCGCATGATCAGTGGGCGCGAAGCGGTGGAGGCCACCCATCCGACCACTGGCGACGAGATCACCCTCTACCTGGACGAGATGGACAGCTTCGAGGTTGTGAAGTGACGCGCGCCAAGTCCGGCGACCTCGTTGCCATCTACGCCGATGAGTCCTGCATCGGAAACGGTCGTGACGGAGACAACCCAGGCGGGGCCGGCGGATTGATCGAATGGCTTCACCCTGAATCCACCGAGGTCACGCGCTGCGACTACTGGATCTCCGAGCCGTCCACGACCAACAACCGCATGGCTCTGCGATCGGTGATCGAGGCCTTTCGCGCGCTCTCCAGGAACGGAAACTCGTATCGTGTTGTGTTTACCAGCGATTCGAAATACATAGTAGAGGGGATGAACGCGTGGCTTCCAACCTGGAAGGCACGGGGTTGGAAGAAGAAAAACGGACCGATTCTGAATCTCGAGCTATGGAAGGAAGCCGACGCGGCAGTGTCGCGACACGAATGTCAGTTCCGGTGGGTGCACGGACACGCCGGCCACCCCCAGAATGAATACGCCAACCTTCTGGCGACGCGAGCCGCCGCGGAACAATCAAATTCCGGCGGGTTACGGCAATCGGAGTTCGACAGCTGGTTGAAGGAGCAGCAGACAGGCCGGCTCCGCCTGAAGGAAACCGCGCCTTTCCCCGATCTTCATTCATTCCAGCCAGGCAAACGAGCATGGACGATCTAGACCGACTGTTTCAGCGACTGGTGCACAACATCCGGAATGGTCATGCAGAATATCTGAGCGTGCCGTTCACGGTGCAGGAGCTGTACGACACGCTGGTTCCCTATCGTCACTACCGCCGCGATCTCGGAATCGAAACGAATCAGGATTACGAAGCAGCGGTGATGCGGCTGTTGTCCGGAGAGAATGGATACGTTCGCGCCGACCAATCGATGCAGGACCGGCTCAAAGAAGAACTCGCGTCCCAGCATCCCGATCTCGGCGCGTTTCGCGACTTCGCAGAGACGCGCATCTCTCTCGTTCCGGGCGCAGTGCAGAAACTTGGAGTCCCGATCCCGGCCCAGAACGCGGGCGGATATTCAGTCGGAACGCTGGCAACAGGCGCTACAGGCGGCAACGGATCAACCGAAAGCACGACCTTCTCGGTGCCGGCGCTCTCGACAATGGAGCGGTCGGAAGGCTGTCGCTTCTGTGGCGGCACTCTTCCCCAAGGAAAGCCGGTGATCTACTGCCCGCACTGCGGTCAGAACCTCGCGGCCAAGCACTGCGAAGGGTGCGGGGCGGAGCTCGACCCGGTATGGAAGTTCTGCGTCAACTGCGGCAAGAAATCGTAATCAATCGAGGCTGATGATGACCGCGCGCGCAGCATCCGGGAGCGTCGTCTTCCTTTCCGCGGTCCGGACTCCGTTCGGCACCTTCGGCGGCAAGCTGAAGGACTTCTCGCCGGTCGATCTGGCGGTTCATGCATCGAGGGCGGCGATCGAGCGAGCTGGAATCACCGCCACCGACGTGGATCAAACGATCTTCGGCAACGTTCTCTACACCACGAAGGACTCGATCTACTTCGCGCGGCACGTCGCGCTCAAGAGCGGCTGCCGCCAGGAAACATCGGCGCTGACCATGAATCGCTTGTGCGGCTCCGGGTTTCAGGCAGTGGTGAGCGGAGCGCAGGAAATAATTCTGGGCGACGCTCACCTCTGCCTCGTCGGCGGTGCCGAGTCGATGTCGCAGGCTCCGCACGTCACACGCGGTTTGCGGTGGGGAACCCCGCTCGGCAAGACCCCAATCATGGAAGACGTTCTCTGGGAGGGGCTCACCGACTCATACGTCGGGCTCGGCATGGCCGAGACTGCCGAGAATCTCGCCGAGCGATACAAGCTCGATCGTGGTTGCGTCGACGAGTTCGCGCTGAGATCACAGCAGCTCTCCAAAGCGGCGTGGGACGAGGGAGTCTTCGACGACGAAGTCGTACCGGTTCCCATTCCGAATCCGAAAACCGGAAAGGTCGACGAGCTCGCGAAGGACGAGCACATGCGTCCGGATACTTCGGCCGAGAAGCTCGCTGCCCTCAAGCCAGCCTTTAGAAAAGGGGGTGTCGTCACTGCCGGAAACGCGTCCGGGATCGGTGACGGAGCCGCCGCGCTGGTGATTGCGAGCGAACAATTCGCGCGCGATCGGGGGCTCAAGCCCCTTGGACGCCTGGTGTCGTGGGGAGTAGCAGGCGTCGATCCCGCGGTTATGGGCATCGGACCGGTGCCCGCATCGAAGGCCGCGCTCGCCAAAGCTGGTCTCTCAATGGACGACATGGATTTGATCGAGGTGAACGAAGCCTTCGCCGCACAGACCTGCGCCGTCGAGCGAGAGCTTTCGCTCCCGCGAGAGAAGTTGAACGTGCATGGCGGAGCGATCGCGTTGAGTCACCCGCTTGCCGCGTCCGGGGCGAGGATCACGGCCCATCTACTGCATGCTTTGCGTGGGCAGGGAAAACGCTATGGCCTGGGAACCGCGTGCATCGGCGGCGGTCAGGGAATAGCCGTGGTAATTGAATCCATACAATAGACCGACTGGTCGGACTGAAAGAGGAACCTATGACGCAGCTGATCCGGATGTTCGCGGTGGCAAGCGCCGCTACAATGTTGGCCTCGTGCGCATCGGTGGGGGGTGGCGCAGGCGGGACTGCAACGAATGGCGGCGCCGGCCCGGCCGATCAGACCGCCGGCGCGCCCAATGCCGTCTGGCCGATCAAGACGCGTGAGCACGTGGATCTCTGGCTGCACGGTTTCGCGATGCTCCAGGAGGACACGACCTTCGTCCCGTTCTTCAAGCGCGGATACAGCGCCAACATGATCGTGCTGAAGAACAGAGCGAACGTGGTGACGCAGCTCGATGCGAATCGCGATCGGCTGCGCGCTCGACTCGCAGCCAATCCACAGCTGGTCAACGCCCAGTTTGTGCCGCTCAATTTTTCGTCGTGGGCAGAGATGGCGCCGATCATCGATCAATTCATCCGGGCGGGAGGGGATCCCCGCTCCGCGTCGTCGCAGCAGCAGGCAGGCGCGATCGCGTTTCTCGCCGCCTATTTTCCGACCTCGGCGGATCGCGACTGGCTTCGACTCTTCACGCAGTCGCTGAGCGACGAGAGCGACAAGTTCTACCATTCGTACTGGGGCGAGCAGCAGCGCGAGCGCAGAAACGTCCTCGATCTGGTGGATACACTTTGGCAGAGCAAGTATCGGCCGAGGATCCAGCGATTTCTGAACAACACGCAGCAGGCACAGGGTGATGTCCTGCTGTCGCTGCCGCTGGACGGCGAAGGACGCTCACAGACGAATGGAAAGCAGTCGAACGTCTTCACCGTCACGTTCCCGGACCGTCCGAACGACGCCGTGCAGGCGATCTACGTTATCTCGCACGAGGCAGTGTCCGGTATCGCAGCCACCGCGGTGAGGGATAACATCACCCCGGAGCAGTCCCGCACTGGAATCGGCGAGCGCTACCAGAGCGCGGCGGCCGTCCGTGGTGGTGCACTTCTTCTCCAGCGTTCTTCGCCGGAGCTCGTCGACGGATATGTGCGCTACTACCTCGCCTCCGTAAATCGGGCGCCAGGTGCCAACCCGCAGGCGACGTTCATCGCGACGTTCGCGCTGCCCGACACGATCCGGGACGCGCTCACCCGTCAACTCGATGTCGTACTCGGTGGGATTTAAGCAGATATAATTCTGCATGGCCGATGAGAAGTCTTCGCTTCCCGCACGACAGACGCTGCTGGACAGACAGGCGCTCGAGCGCGTTCTCGCTCGGGCCGCCGAGCTCCAGGGCGCCGGCGCGCTGCCCGATTCCAGCGATCTCATCAGCGAGAGTCAGCTCCTCGACATAGGAAACGAAGTCGGGCTCAATGCGGCGACCATCAATCAGGCGCTGGCGGAAGAACGAACGCGCGTCAACGTCCCCGAGGAACGGGGACTCGTCGCCCAGATCGCCGGCGCCGGATACGCGACGGCGACGAGAACCGTTCCCGGAAACCCGCGAGATGTGCTTGCCGCCATCGATTCGTGGATGCAGCGAGAGGAATGCCTCCAGGTCCAGCGCCGATTCTCCGATCGCATCACATGGGAGCCGCAGCGCGGGTTGTTCGGCAAGCTGCGAAGGACCGTGAATCTCAGCGGGCACGCCTACTATTTAGTGGATGCAACACAGGTTTCGGCGACCGTCCTTCCTGTGGACTCCACGCGTGTCGTGGTACGGCTGGACGCGAACATTCACCAAAGCCGCGCGAGACGGGTCGGCGTCGGCGGGCTGCTGGTAGGAGTAGGCGGCGTAGCTGGAGGGCTCCTTGGTCTTGGACTCGTCATCGCCCACTTACCGATTCTGATCGCCGCAGGCGCCGCCATGCTCCCGTTTGCGGGAGGCGCGGCGGGCGCTTACAAGGTCGCCCGTAGCCACCGCACTGTTCTGTCTGGAGTGCAGCTCGCGCTCGAGCAGATCCTCGACAGGCTCGAGCACGGTGAGTTTACACGACCACGCTTACGAGTCGGCAGATGAAAGAGATAAAAAAAGTCAGCGTCCTGGGCGGCGGACTGATGGGCAGCGGAATCGCGCAGGTCTCTGCCGCCGCCGGATTCCCGACCACCGTCCGCGAAGTGTCCGATGCGCTTGGCACAAAATCGCGACAATCCATAGAGAAATCACTCGCCAAAGGAATCGAGCGAGGAAAGACGACGGAGGCCGAGCGCGACACGACGCTGAAAAATCTGCGGTTCGTGACGGATCTCGATCAACTCGCGGATTCCGATCTTTTCATCGAAGCCGTGGTGGAAGATCTCGCCGTGAAGAACACTCTCTGGGGCCAGCTGAACGGAATCGCCAGACCCGATGCGATTTTCGCATCGAACACCTCGAGCCTGACCATTATCGCAATGGCGGCGGCGAGCGGACGGCCCGATCGAATGCTGGGTCTGCACTTCTTCAATCCAGTGCCGTCTATGAAGCTCGTGGAAGTCGTCCGCACCATAACCACCAGCGAAGAGACCGAGCAGCGGGCCATCGAGTTCGTGCGGGCACTGGGCAAGGAGCCGATCAGAGCGAAGGACAGCTCGGGATTCGTGGTGAACCTGCTGCTCATCCCGTACATGCTCGACGCCATCAATGCGCTGGAGTCGAACGTCGCCTCCGTCGAGGACATCGACAAGGGAATGCAATTGGGGGCCGGCCACCCAATGGGACCGTTCACTCTTCTGGACTTCGTCGGGCTGGATACAGCCTATAAGATTGCGGAGATCATGTTCGCCGAGTATCGCGACCAGAGATACGCTCCGCCGCCGCTGCTCAGGCGCATGGTGCTCGCCGGGATGCTCGGGAAAAAATCCGGAAAGGGATTCTACGATTACTCGACGAATCCTCCGCGCATGAGTAGCCTCGGGCTGTGATACTCTATCTGCTGGACCGCGGCGCCCCCCGGTGACTCCACCGGGATTTCGCGGGACGTTTCGCGAAGATGAGCTCGCCCGCGCCGTCTATTCCGAAGCGGCAGGAATCGCGCGGGCGATTCCCACCGCGGTAGCGGTACCCCTCGATGCGGACGATGTAGTCACGCTGGTAAGGTGGGCGGCAGAGACCCGAACGAGTCTCATTCCGCGCGGCTCGGGCAGCAGCATGGCGGGCGGCGCGATCGGGAAAGGGGTCATCGTCGATCTCTCTCGCATCAGTCGCCTGGGAAAATTCGACGAGCGAGGGCGAACCGTCTGGGCGGATCCGGGCGTGCTCTGGTCGACTCTGGATGTCGCGGCGAGGAAACGCGGGCTCCGCCTTCCGGTAGATCCGTCGAGCGGGAGCTTCTGCACTCTTGGCGGAATGGTTTCTACGAACGCCTCCGGCGCTCACAGTCTTCGCTACGGATCCACGCGCGCCTGGGTGAACGCGCTCGAATGCGTTTTCAGCGACGGTGATCGGGAAGTGATCACGCGTGGGGAAACAGCGTCAAAACGGGTTGGGGCCATCGCCAGGTTTCTGCGTGACGCGCACGGCGAGGTAGTCGCAATGGACAAGCGCCGACCAATCATTCACCCAGGGGTTCGCAAGGAGTCTTCCGGATACGCCATCCACGAGTACGCAACCAAAGCTGACCTGGTAGATCTGCTCGTCGGCAGCGAGGGGACGCTGGTGATCATCGTCGGAATCCAGTTCGTTCTCTCGCCCCTGCCGGCGGCGACGAGCAGCGTGCTCGGATCTTTTTCCTCCCTCGAAGAGGCAACGGCTGCCGCCATGATGGCCGTTGATACTGGTGCAAGCGCGTGTGAGCTTCTCGACAAAACCTTCCTTGCTTACGCGGCGAAAGCTCCGAGCGCGGACGAAGCGCTGCGCGAGCTGATGGAAGGCTCCGCGGCCATTCTCCTCGCCGAGGTCGAAGGTGAGAGCGCCGCATCGGCCGCAGCGCGCGCGGAGGATCTCGCCATCGCATTCAAGGGCGCCGGAGCGAGGGAGGTCAATATCGCGCTGACGCCGGAGACGGAGCACGATCTCTGGGAGGTGCGGCACGCAGCAAGCCCGATCCTCGCCGCTCTGGATCAGTCGACGTCGATGCAATTCATAGAGGACGGCGCGGTGCCGCTACCGCGGCTGCCCGAGTACATCGAGGGCGTGCGGAAGGCGCTCGCCGTTCGAGGGGTGAGCGGAGTCATCTTCGGACACGCGGGCGATGCTCACGTGCACGTGAATCCGCTGGTGGATGTGAGCGAGTCGAATTGGCGCGATAAGGTCCTTGGCCTTCTCGACGATGTGGTCGCCCTCACTGCGCGCCTCGGAGGGACGCTCAGCGGCGAGCACGGCGATGGCCGTCTTCGGACGCCCTTGCTCGACCGAGTCTGGCACAAGGACGCTCTGCGCGCGTTCGCGCTGGTGAAAAAAGCTTTCGATCCCGCGAATATCTTCAATCCAGGAGTGAAGGTCGCGCTTCCGGGCCAGGAGCCGATCGAGGACATCAAGTACGATCCGTCGCTTCCTCCACTCCCGCGGGCAGCGCGAGCAGCGCTCGACAGTGTGGTGAAGACGCGAGCATACGATCAGCTGCGGCTGTCCTTGATTGGCAGTTCGTCTTAGCTTTCTGCCGCGTGACGCCCGTAGCCCGCTGCCGCGACGCCGACAGCACCTGGCCGGTAGTCATCCGTTGCAGTTTCCCTTTCGCCCGAAAAGTCTTTTGTACTATACGGAGCCCGTTTTAACTCTCCTCGCCCGCCCTTCGTTTATCGAGCCTGACCATCTAAAGGTGAACTGGCTCGGCGAGAGCACCGACGGCGAGAAGCTCGCGGAATTCGCCGGTCGTCTCTGCTATATGAGCCAGAAGAATCCGGCGAGCCGCGCGACCCGTGAGTACCTCGAGAACATCAAGAAGCAGGGACACGGAAGCGTGCTGGAGCATGCGAACTACTCGATTCTCCTCGAAGGAGTGAGCCGATCGTTGACCCACGAGTTGGTGCGGCACCGGGCAGGGTTTGCTTACAGCCAGCTCAGTCAGAGGTACGTCGACGAGTCGCAGGCGAACTTCGTGGTCCCCCCGGCGATCGTTGGAGACGAGATTCTCGAGAAGGAGTGGCGGGCTCAGGTCGATGAAGCGCAGCGAAGCTACGTCCGCCTGGTGGAGCATCTGATGGAGCGCTATGGATGGGTCGCCGACAAGGTTCACAGGAGGAAAATGTCCCGCGAGGCGGCGAGAGGAGTTCTTCCCAACTCCACCGAGACGAAAATAGTCGTCACCGCGAACGCCAGAGCGTGGAGGACGATGCTCGAGCTCCGCTCGAGCGAAGGCGCCGAGCTGGAGATCCGCCGCTGCGCAGTGGCGATGATCAAGATGCTCTTCAGGGAGAGCCCGGCCTTTTTCTCCGACTTCGAGATTTATCAGGCCGACGATCGACGTGAGGCGGCGCGAATCGTCTACCACAAAGTCTGACTACGCCCGGAGAAAAAAATTCCGGTGGCCAAACCCAAATCCGGCCGACTCGGAAAAAATCCCGGAAGGCCGAAAAAACATTTCTTTCGCGAGAAATTTTTTGTTTCTGAAACGCGGAATAATTATTGCGCCATCGTGATGGCGTTTATATACTCGTGTCCAATGATTCGATCGTGTGAGTTCTCGTAGGGTGTCGATGGCTCTTATCGGACTCGCCTACAATCAAAAACCCGAGCCAAGCGAGCTCGCCAGCCCAGCTTCAGAGGGCGGCCGTCAGGAAGACGGGGAGCTTTCGCGTCCTGATGAAGAGCCTCCCAGTAGAATTACCGACCTCTCCATCGCCGGGCTAATTGCCCGCGACGAGTTCGCCGAGTGGGATAGCCCCACCACGATCGCCGCTGTAGAATCTGCCCTCTCCAAGCTCGGAAAAGTCGTTCGCCTCGAGGCAAACGAGGATTTTCCCGAGAGACTCCGCCAGGCAAAACCGCACATCGTTTTCAACATCGCCGAAGGTTTTTACGGAGTGAACCGTGAAGCCCACGTGCCGGCGATCTGCGAGTTTTACGGAATTCCCTATTCCGGAAGCGACCCGTTCACGCTCTCGCTCTGTCTCGACAAGGCGAGAGCCAAGGAGACGCTCGCGTTTCACGGAATCCCGACGCCCAGGTTCGCAGTCGTGCGGAAGCTCGAAGAGCTTCGAGCGGCTTCGGAGAAGCTTTCGCTCCCACTATTCGTGAAGCCGCTACACGAAGGCTCGTCGAAGGGGATCACCGACCGCAATCTGTGTGTGGATCGCTCCCAACTCCGCGCCCAGGCGAAGCTTCTACTCGAGAACTACGCTCAGCCGGTCCTCGTCGAGGAATATCTGCCCGGCCAGGAGTTCACCTGCGCGGTTCTCGGCAACGGCGACGACGCGACGGTGATGCCGATCGTCGCGATGAATTTCGAGACGCTACCCGATGGCGCTCTCCCGATCTACAGCTTCGACGCGAAGTTCGTCTGGGATCGTCCGGAGAATCCGCTCGACATTTTTCAGTGTCCCGCACGTATCACGAGCGCGCTTCAGGCGTCCATTGAGCGAGTCACACTCGATGCGTACCGCGTGCTCGGCTGCCGTGACTGGGCGAGAATCGATGTCCGTCTCGATGCCGCCGGCGTCCCGAATGTGCTCGAAGTGAATCCGCTGCCGGGGATTCTGCCTGATCCCGCCGACAACTCGTGCCTGCCGAAAGCAGCTCGCGCTGCTGGGATCGGTTACGACGAGTTGATTCAAAGCTGCCTCAAGTACGCAGCTGCCCGACAGGGAGTGAAGCTGGGATCTGCCCCGCCTTCGAGCCCTGCGCAAAGCGAGCCAGCGCTCGCGGTGGGCTGATTGAGTACCGCAGGAGAAAGGAGGAACGCGCGATGAAGATAGCGTTGTTGTTCGACGGGCTCTCTGCCCTCGGCAAAGCGCCCGAGGTGCAGCTGCTCGATTCCATCGAGGCGGTGGAAACCGCTTTGCTCGAGTGGGCAACCGAAGTCGTGCGGGTACCCGTCAATAACGACGGCCGTTGGGTCGAGCGGGTTCGAAAGGGAAAATTCGACCTCGTTTTCAACCTTTGCGAGGGCATCGACGGCGAAGCCGTCTACGAGTCGATGGTCATCTCCGTGTTGGAGCTCCTCGGCGTTCCATTCACGGGAAGCGGCAGCTGGACGACCGCGCTCACTCTCAGAAAAAATCTCGTCAACTCGGTGCTGGACCGCGCGGGGCTGCCTGTGCCGCGGTGGTCCCACGTCCGTCGCGGCGACGAAATCACGAGCGTCGGATTTCCCGCGATCTGCAAACCGGTCGCCGAAGATGCGTCCGTCGGGATCGAGCAGCGATCGGTGGTGAGAAGCATGCGCGCCCTCACGGCGAGAGTCGAGGCGATGTTCGAGGGCTGGGACGAGGTGCTGGTTCAGCGCTTCATTCCAGGCCGCGAGGTCAATGTTGGAATCCTGGGCGACGACGTGCTGCCGATCGCTGAGATCGATTTCGGTCAGATGCCGCGAGGCATGTGGCACATTGTTTCCTATCGCTCCAAGTGGGAGACGGGGAGCGACGAAGATTTGGGCGCCAAGCCGAATTGTCCCGCGAATCTGTCTGAAGAGCTTGCCAACGAGCTCGCGGCAATTGCTCGCACGGCGTGGAACGTTGTAGGCGGAGAAGGATTCGGGCGGTGTGATTTCCGGATCGACCAGTCTGGCCGCCCGTGGCTGCTCGAGGTCAATGCCAATCCGGATATCTCTCCGACGGCTGGTTTGGCGCGCATGGCGGGAGTCGCGGCTCTCGGGTACTCCGACTTGATTCGACGCATCTGCGATCATGCGCTCGCCAAGCGCGGAGACAATTACACGGAGCGGTGGGTCAAGACGCTCCGGCTGTCCGGACTCGGCTGATGGAAAGTCCGATCATCTACAACGCCCTTCGCGGGGCCGGAGTGGTGCACGCATGAGCGATTGGCAACAGATCATCAAGGATCAGAGCATCGCGAGTCTCGAGAAGCTGGCGGAGAAGTTCGGTCATGACGTCATCGACGTCGAGGCGCTGAAGCCGGCATTCGACAACTTCCAGATGCGAATCACTCCCGAAGCTCTCGAGCAGATCAAGGAAGTGGGCGATCCGATGTGGAACCAATACATCCCGACGGTCGAGGAGCTCGATGTGGTGGACGGCGTCATCGATTCACTCGATGAGGACGGCGACTCACCCGTGCCGAATATCACGCACCGGTATCCGGACCGAGCGCTCTTTCTGGTCAGTCCGGTCTGCGCCACCTATTGCCGTTTTTGCACCCGTCGCCGCAAAGTCGGCGATCCGGAGAAGATCCCGCTCAACCAGTACGACTCTGCATTTACGTATCTCCGCGAACACACCGAGATCCGCGATGTGATCATGAGCGGTGGCGATCCGATGATGCTGAGTGACCGGAGGCTGGAGTACCTCTTCCAGCAGCTTCGCGCCATCCCGCACATAGAGATCATCAGAATCGGAAGCCGCATCACGTCGCACCTGCCGGAGCGCATCACGCCCGAGTTCTGCGAGATGGTGCAGAAGTACCACCCGATCTTCATGAACACGCACTTCAATCATCCGAGTGAGCTGACGCCTTCTGCCGTGGCCGCGCTGGATCGCCTGTCCAGAGCCGGAGTCTCGCTCGGCTGTCAGACGGTGCTGCTCAAGGGCGTCAACGACGACGCGAAGGTGATGATGCAGCTGATGCACGGGCTGCTGAAGGCGCGCGTCCGGCCCTACTACCTATATATGGCGGACCAGGTGGCAGGTGGGGAGCACTTCCGCACGACCGTGCAGAAGGGCCTCGAGATCATGCAAGCGCTGCGCGGATGGACGTCGGGTCTCGCCGTTCCCCAGTTCGTGATCGACTCTCCGGGCGGCGGAGGCAAGGTGCCGCTCCTGCCCGAGTACCTGGAGTCGATGAACGACGACGAAGTGATCTTCCGCAACTACGAGGGCAAGCGCTTCGTTTATAAGCAGCCGCGACAGGTTCCGGCTACCCCGAACGAAGTCGAGCGGGCCGCCGAGATCGATGTAGTTCCCATCGGTCGGAAGAAATCCGCGACGCCGCGGCGAACAAAGCGGCGGCGCGCAGCCGGCGAGTAACCACCCGATCGCTCCACAATAAAAAAGACCACCCGACGGGTGGTCTTTTTTTTTTTATTTTCGCTTACGAAAGAGAATACTTACTCGCTCTCCTCATTTTCGAAGGTGAGCGCATCCGCTTCCCGGACGCGGTCGAGCATGGCGTTGACCGGTATTCC
>JANMWS010000097.1:0-2377 GCA_031394125.1 Gemmatimonadales bacterium
GTCGGCCACACGCCGGTGGTAAAGATCAACAAGCTCGCGCCGCGGGATGTGAATGTCTACGTCAAAATCGAAGCGTTCAATCCCCTTGGCTCCGTAAAGGACCGTCTCGCGCTCGGCATCATCGAGGACGCTGAGCGTAAAGGTGAGCTCAAGCCGGGACAGACTGTCGTCGAGGCGACGAGCGGCAACACCGGCATCGGGCTGGCGATGGTGTGCGCGGCGAAGGGCTATCCGCTGGTGGTCACGATGGCGGAATCATTCAGCATCGAGCGACGGAAGCTGATGCGCTTCCTCGGCGCCAAGGTGATTCTCACGCCGGCACCGGAAGGTGCGACGGGAATGGTGAGAAAGACCGTCGAGCTCGCGAAGAAGAATGGGTGGTTCTACACGCGTCAGTTCGAGAACGAAGCCAACGCGGACTACCACTCCACGACGACGGCGCGGGAGATCATCGACGATTTCGCGGGTGAACGGCTGGACTACTGGGTGACTGGATTCGGAACCGGTGGTACCCTGAAAGGAGTCGGGCGTGTTCTCGACAAGGAGCGGCCAGAGGTGAAGGTCGTTCTGGTCGAGCCAGCCGACGCCGCGATGGTCACGAGCAAGACTCCCCAGGAACGCAACCCGGACGGCTCCGCGGCGGCCAGGCATCCCGCGTGGAAGCCACACCCGATCCAGGGCTGGAGTCCCGACTTTATTCCGAAGCTCACTGGCGACGCGTTGGAGATGAAGCTCGTTGACCGCGTGATCACGATTCCGGCGCCGCAGGCGATGCAGACGAGCAGGCAGCTCGCGCAGAAGGAAGGGATTTTCGTCGGTGTCTCGGCGGGCGCTACGTTTGCCGCGGGGCTCGAGCTCGCTGCCGGCGCGCCCAAGGGAACGACGATTCTCTGCATGCTTCCCGACACCGGCGAGCGGTATCTGAGCACTCCGCTGTTCGCGGACATCCTGGCGGAGATGAATGAGGATGAGCTGAAGATCGCTGCTACTGTCTGACGGGGCGGAACGGCTCGAAGAGGATATCAGGCCGGAGTTACGTCCTGCGCGACTGCGAAAGTCTGCTTTCGGAAGGATGCCGGTTGGCTAAAACCAGCCCCCGGGCATGATGCCGCGTGTGCGCGCTGAGCAGTCGCAATGTGAGGTGTGGGGAGAGCGGACCGAAATAGGCGTGAGTAAGCCTAAGGCGCGGACGCTCGCGTGATGCCTCTCTCAGCGCTAACGCCGCCTGCTCGGCCACACGCTGCAGGCGAGCAACTGCCGCATCCTGCATCAGTAGCCTCGCCTCCGCGGCGTCCGGGACCACCTCCACGGGCGCGGCGGCGCCCCGTGGGAAGCGGTTGGTTGCGAGGATCACCGGCAAGACTAGCATGCGCGAGAACCAGGCGAAGGAACGTGAGACCCGCAGCCGCATGCTCTCGCCACGGATGGCGACGTCTCGGCCCAGCTCGTAAGCTCGGCAGACATGCAGCGCTACGGCCGCCGGGCTCCACTTCATTGGGGCTGGCGAGCGGTGCCAATCCCCGGGCGCGACGCGTTCGCATGCTGCTATGAATGCGCGAACGGCAGTCTCGTGCTCCCCCATCGCAGCAGTCCAGCGGCGCTCATTTCGCATCATTGTCTTCCTGATGTGTGGAGAGTTCGGACACCCACACTTGCATGTGCCTATCCTCAGCCTCGCCGCCGCCCTCCGCGACTGTAGCGAGGAGCGTGAAGCCGAGACGCGGTGGGACCGCTGCGCTAGGAGCATTTCGACTATCGCAGCGAATTTCCGCCCGCGAAAACCGCGGGATGTGCGACGCAACAGTAAGTAGCGCCCTCGCACCTTCCGTGACGAATCCCCGACCTGTCTCATCGCCGCGCAACCAATAGCCAAGCTCAACACGGTCGGCCTCGGCAAATGGAACTCGTCCTGTAGCCGCCCGCGGAAACAATCCTACTTCACCGAGCAGCTTGCCCTCCCGAAGGGTGAACATGCCGAATCGCCATTCACGATCGGCAGTAAAATCGGCCGCGAATCCAGTCAACCGCACAGCGAGAACAGGAACTGGCGCTGGCGTCGCAATGCGAGCCGGGATCCACGGGGCAAGATGATCCCGGTTCGCCTCTAACACGGGCTGCAGCTCCACTGCGTCTTCGGCTCGCCATGGACGTAGAAGCAATCGTGCGGTGCAAATTTCTATTGGAACTACTGAGGTAATTTGCGTCATCGATAACGACAGGGCCGCCTAACGCCCTCGTTCAACTGCAAACACATCTAACAATGCGCGCGAGGCGCGCAATCCAGAAGTGCTTGTCAGCTGCAACGTTTGTTGGGCGGCAGGTGGGATGGGTCTGGTCCCGCCGCCGATCGTCAAGTCGTTACCCCCACGTGGGCCCG
>JANMWS010000101.1:0-49194 GCA_031394125.1 Gemmatimonadales bacterium
TCGGCGCTACTGGCGACGCCTGTCCTCCGCCCAGGCGCTCGTGGAAGAATCCTCAATCCGCCTGACAACCAACCACCAGGCACAGCTATGATGACAAATCTCAGGGAAAAACTGTTCGGTCCGCGGGCGAATCGGGACGCGATCGCAACCCCGCTCAAGAAAGAGCAGACGCTGGCCAAGATCAACGAGCCGGATGCCGGCGCCGCGAAACCGCACGCTCGTCGCACTATCGGGCTGACCGAAGCGAGGCTTCGCGCGGCAAACGAACAGTCGTGGCTGACCAGCTCGAAAGGCTGGAGTAACTTCTTCGGACGCTTTACCCGCTAGCGAGATCCCAGTCACCGCTGGATGGTTTCGAACAAAAAAACGCCGCACCCAAACGGGCGCGGCGTTTCCATCATTGCCGAGATTAGAGTCCCGAAAGCACCACGAACTCGTCGCGTCGATTCTGCGCGCGGCAGGGCTCGTCACGATTGGCAGTGCACGCCGGCTTTTCCTCGCCGAAGCTCACGATCTGGAGCCGTGAACCATCGACGCCGCGCTCGGTAAGATACCGGTGCGCGATACCAGCACGCTTCTGACTCAGTGCCATGTTGTACTCGTCAGAGCCACTGTCATCGGCGTTGCCTTCGATGCGAACACGGATCGAAGGGTTGGCCTGCAGCGCTGCGACCTTCGCATCGAGCAGCTGAAGCGCTTCGTCGCTCAGAACCGAGCGATCGAACTCGAATCGCACTGGCGTGGTCAGCGTGCTCTGCACCTGCGCGCGCGAAGTCGCTGCACGATCGGCCTCGGCCTTAGCGGCGGCGGCAGCTCGGTCCGCCTCTTCGCGGAGCTTGGCCGCTTCGTTCGCTGCGGCGTCTGAGGCCGCGGTAGACGTAGCCGGCGTTGGCGCACTGGCGGCAGGCTTGTTTCTGGAGCAGCCGGTGGCGACTGCGCCTACTGCAATGAGAGAAATGGTAGCGATGATTTTATAGCTCATGGACCCCGATCACTGTGAAAGATTCATGAACAGGACGATCGTGAACCGGGATTGGCCACTCTCAGATGGCAGAGCTCCCATTCCATGGATCCATACGGGGCCGTCATGGTCTCGCTATCGTAATAGCCCTGAAAGAGTTAGCGGAAGAAGCTCGTCTGGTCGTAGTAGTCGGTAAAGCGTTTTATCTTGCCGTTGTCGACCTCGGCGAATGAAGATCCTTTCCCCGCGATGGATTTTTTCGTGACCTGCTTTCCAGTGGGGTCTGGACCTGTGTAGATGCTCGTCCAGGTCCACTCGAGCGCGACGAATTTACCGTCCTCGATACTGTTGGTGATGGTCCATTTGAAGTCCGGCTCCGCGCCGATGACGCCCCGCATGAAGGCCGTGACCTCCTTCGCGCCCTTTCCGCGAAAGTTCTGCGGGATGTCCTCGTGAATCGCGTCGGGTGCCATGATCGTGTCGAACGCGGCAGAGTCATGCTGGTTCCATGCGCGCACGTAGGCCTCCGCGACGGCCTTTCCTCCTGCTGCCGGAGGTTGCTGTTCCACAGCGCATGCGGCCGCCACGACCGCGAAAACACTTGCAGCCAAATACGGCAATCTTCGCATCGAATCCTCCATCGCTGATCTTTCATAACTTGCAGACCGTCCGGGAAAGCCGTAAGGTCTTTTCGAATCAGCGACATCTCTCACCTGCCACGAGGTGCCAATGCGATGCTCTCGGCTGTCGATCATGCTCGTGCTCGGGCTTTTCAGCATTTTCCTCGTGCCAACTGCAGCTCGCGCGCAGAACGGAACCATTCGCGGTCGAGTAGCTGATTCCACCGGAGCACCGATCGGACAAGCGCTGGTTGTTGCCGATCCGGGCGGATACCGCGCTACTAGCAGGGACAATGGTGAATACGTCATCTCCCGCGTCCCGGCGGGGACGTACACTCTCCGTGCGCGCAGGCTTGGATACGTAACTCCAACCGCTGAAGTCACCGTTCCGGACGGGCAGGTCGTCGAGCAGAACTTTGTCGTCAGGCGCACCGCCGTATCGCTCGCCGAAGTCGTGATCGGCTCTCGGGCAAGACACACCGCCGCCGAGGAGCTGGCAGTGCCGGTCGACGTCTTTACTCCGGAGCAGATCAAATCGCAGGGGACGACCGAGACTTCCCAGATTCTCTCGCAGCTCGCCCCGTCGGTGAACTTTCCGCGACAGAGCGTGTCGGACGCCACGGAGATCGTTCGTCCGTTCACGATGCGCGGTCTCAGCCCCGATCACACTCTCGTGCTCCTCAACGGCAAGCGCAGACATCACACCGCGCTCGTTCATTATTACGGTGCGGGAGAGGGAGCAGGATCGAGCGGCGTCGACATGAACGCGATTCCATCGGGCGGAATCGACCGGCTGGAGATTCTTCGAGATGGCGCCGCGGCCCAGTATGGATCGGATGCGATCGCGGGCGTCGTCAACGTCGTGCTCAAGGAAGGAGCGTTCGCGCCATTCCTGACTGCCGACCTCGGTCAATACATGACCAGCGAGCCGAATCCCGCGGCGCTTCCCGACGCAACGGGATCGCGTCCAGCCTATCCGCACGACGGCCGCACGGCAGATATCAACGGCGGGTGGGGAATTCCGTTGGGGCGCGGCTCGCTCAGCCTCTTCGCCGAGTATCGGGATCGCCAGCCGACGAATCGCGCCGGACCAGATCCGACGGACATGTTCGTCACCGGGGATGCCGATGCGGTGGTCAATGGCAATCTCACGGCGAAAAACAATTCCATTCCGGAGCCGGATCATCACTGGGGAGACGGCGCCTCAAAGGATCTGATGACCTTTGCGAGCGCCAAATTCCCGTTCGATGCTGCCAACGCCGCCGCCGGATTGTACGCGTTCGGTGGTTACAGCTTTCGACGCGGCGCCGGCTTTGGCTACTTCAGAACGCCGTCCGGCTCGCGCAACTGGCCACAGATCTATCCGAACGGCTTCCTTCCGAAGTTCGCACCGGATGTCCTGGATTTCTCTGGCGCTGGGGGTGTGCGTGGGCTGCTGTCGGGATGGTCCTATGACCTCGGCGGCACAGTGGGCCACAACGGCTTCAAGTACAACCTGAAGAACACCCTCAACACTTCTCTGGGCCCGTGTCTAACCACCGCCTGTGCCCCGGGGGCTGACGGGGTACTGGGAACCGCTGATGATCCAGGAATCCCCAACAAGAAAAGTTTCTTTGCGGGCGAGCTGCAGTATACCGAAGCCATCCTCAGCCTGGACGCTAGCCACGAGTATGCGATGGGTCTCGCCTCACCCGTGAACGTCGCGCTCGGCACGGCCTTCAGAAACGAGCGCTATCAGATCACTGCCGGCGAGCCGGCCTCCTACATCAACGGGTTCTATCCGGCGCAGGACGGGAGCATTGCGCCGTCTGGCTCGCAGGTCTTTCCCGGCTTCCGTCCGGCAGACGCATCAGATTCGCACAGGAATAACATCGGAGCGTACGTCGATCTCGAGGGAGACCTGGTGCCGCGGCTTCTCGCCGATGTCGCCGCGAGGTTCGAGCACTACACCGATTTCGGCAACAAGCTGACCGGCAAGCTCGCCATGCGATTCCAGCCTACTCAGAGTCTGACTCTGCGCTCGGCGATCAGCACGGGATTCCGCGCGCCCTCGCTGAACCAGAGTTTTTATTCGAGTGTCGTCACGAACTTCCAGGCTGATCCCACCACGGGCAAGCCCGTCCCGTTCGAGATCGGAATCTTCCCCGTGAACTCGCGCGAATCCAGGGCCCTCGGCGCGCGCCCTCTCAAGGCGGAGTCGTCGAGGAACTTCAGCGCCGGTTTTGCGGCGACTCCCGTGACGAACCTGACGTTTACCAGCGATTTCTACTACATCGCCATCGACGACCGCATCACGATCACCGGCTTTCTTGGCGACGGCACCGACAGCGTCTCGGCAATACTGCGCAACATCGGCTCACCCGCCACTACCGCGCAGTATTTCACGAACGCTATCAACACCCGGACTCGCGGGCTCGACGTCACCGCTGATTACACCGCCGAGGCGCTCGGCGGCACCGCCGGTCTCAACGCGGTATTCAACATGACGCGCACGACGATTCCCAATGAGGACAACATACCGCTGCCGCCGGAGCTCAAGGGCACCGGCGCTACGCTGATCAACAAGTATGATGAAGGCGGTTTGAACGCGATCACGAAGGAGCGTCCCGATTGGCGCAGCACCGTGACGGGCCTGTACAAGAGGGGGGCGTGGAACGGAATGGCGCGCTACTCCTATTACGGCAAGTACACATCCGCGCTTTACAGCTACAGCGGCACCGACGTCCAGAACTACCGGGCGAAAAGTCTCGTCGATGCCGAGCTTGGGTTCGCCCCTGCTCGCGGATTCAAAATTTCGGTCGGAGGGCGCAACCTGTTCGACACCTATCCGGACAGGATGAACGAGGGGAACGGGTTCGATATTTTCCCATGGCCGCCTGCTTCACCGTTTGGATACAACGGCCGCTATGTGTACACGCGCGTGGAAATCACGGGGAGATAACCCTTGAGCCACCGGGAATTCCCTCCGGCCCGGCGAATACCGCCAGGCTTTATTGCGAAGCGCGCGCTCGCGCTCCATACTAGCAACACTCTCACCCACTCACTGTGACACAGACACGACGCAACTTCCTCGCAACGCTGGGAGTAGCTGCCCTCGGAGTCGTGAGCCGCGACACCGACGCTGCTGCCGCAGTCCTTGCTCCCCGCCGCAAGATCGATCGCATTGGGCTCCAGCTCTATACCGTTCGCGACCTGATGAAGGCCGACATGCCTGGCACTCTCGCCCGCGTTGCCGCGATCGGCTACAAGGAAGTCGAGTTCGCCGGATATTTCGGACGGACGCCGCGCGAGGTTCACGAGATGCTGGAGAAATACCACCTTTCTTCACCCTCGACGCACCTGCCCTACGAGTCATTCCAGAACTGGCAGAAGGTGCTGGATGATTCCAATGTGATCGGACACAAGTGGGTGACGCTTCCCTGGATTCCGGAAGAGAAGAGGCGCACCGTGGCCGACTGGAAGGCAATTGCGGCGCAATTCAATCAGGTCGGTGCCCAGGCGAAAAAATCCGGACTTCGATTCGCGTACCACAACCACGACTTCGAGCTGAAGCCCATCGACGGCGTCAAGCCGCTCGATATTCTGCTGGGCGAGACGGATCCCAAGCTCGTCGACTTCGAGATGGACATCTACTGGGTGATATACGGCGGCGGAGATCCATTCGATTATTTCACTCGCTTCCCACGCCGGTTCGCGCTTGCGCACGTGAAGGATTCTTCGGGGCCGCCCGATAAAAAGATGGTGGATGTAGGTCAGGGGAAAATCGATTTCCGCTCCATCTTTGCCCAGAGCGCGAAAGCCGGCTTCAAGCACTACTTCGTCGAGCACGACCAACCAGCCGATGCCATCGCCACGATCCGCAACAGCCATAACTATCTGCACGCGCTGAGATACTGATCGCCGCCACGCCGACGGTTACATCACATCTGGAGGGAACGCGTTAGATGACCGGGAAGAAAGTCACGCGGCGGCAATTTGTCGCGGATGCGGGGAAAATCGGACTGGGTGTGATGATCGTGCCGCGCCATGTGCTGGGCGGAGTCGGGTTTCAGGCGCCCAGCGATACCCTCAACTTCGCCGTTATCGGATTTGGAGGGATGGGGGCAGAGAACGCTCTCGAGCTGGCGAAGACGGAGAATCTCGTCGCTTTTGCCGATGTCGACTTTGGCTATTCCGAGAGCAAAGTTGCCGAGAGGTTGAAGACCGGTGACAAGAAGGATCGGCCCGAAGGAATCACCCTCAAGCAGAAATTCGACAAGGCCGCTCGCTATTCGGATTTCCGCGAGATGCTGGACAAGCAGAAGGACATCGATGCCGTCGTGATCGCCACCCCCGACCATGTTCATGCCGTCGCCGCGAAGGCGGCGATGCAGGGGGGCAAGCACGTTTATGTCCAGAAGCCGCTCACGTATTCCGTGCACGAAGCGCGAGTACTTCGTGAGCTGGCGCTTGCAAATCCAAAGATCGTGACACAGATGGGCAATCAGGGACACTCGAGCGAGGGCGCGCGCCTCGTCAACGAGTGGATACAAGCCGGAATCATCGGTCCGGTGCATGAAGTTCATGTGTGGACCAACCGGCCGGTGGTGTACTGGCCGCAGGGCGTCCCGCGACCGACAGGAGCTCCACCGCCCAATTCGCCTGGCAGCCCGTTTGGGAATCCTTACAGCTTCGGGTATGTGAACACCCTCCTCGCTTCGGCGCTTGGATCGTATCCAGTGCCGCCGGGACTGCGTTGGGATCTTTACGTAGGGCCTATCGCCGAGGATGTGCCTTACCATCCGATCTACCATCCATTCAACTGGCGCGGGTGGGTCAACTTCGGTGTCGGCGCGCTCGGCGACATGGGCGCGCACTTGATCGATCATCCGTACTGGGCGCTCGGTTTGACCTACCCGACGAGCGTCGAGGCAACGTCCACGCAATGGGGCACTCAGCCGATTCCGCCCGACCCGAGCGCGAAGCCGGGCACGCGTGAAGCGCGCGGTTACAACAAGCCCGTCTCGTATCCTGTCGCGACCGCGGTTCACTACCAGTTCCCCGCGCGCGGCGCGCAGCCGCCGGTCAGGCTCAATTGGTACGACGGCGGTCTCTATCCACCTCGCCCCGATGTTCTTCCCGACGACGTCACGCTCAAGAGCGAGGGCGGCGTCATCTTCATCGGCGAAAAGGGGATTCTTATGAACGACACCTACGGCTCCAATCCGCGTATCTTTCCGGTGTCGCTCACAGAGGAAGCCGCGCTCGTGCCGAAGACGTATGCACGGATTCCCTGGAGTCACGAAATGAACTGGGTGAAGGCTATCAAGGGCGAAGCCAAGGCGAGCTCGCCAATCGAGTACGCCGCCCAGCTCACCGAGACAATGCTGCTCGGAATCGTCGCGCTTCGCACGGGGCAGGGAAGGAAAATCCTCTACGACGGCGAGCGCATGGCCGTAACCAACATTGCGGATGCGAATCAGTACCTGACGCGAGAGTATCGCGCCGGCTGGGCAGTCTGACTAATCCCTCATGAGGAAGACATGATACATGGAGCTGCCGCGCGCGCGGCGATCATCTCCCAGCTGGCACTCATTGCCGCGGGTTGCACGCAGATGGGCAATAGTGTTCCCGCTGCTAACACCACAGCATCGGGCGCTACACCGTTGACGGCGGAACAAAGCGCGGCCGGATGGCGCTCGCTGTTCGACGGTACGAGCACTTCGGCGTGGCGGGGCTACAAGGAGCAGTCTCTTCCGGCCGGCTGGACAATCGTCGATGGCATCCTGACTAAGACCGGATCGGCGCACGACATCATGACGAAGGACCAATTCGGCAACTTCGAGCTTGCCTTCGACTGGAAGATCGCCCCGGGCGGAAACGCAGGCGTCTTCTATCGCGGCACCGAGGAGTACGATCACATCTACTGGAGCGCTCCCGAGTATCAGCTGCTGGACGATGCGGGGCATCCGGATGGGCAAAGCAGGCTCACCTCGGCGGGCGCCGCATACGCGCTTTATCCGTCGCCAGCCGGAGTCGTCAAGCCGGGCGGTGAATGGAACTCGAGTCTACTTGTCGTCAACGGCAACCACGTCCAGCACTGGATGAACGGCCAGAAGCTGCTCGAGTACGATCTCGCGAGCCCGGACTGGGAGGCCAAGGTCAAGGCGAGTAAGTTCGTCGCGTATCCGAACTACGGCCGCGCGCCGAGGGGCTACATCGGCATTCAGGGCGATCACGACGGGACGCTCTGGCTGCGAAATATCCGCATTCGGGAGATCAAATGACCGGCGTCCGCTCGCGGCTCTCGATCATGATGTTCCTCCAGTATTTCATCTGGGGGGTGTGGTTCGTGACCATGGGCACCTATCTCGGTCAGACACTCCATTTCACCGATCGTCAGATCGGGCTAGCCTACGGGGCAACCGCTATCGCCGCACTGGCTTCACCGTTTTTCATGGGCGTCATCGCGGACAGGTACTTCTCCAGCGAAAAACTGCTCGCGGTTCTCCACCTGCTCGGCGGAGGTCTGATGTGGCTGGTGTCACTCCAGACATCGTTCTCCACGTTCTATCCGCTGCTGATCCTGTACGCGCTATGCTACATGCCGACGCTCTCGCTCACGAATTCGATTTCGTTTCACCATGTGCGCGATCCCGGCCGCGACTTTCCGTTCATTCGAGTGCTCGGCACGATAGGCTGGATCGTCGCCGGAATCATCGTGGGCGGGATTTTTCATGCTGACGCTCTCGTCCTGCCGATGAGACTGGCGGCCGGAGCGTCGATTGTCATGGCGGCGTATTCGCTTGTGCTCCCGCACACCCCTCCGAAAGCCGCTGGCGGAAGCTTCAGCGTGCACGACGCGCTCGGGCTCGACGCGCTCAAGCTCCTGCGCAACCGCGACTTCTTCATCTTCGTGGCGGGGTCGTTTCTGCTCTGCATTCCGCTTCAGTTCTATTACACGTTCGCGAATCCCTTCCTCAACGAAGTGGGCGCGCCCAATCCGGCATTCATTCAAACGTTCGGTCAGATGTCGGAGATCGTGTTCATGCTGCTGCTTCCGTTCGTGCTCCGGAGATTCGGAATCAAGGTCATCATGCTCGTAGGCATGGCCGCGTGGGCGCTCCGCTATCTCGCATTCGGGATGGGTGCCGACGGACCGGTGATGTCCCTCATCTATATCGGAATTCTTTTGCACGGCGTGTGTTACGATTTCTTCTTCGTCAGCGGGCAGATCTATACCGATCAGCGGGCGGGCGAGAAAATCCGCGCTGCGGCTCAGGGTCTCATCAATTTTGTCACGAATGGGCTCGGCTACTTCATTGGCGCATTCGCGTCGGGTTGGGTCGTCAACCGGTTTGCGACTGCGAATCCTGCTTGCACCGACGCGGCAGCAGCTGCCCATGAATGCCTCAAGGTGACGCATGACTGGCACAGCATCTGGCTTGTTCCATCGGCAGGGGCCGCGCTGGTGTTTATTCTGTTCGCCCTGCTCTTCAAGCCCAGAGCCGGAGGAGGGGCGGTCGCCGAGTCGGTACCGGTGGGAGCGCCTGGCTAGCACACATACCTACCTGATCGGGAGGGTTTTTGTCGTCACGATTTAACGGACCGATGCTCGCTGTCCTCGCCGCGGCCGCTGTCGGGTGCGGCACGGAAGAGACTGCGAAAAAACAGGAGTTAACTCAACGCGAGAAGGACAGCGTGTTCGCGGGCTCGCAGATTCCCGGCGCGAAAGCGGTGGGAAAGGCGCTCAGGACCGCTGATTCGGCGACGGCACGTCAGGCGCGCATCGACACATCCGGGACGCCATGATTTAGAGCTGCCGCAGGGCACCGGCTTGTACACACACGAGGTGCAGCTCGAGCTCCGCACATCCTCGAATAGAATGACCTTTATCTGCCTGCCGAAGCCGCCCGTGCCGCGGTCTTCGACGAGCCTGTAGTCTCAGCCCCGTTCGCCACACCGGCTGCTTTGGCATCATCGACGTCCGCAAAGCTGACGTCCTTGCCACGCTGCTTGAGCATGTGGATGATCCCAACCTTGTCTGTCGCCTTGAGGTAAGCTTCCCGCGGCTCGACCTGGTTTGAGTCGACGAGCTCGATCAGCGCATCATTCATCGTCACCATTCCCAGCCTGCGTGAGGTCTGGAGCACGGAAGGCAGCTGGAAGGTCTTGCCTTCCCGAATCAGGTTCGAGACCGACGGTGTCGAGAGCATGATCTCGCGCGCCGCCACCCGGCCGCCCCCGATCTTCTTGCAAAGCACCTGCGATATTACGCCCTTGAGCGACTCCGATAGCATGACGCGAATCTGCGCCTGACGGTCGGGCGGGAACTGGTCGATCACGCGATCGATCGTGCTCACGGCAGTCGACGTGTGCACCGTACCGAAAACAAGGTGGCCCGTCTCGGCGGTTTCGATTGCCATTGAGACTGTCTCGAGATCGCGTAGCTCGCCAACCAGCACGATGTCAGGATCTTCGCGCAGCGCCGCGCGCAGAGCGTGCTTGAACGACGAGGTATGCACGCCGACGTGACGCTGGGTGATAAGGCACTTCTTGCTCTCGTGAACGAACTCGATCGGGTCCTCGATCGTGATCACGTGATCCGAGCGTGTGCGGTTGATGAGGTCGATCAGCGCGCAGAGCGTCGTCGACTTACCCGACCCGGTTGGTCCGGTGACGAGCACGAGTCCCTTCGTGAGGTGACACAGCCGCTGCACTTCCTGAGAAAGACCCATCTGCTCGACCGTGACGACGGCGGCGGGAATCGCGCGGAAGACAGCGCCCGTTCCTTTGCGATCGCGCAGCGCGTTGCCGCGGAAGCGGGCGAGCCCGACGATCTCGTGCGCAAAGTCGGTGTCGTTGATTTCCTTGAACTCTTCCCGATTCTGCTCGAGCATCACCGAGTTCAGCATCACATCGATGTCTTCCGAGCTCAGAACTCCCTCGCCGGGAATCGACTCGATTTCACCACTGGCTCGCAGCATGGGCGGCGAGCCCGCGCGAAGGTGCAGGTCCGACGCATTCTTGCCGACCAGCACGCGCAAGAGATCTTCGATCTTGTCCAGCGCGCGATTGCCGGTAGCCGACGCCTTCGGCGCTTCGGCGCGAGGCGCATCGACCTTCGGCGGTTCTGACATCGGGATTGGGGTCCTTTCAGTGCCCGCCGGTGAGGCGGCGCCTACAGGCTGCGTTGCAGCCGGCTTGGCACTGGTGGACCCGGCACCCTTTCGCTCGATCCGCGCCGAAATCTTGCCATTCTGGGAGAGCACGACGTCGAAGGCTCCGTCCGAGGACGAATATTCGAATCGCGTGTTGCCGTGAAGATCAGGCGCGTGGGGCGCATTGGACGGCGAGATCTCCCGAACCAGGTTGAGAATCTGCGCGCTCGTGAGCGCCTGCTTCATCACCGGTCGGGCGGAGTCTTTTATCGTCACAGTCGCGACTTCGCCTTCGGACAGATTCAGTGCGGAGGCGTTATTGGTGACGAGTAGGTTGAGAAAGCGATCTAGCTGGGCCATGTCAGTCGATCAGTCCAGTGGACGAACGCGGTCGATCAACGAACGATTGATCAGCCGTGCTTCGTTTGAGGTATAGAGTGTGAGAAAGCGGGATGTCAGCGCATTCAGATAGTCGAGCACCCGAGCCCGGTCGGGCGGGGCGTCGAGCCGAATGGAGCCGAGACGTACTTCGCCTCCCACCAGAAGCACCTGGAGGAGCGCGGTCGGGGATGGTGGATCGCGGAGGGGAAGGTCTGATGGGGCTTCGCCTCTGTCAGCCGCGATCTCGGCGACTCGCTCTTTTGCGACGAGAATCACTTCAGTATTGTCCAGCTCGAGCGGGAAAAAGGGACTTTCTGAGTTGAAAAGCTCCGATACTTCCTCGAGCTCGAACGGGCGGTACGGGGAAAAATGAATGAAGACGTTTCCTCGTACTTCCTCTCCGCCAAACATCGTGAGGATGACGGCCTTTCGAGTCGTCTCGATGCGGTAAAGATTCGCGGTGTCACTTGCAAAGGGCATGGGCACGCGCGAGAGAGTGGGCGTGAGAACTTCGCTCGGTATTCAGACTGTTCTGCAGGGGTTAGGTCACGGGTAATGGTATGTACTCGGGTGTTGATTTCCGCGCGAAGCCCCGGCCCACAAGACCCCTCTTGAACCACACAAATATGATGTGACTTTGCACTAGTGGCGCCAGTGCTTCGGCCTTACTTTCTGGTGTCCTTAACGGTGGATAATCGATGAGTTTCCTCGTCCCTCCACGGCGCAAGACCTACGATGTCTGCATCGTAGGGTCCGGAGCTGGCGGCGGAATGGCAGCGTATGTTCTCGCGCGCGCGGGCGCGAACGTTCTTCTCCTCGAGGCCGGTGGCCCGTGGGACAACACCCGCGATTCGGCCATGCTCAAGATGCCGTACGATTCTCCGCGTCGAGGCGCGTCGACGCGGGACCGGCCATTTGGCGAGTTCGACGCCTGCATTGGGGGATGGGAGCTGGAGGGCGAGCCGTTCACTAACGCCGAAGGGACCGACTTCAAATGGTGGCGCGCGAGGATGGTGGGCGGACGCACCAACCACTGGGGGCGGATCTCTCTTCGCTTCGGTCCTGACGACTTCAAGGCAAAAAGCCGCGACGGACTCGGCGACGATTGGCCGATTGGCTACCAGGATGTGGCGCCGTACTACGATCGTATCGACAAGCTGATCGGAGTATTCGGCAACAACGACAACCTGCCCAATCATCCGGGCGGATATTTTCTTCCGCCGCCCAAGCCGCGTTGCTACGAGCTGATGATCAAAGACGCCGCCGACCGTCTCAACATCACGTGCGTCGCCGCTCGGCTTTCGATCATCACGAAAAATCACAACGGACGCGCGGCTTGCCACTACTGCGGTCAGTGCAGCCGCGGCTGCATGACCAATTCCAATTTTTCATCGACCAACGTCCTTATCGCGCCCGCGCTCAAGACTGGAAGGCTGACTCTGGTGACCCACGCGATGGCCCACGAAGTCACACTCGACGGTAAGGGCCTCGCCAGCGGCGTCACGTACATCGACACGAAGACCGGTAGGGAGAACCACGCCAAGGCGAAAGTCGTAGTGCTGGCGGCGAGCGCGTGCGAGACAGCGCGTCTCCTTCTCAATTCGAAATCCCCGAAATTTCCCGATGGACTCGCCAACTCGAGCGGCGTCGTGGGCAAGTATCTAACCGACACCACCGGCAGCGGGGTTTCGGGATTCATCCCGAAGATGGCGGACCACGTACCCCACAACGAAGACGGAGTGGGCGGGATGCACGTCTACATGCCCTGGTGGGGCGACAACAAGAAACTGGGTTTCCCGCGCGGGTATCACGTGGAGGTTGGCGGCGGATTGTACCCGCCGAGTTACGGGTTCATGGGGGGTATTCAGAGCTACCCCTCGGGCGGCGGATACGGAAAAGCGCTGAAGGACGATTACCGCCGCTACTATGGCGCCTCGGTCTACTTCTCCGGGCGCGGTGAGATGATCCCAAATGACCAGAGCTATTGCGAGCTGGATCCGACCGTGAAAGACAAATACGGAATTCCGGTGCTGCGGTTCCACTGGCAGTGGAGTGACTACGAGTACAACCAGGTTCGCCACATGCAGGAAACTTTCCGCGCTCTCATAGCCGACATGGGCGGTCACGTCTTCGACGCGATGCCCGATCATTCCAAAGGCTATGGCATCGCAAGAGGCGGGGAGATCATCCACGAGCTGGGCACGGTCCGCATGGGCACCGACCCCACAAAATCCGCGGTCGATTCAAATTGTCGCGCGCACGACGTGAAGAATCTCTTCGTCACCGATGGCGGCCCGTTCGTTTCACAGGCGGACAAGAATCCGACGTGGACGATCCTGGCGCTCTCGATGCGCACGAGTGAGTACATCGCACAGGAAAGAAAGCGGGGGGCACTCTAATGTCGAACGAGAACGATCAGGTCATGAGCCCGGTTGCGGAATCCGGAACCGACAATGGCGCGCCAACGTCAAAAGACATGAATCGCCGCGAGGCCGTTCAGCTGCTCTCAGTGCTTCCGATCGCTGCTGTGCTCGGCTTATCCAAGGTTGATCACGCCAAAGCTTGGCAGCTTGTCGAGGACGCGAGGGACCTCGTCACAGATGGAATCGCATTCGCCCCGAAGTTTTTCACGCCGGCGGAATTCCGGACGGTCGGGATACTGGCAGACATGATCATTCCCCGTGACGAGCGCTCCGGCAGCGCCACGGATGCCGGCGTTCCGGAGTTCATGGACTTCATAATGATGGACTTTTCCAACAATCAGAAATGGATGCGCGCCGGCCTGACATGGATCGACGCGCAAACGACGACGCGATTCGGAAAGCCGTTCGCCGGCGCGAGCGCATCCCAGCGAGAGCAGATTCTGAACGACATCGCATGGCCGGCCCGCGCGCCGGCCACTCTAAGCGAGGGCGTTAGCTTCTTCAATCGATTCCGCGATCTCACGTCGTCGGGATTCTGGTCGAGCAGGATGGGAGTGAAGGACCTTCGCTACATAGGGAACACATTCAATCCGAACTGGAATGGCTGCCCGCCCGAAGCGTTGGCGAAGCTCGGCGTCACTTACGCCAAATTCAACCCGAAGGACATTCGGCTTACCCCGCAATGACGCGCTCTGAACAAGATGTCGCGCTGGCGCACGAGAGTACACGCGACAATCCGCTCCTACGGAGAATGAGATGAGCAGCGAACGCCTCGGAATCGGATTCGTCGGCAGCGGCTTTAACGCCCGCTTTCACATCCAGTCGCTTACGTCTGTCCGCGAGGTGGACGTGCGTGGCGTCTGGAGTCCCAACGAAAAGAACGCAGCGTCCACCGCCTCACTTGCCCGCGAGCACGACGTCGGCGAGGCAAGGCCGTACAAATCGATTCGCGACATGGTTGCGGATCCCGCCATCAACGCGCTCTGGCTGTGCGGCCCCAACCAGGCGCGCATAGGGAACATCGAGGAGATCGTCGACGCAATCAAGACCGGAGCCGGGACACTTCGTGGGCTTGCCTGCGAGAAGCCTCTGGCGCGAAACGTTTCCGAGGCGAAGAAGGTTGCAGCTCTCGCGCAGAGCGTAGGGTTGAACACCGGATACCTGGAGAACCAGCTATTTGCACCGGACATCACTCGAGGGCGTGAGCTGATCTGGGCACGCGGCGCGGCGCTCACTGGGCGCCCGTACCTCGCGCGCGCCGCAGAGGAGCACAGTGGCCCGCACATGCCGTGGTTCTGGCAGGGATCGCTTCAGGGCGGCGGCGTTCTCAACGACATGATGTGTCACTCCGTTGAGGTAGTGCGACACCTGCTCACGAAACCAGGCGCTCCACGCTCGTCGATCAAGCCGAAGCGCATCAGCGCGCACATTGCCTCGCTAAAGTGGAGCCGCCCCAAATACGCGAAGCTGCTGTCCGAGACCATGGGGAAGGATGTCGACTACACAAAACGTCCTTCGGAAGATTTCGCGCGCGCCACAATCGAATACGAATCCGAGGCCGGCGAGACGCTGATCGGAGAAGTGACGACGTCGTGGAGCTTTATCGGCGCGGGATTGCGGCTCTCGGCGGAGCTGCTCGGACCGGAGTACTCGCTCTCCTGGAATACCCTGGACAGCAGCCTCAAGATGTTCTTCAGCAGGGAAGTGCAGGGAAAAGCCGGTGAGGACCTGGTCGAGAAGCAAAACGCGGAAATGGGGTTGATGCCGGTCGTCGCCGAGGAGGCATCCGTATACGGTTACTCGGCAGAAAACCGGCACATGGCCCGCGCGTTCCTCCGCGGCGAGAAGCCGATGCTGACTTTTGAGGACGGGGTAGAGGTCGTTCAGATCCTGATGGCGGCCTACATGAGCGCCCAGAAAGGACAGACTCTGGACTTCCCGCCGGCCGGATTGGACGGCTTCGTTCCCGACGTGGCGAAGGGGGTGTGGAACCCACGCCGCTAGACTACTGCTGAGCTTGGCCTTATCTTAAATCGGTCTCGGGAAGCTGGCGCAGCCAATGCTTACTGATGAGTTTGCCACCGCTTCGGGGAAAAAATGAAAGCCGTAGGTCTGATCGCCGTATTCCTCTCACTCGCCACCGCCCCCGCAGGCCCGGCAGAGCGCGCGCTCTCACTGAACGCAGATCCACCGCCTGTCGCTGCCCGGGCTGACGCGTCGGTTAGCCAACTTCCACTTCTTTTCATCGTCGACGGCGTCCGATACGCGGGGGACCAAGTGCCCTTGCTGAGCGCAGACCTGGTTGCCTCGGTGCAGGTCGTAAAGGGTCACCGCGCACTCGAGCAATACGGACCGGACGCATCATATGGTGTGGTGGTGATTGCGACCAAGCTCGCCTCCGCACGGCGCTCCTGACACTCGGCGCGCGCCACGCGCGAAAGCAGAGGATATCATTGCAAAAAAGGGGCATCCGGTGGATGCCCTTTGACGTTTCTGCTAGCAGGAGGTTCATCCGGGTGGCATTTTGATCCCAACATGACATCACCTTTCGAGCGGCCAGGCCCTGCCCGGTTGCCACCCCTGCCGAGATCCTTTAAAAGGATCGTGCTGGGCCTCGTAGCGGGGCTCTTCTTTGCGCTCATTCTGGTTCCCTGGCTGGCGAGCTTTGCCACCGACTGGCTCTGGTTCAAGGAGATTGGCTTCCAGTCGGTTTTCGCCACATCACTGATCTGGCGGATCGGTCTCTTTGTCATCGGTGGCGGGTTCGCCTTCGGCTACATCTACGGGAACGTACGGTTCGCGCGCGGAACGGGCACCGGCTTTCCTGTCCTCTACGTGAATCGCGGTGACGGCGTCAGCATCGATGTGTCACGCATGCTGACCCGGCTGTTTCTTCCGGTCGCACTTGTGCTGGCATTCCTCACCGCCGTCTCCGCGAGTGCGTCGTGGCTCCTCGTCCTCAAGGGTTTCAACGGCGTGCCCATTGGTACACGCGATCCTTTATTCGGGCGAGACATCTCTTTTTATCTTTTCAGACTCCCGCTGATCTCAGGCGTGCTCGGCACTCTGATCACGCTGACGTTTCTATCGATCGTCGCGGTGGCGGTGATGTACTGGATGAGGAACGACATCACTCTGCCTCCGCGCCGCGCATCGGCCAAGCCCCGCGCAGCGAGGCATCTCGGCGTGCTGGCGGTGGTTCTGTTCGTGCTGATCGCGGTGCGCCTCTGGATCGTAGCCACGGCGAGCCTTCTTTACTCGACGACCGGTCCGCTTCTGGGCGCCAGCTATACCGACGTGCATGTCGCGCTTCCGGGACTTTATGTCTCCGCTATCGCGGCGCTCGTGGCCGCCGCCTGGGTCGCTGCCGGAATCGTGCGCGGAAAATTGATATGGTCGGCGATATCCGCCACGGTCTTTTACGTCGTCATCAGCGTGCTGGCCCGCGGCGTGGTCCCGGCGGCGTACCAGAAGCTGGTGGTATCGGCGAATGAGTTGTCCCGGGAGTCTCCTTACCTGCGTAACCACATTGACGCGACGCGCAAAGCGTGGGGTCTCGATCACGTCGAGTCACGCGACCTGTCCGGCGAAGTGCAGCTATCGATGGCCGAGATCAAGGCAAACGCTGCCACCGTCGACAACATCAGACTGTGGGAACGGCCTCTCCTGAAGCAGACGTTCAGCCAGCTCCAGGAAATCCGCACGTACTACGATTTCGTCTCGGTCGACGACGACCGATATACGATCGATGGCCGATACCGGCAGGTGCACGTCGCCGCGCGTGAGCTGAATTCCGAATCGCTTCCGACGCGCACGTTCATCAACGAGCGGCTGACGTTCACGCACGGGATGGGCCTCACTATGGCTCCAGTGAACCAGGTGACTACCGAAGGATTACCCGTTCTTTTCATCAAGGACCTGCCGCCGGCCTCCACGATCTCGATCAAGCTGACGCGTCCGCAGATCTACTACGGCGAGCTGACCAACGACTACGTATTCGTCGGCACGAAGCAGAAGGAGTTTGACTATCCCGCCGGAGAGGCGAACATCTATACGAACTACGCCGGACGGGGCGGCGTTCAGATCGGATCATTCATCCGTCGAGTGCTGTACGCGTTCCAGCTGGGCTCGCTGAAGATCCTCCTTTCGGATGATATCAGGGGAAACGCGAAGATTCTCTACCACAGAAACGTGATGGATCGAGCCACCAGCGCGATGCCGTTTCTCGACTTCGACAACGATCCGTACGTGACCATCAACGACGCCGGGCAGCTGAAGTGGATTCTTGATGCTTACACGACGAGCGACATGTATCCGTACGCCCAGCGGACCAACGATGGCACGAACTACATGCGCAACAGCGTCAAAGTCGTGATCGATGCCTACGATGGAACTGTCGACGCGTACATTGCCGACCCGAACGATCCGGTGGTGCAGACATACGCCCAAATCTTCGGCCCGATTTTCAAGCCGTTGAGCGAAATGCCCGCAGACATCAGGCGCCACGTTCGATATCCCGGCGATCTCTTTCGGATTCAGACCGCGTTGCACGCCACGTATCACATGCTGGAGCCGCAGACGTTCTATCACCGCGAGGATCAGTGGCAGATACCGGGCGGCCTGGCGAAGGGCACGAGCGACAATCCGTTCCAGAGGCACATCATCATGAAGCTTCCGGGAGAGAAAAATCCGGAATTCATCTTCATGACGCCCTTCACTCCACGCGGGAAGGACAACCTGGCCGCGTGGATGGTCGCCCGGATGGATGGCGAAAACTACGGCAAGCTCTCGGTGTATCGCTTTCCCAAGCAGAGCCTCGTCTACGGGCCCAAGCAGATAGCCAATCGAATCAATCAGGATACCGAGATCTCCCGGCAGCTGACGCTTTGGGATCAACGTGGGTCTGAGGTAATTCGTGGCGAGCTGCTCGTGATACCGATCGAGGAGTCTCTGATCTACGTCCAGCCGATCTACCTGCGTGCTGAAGGCGGCACCATTCCCGAGCTGAAGCGCGTCGTCGTTGCACACGAGAACAGAGTGGTCATGGGCGAGACTCTCGAGGAAGGCCTGGACGCGCTGTTCGGGTCAGGAGCCGTGCGGCGGACACCTACGACCGTTCAGGATTCCGTGAGCACTCTCGGGGCCAGCCAATCTGTGGTGACGGGCGGCGGAGTCGCGCCTTCGACGGTACTGCCGTCAGGCGCGAGTGGGGAGCTCCTGCGGGAGGCGCAAGCGCACTACGACCGAGCGATCGCCGCGCAGCGCGCGGGAAATTGGGCGGAGTATGGCCGAGAAATCGAACAGCTCGGCGCCGCGATCCGTGCTCTCAGGGCGGGAAAGCACTAAAGGTAGGCCGCAATCTTCGGCGGCGAGAATGAATCTCAAGTTGCCCGCTTGAGAAATTCCTGCACTGCTTTCCTGTAGCTTCGTCCCGTCGTAATGCGCTTGCCATTTCGCAGAATCAGTAGCTGATCGCCCTGATCGAAGGGCTGAGCCTCGCGTACGTGCGCGGTGTTGACGATGGTCGAGCGATGGACGCGCAGAAAACGATTGCTCGGAAGCCTTGCCTCGAGCCGGCTGAGCGGCTCCCTCACGTCGTACGCGACCTCGGCCAGATGGATGCGCGCGAGGTCGTCGCGCGCCTGAATCCAGAATATCTCGTCGGGATCGAGGAACAGCACTTTCCCGTTTACCTTTACGCCGATCCGGTTCTTCGGCGCGTCGAGCTGGCCGACGTACTTGAGCAGCGCGGTCAACTGCGAAGACACGCTCGGACCCGGCGAATCCTTGAGCCGCTTCTTCGCGCGATCGAGCGTCTGGTGGAAGCGCACGTGATCCACCGGCTTGAGCAAATAGTCGAACGCCCCGAACTCGAACGCCGAGACCGCGTAGTCGTCGAATGCGGTGACGAAAATAACCGGGGGCATTTTGTCGGTGCCTACTTCGGTGATCACATCGAATCCATCCAGCTCTGGCATCTGGACGTCCAGGAATACCAGATCGGGCTGATGCGCCCTGATCGCTGCGACAGCCTCGATCCCGTTCTGGCACTCCGCCACGATCTCGACATCGGGTACGCGCGCGAGCAGGGTCACGAGTCTCTGCCGGGCCAGCGACTCGTCGTCCACTATCAACACGCGTAAAGTCCGTTCCATCACGATTGCCCCACTGTGTTTAGATCGTCCGCGGCCTGCGTCGCGTTGCGGGCGGGAAGCAGGCGACCCAATCTAAACGGGATTGTGATTCTGACAGCGTAACCACCTTCAGCGCGTGGACCGCTCTCGAACTCATGGCCCTCGCCGTAAAGGTGGGTTAGGCGCGTTCTCGTATTGGTGAGTCCAAGCCCTGTTCCGCGCGAGCGCTCGCGCGATCTGCGCGCGGTGACGCCGACGCCATCGTCGAGAATCGTAATCGTGAGCCTGTCGCCGACTCGGCGCGCGGTCACCTGGACGTATCCAGCACCCGCCCGTGGACCGATGCCATGCCTGATCGCGTTCTCGACGAGCGGCTGGAGCAACAGGCTCGGTACCATCGCGGCACGTACTTCATCCTCAATGTTGCAGTTCACGGTAAGGCGGTCCTGGAAGCGCACTCGTTGGATCGCGACGTACCGATCAAGAAGCCCGAGCTCGCGCTCGAGCGGCACCTCCTGTTCGCTCGAGGTCGAGAGGACCAGCCGGAGAAAATCGCTCAGCTCCGATACCATCCGTTCGGCGGCAGGGGGATCGGTGGCGATGAGCGCCATAGCGCTGTTGAGCGCGTTGAAGAGGAAGTGCGGGTTGAGCTGGAGCTTCAACGTGTCCAGCTCGGCCTGGACGAGGCGGGTTACGACGCGCTGACGCTCCGCGGACTCCTTGCTCGCCTCGCGCACGACGTCCTCTACCCAATAGGTCGCATAGGTCGACACCAGGCCGAAAATGCCCAGGAGCACGAGTTTGGCGGCCTCATCGAGAGGCGTGACCCGGGCGAGCTGGACCGCATCGATAGGGTTGATAACGAGCGGGACGCGATTCGTCGCCCACAACCAGGAGAGGAGTGCGGCGTACTCGAGCCAGGAAAGCACAGAAATGGATGCGGCCTTTCTCACCGACGAGGCGACCGGTCTGCCCGCGAGCACGACGAAGTACATGAGGAAAATGGGCGACCGGAGCGCCAGCACTCCCGAGTGCGCGACTGCATAACCGCCGATGATGGCCGTGACGGCGGTGACATCGACGATCGGATTTACGGCAGACAGCCAGTCGGGAAGCTCCGCGCCTCTGTACCAGACCAGATACTGCGCGACCGTCCAGGCGAGCATCGGCCCGAGCACCACTATATTTGCGATGTTGAGTGCCCGCGACAAGTGCGGCGCATACATGAGCGCCGACGCGGTCAGTAGAAAGACGACGGCGGCTCGCAGGCCGTTTAATATTCGCTCCGCTTTGTCGCGTCTGAGGCGAAGACTTGGCGGTGGCGCGAATGAGGATGTGGCGAATAACTGCATCACTTGAATTTGGCCGGAACGGGTCGGCTGGGGTAGCAGGCCGACGAGGATCCTGCTACCCCCGACGCCGGTTAAGGACTCCCGCCGGCGTCGTTGCCTTTGTGACCTCATGATGATCTGTGAGATCCCGAAGTGGTCGTTCGTGACGCGTTCCAAAGTACGTGAATCGGGACGACGGTCGAGCCATTCCAAGGCGGAGGGACGCACTGCACAGGCGAGCGGCTTGTAGCGAACGGTGAAGGAGTCTCCTATCTTCGGTCCAGGCGGAAGCGCGGCCCGGTGCAATAATCGACCGACGCCAGACGTAGGGCCTCAACAATCTTCTGAGGACGGACACCATGGGCATTTTGGCCTGGATCGTAGTTGGTCTCGTCGCTGGAGTTCTCGCGTCGCTCGTCATGGGCGGAACCGGGTACGGCATCATCGGTGACATCATCATTGGCATCGTAGGCGCGTTCATCGGTGGCTGGCTCTTCAGCATGCTCGGAATTGCCACTCCGTTCGGTGGAATGGGTGGCACGATCTTCGTTGCCTTTATCGGCGCCGTCGTATTGCTGTTCATCCTGCGGCTGATACGCGGGTCGACGCGAAAAGTCTGACGCATTGGCGGCGGAATCGACGATCTGCTCGATTCCGCCGCGAGACTCCAGCTTGGTCGGATCGCTGGTGCGGATGACGTGGGCGCAATGGCTTCGGTAAAAAAGCCAGCGGGCTATTCAGGCACGCCACTGATCGCCAAGCTCGGAATCAAAGCGGGTGCGCGCGCTCAGGTCTTGAACCCGCCCGCTGATTTCGCGGAAACACTCGGGAGCCTGCCGGCACGCGTGACTCTGGTGTCTCGAGGCTCGCTCGACTTCGGGATGTTCTTCGTCACCAGGAAAACCGATCTCGTCAAACGTTTCCTGGGCCTACGCAACAGGCTTGCGTCGGACGGTATGCTCTGGATCTCGTGGCCGAAGCGGAGCTCCGGTGCGCCCACCGATCTGACTGAGAACGTGATTCGCGCCGTAGGACTGGAGCTTGGACTCGTCGACGTGAAGGTCTGTGCCGTCGATGGCACCTGGTCCGGGCTCAAATTTGTGCGACGGCTCAGCGACCGCTGACTTTTCGCGCGTGTCCCGTTGGCGATAAGTTTCATCTCATGACCACAACCAAGATGCCGGGACGTTGACAGCAATTACTGCACTCCTTGATGGCCTTGTCGACTACGCCGGCCTCTTTCCTCCGGCCAGCGAAGACATGCGGCCCGCCCTCGAGAGCTATGCGTCTTATCTCGGGAGCTCGGACCGAAGAACGCTCGGAAGATTCATAGTCCCTCTGCGCCGACTCAAGGAGCTGGACGATGCAGGGGCTGACCTCTTCCCGCGTGGCCGTGATTCCGAGCCGTGGAGACTGAGCGTCCTCGTGGCGGATGATGTTCACATGGCCGGCGAGGAAATGCTCAAGTTCAACCGTTATCACTCGCCCGGATCACGCGCTGGTCACGTCATAATCGAGGTTGCCGAGCTCAAGGCGAGTACGCAGGCTGAAATAGAGAGTCAGCTCGAGGAGCTTCCGCCCTCTTTCACTTCCTATTTCGAGATTCCTACCAGTGGCGATGTCTCTCCACTCATCAAATCCCTCGGACGCTCCCGTTCTCGGGCGAAGATTCGAACGGGTGGAGTGACGCCTGAAGCGTTTCCGTCGGCGGAGGAGATCGTCGGCTTCATTTCGACTTGCAGCCGGGAAAGAGTGCCATTCAAAGCCACTGCGGGATTGCATCATCCCATTCGCGGCACGTATAGACTCACGTACGAGTCAGATGGTCTCACTGGTAAAATGTACGGGTTCCTCAACGTGTTCATTGCGGCGGCACTCGTGTACGCGGGAGAGTCTGACGACACCGCGCTCGCCGTGCTCCAGGAGGAGGATCCACTGGCATTCTCATTTTCCGATGGCGCGATCGTCTGGCGCGATAAGCGTATCGATGGGGATCAGATTCAGGCTGTCCGCGCGGATTTCGCCATTTCGTTCGGCTCGTGCTCATTCCGCGAGCCGGTCGATGAGTTCGAGAGTCTCTCCCACGCTGCACGACTGAAGAATCAATGAACCACTCGCACGATCCGGCCCTTACGTCGTGGGTGGAGTCCGCCAACTCCCCTGACGGCGACTTCCCGATCCAGAACCTCCCGTTCGGCGTATTCTCGCGCAAAGGCGAGACCGAGCGTCGCGTTGGCGTCGCGATTGGCGACCAGATCGTAGACATCGGCGAATCGCTGAGCGCGAATCTGTGGACGGGTAAGGCGCGCGACGTGGCGCGTTTCTGCGACCGGCCGACAATGAAGGAGCTGATGCAGGCTCCCAAGGCAGCTTTGTCTGAGTTCCGCTCACGCCTGAGCGAGCTCCTGTCCGGCGCGCCGGGCGACGAAAGCGCGATCAATCCATTGCCTCCGGGCGCGCTCGTCCCGATGTCGGAAGCGGAAATGCGTCCACCAACTGAGATCGGCGACTACACGGACTTCTACGCTTCGATCTATCACGCCACCAACGTCGGCAAGCTCTTCCGGCCTGAAAGTCCTCTGCTTCCGAACTATAAATACGTCCCAATCGCGTATCACGGACGCGCGTCGTCGATCGTTCTCAGCGGCAGCGAAGTGCGCCGGCCGAAGGGCCAGATCCTTTCCAACGGCTCGAAGACCCCCACCTTTGGGCCTTCCCAGATGCTCGACTATGAAGCCGAAGTCGGGTTTTTCGTAGGGCAGGGGAACGCGCTGGGGCAGCCTGTTTCCATTGACGAAGCCGAGGGCCACATCTTCGGAATCTGTATCGTCAACGATTGGTCGGCGCGAGACATCCAGTCGTGGGAGTATCAGCCGCTCGGCCCTTTCCTCTCCAAGAATTTCGCTACGAGCATCTCACCGTGGGTGGTGACCTGGGAAGCTTTGGAACCATTTAGGGCCCCGGCATTCTTTCGCCCGCCCGGCGATCCGCAGCCTCTTCCCTATCTCTCCTCGGAGAGAGACACGAACGAAGGGGGAGTTGACCTCACGATCGAGGTTTACATCCGGTCGATGCTGATGCGAGAGGGGCATTTGCGGCCTTCGCGGTTGAGCGCAGCATCGCTCGCCGACATGTATTGGACGCCGGCCCAAATGCTCACCCACCACACCAGCAACGGCTGCAACATGCAGCCAGGTGACCTTTTTGCGAGCGGCACGGTGTCCGGACCTGACGCTGGCTCGCAGGGATGTCTCCTGGAGCTCACGCGCCGCGGTGCCAAGGCGATCGTTCTTCCGACGGAAGAGGAGCGGAGATTCCTGCACGATGGGGACGAGATTATGATGCGGGCCTTTCTCCAGCGCGAAGGAGCCACCCGGATCGGACTTGGCGAATGCGCTGGCCTCATAGTCGCATCTTCCGCGCGATAACACTCAACCACAATTGATGCCTGTTTCAAGGAACGGGCGTGAGCCCCTGTACATCGTTCGCGGCTCCCACATCCACGGCCGTGGCGTTTTCGCGCTCCGCTATATCCGCAAGGGAACCAGAATTCTCGAGTACACCGGCGAGCGGATCGACAACGACGAAGCCGACCGGCGTTACGACGACACGAAGATGGGCCGCCACCACACCTTCCTGTTTACTCTCGACAAGAACACGGTGATCGATGGAGCCGCGAACACGGGTGGTGGAGATGCCAGTTTCATCAATCACTCGTGCGATCCGAACTGCGAGGCCGTGATCACCGGGAAGAACATCTTCATCCACGCCTTGCGCGGCATCGAGCCGGGCGAGGAGCTCGCCTACGATTACCAGTACGAGCGCACGGGTGAGAACGACGCGGAGCTGGAGAAGTTTTATGTCTGCAAGTGCGGCGCGGATAGTTGTCGGGGATCCATTATGAAACCCGCGAGCAAGAAGCCCCGGCGCAAACGCCGCCCAGCCAACCGTTGATTGGCGGGGGGTTGGGTTAGATCTGGACTTCGGGCGCGCAACCCTTTTATTCCAGCCCTGAACTCATTTCGGAGCAACTGGATGCGTCTCGTCAATCGTACGCTGGTCTTCACCTTCGTGCTTGCGACCTCGGCTGTGGCACAGACCTCGGCCGTCCCGATTCAAACCAAGCCTCTCGATCCAGCCTATCTCGACAGATCGGTTTCGGCTTGCACGGATTTCTACCATTTCGCGAACGGCGGCTGGATCAAGACCCACCCGGTTCCTGCGGCATTCTCGCGGTGGGGCAGCTTCGACGAGCTGACGGAGAACAATCAGAGCAACCTCCTGACCATCCTCAGAAAGGCGGCCGCCAACGGCGACACCCAGGCAAACGCAGACTTGCGCAAGCTCTCGGTCTACTATGCGTCGTGCATGGACTCCGCGGGCGCCGAGCGCGCGGGAGGACAGCCAATCGCGGCCGAGCTGTCGCGAATCGCCGCCATTGGGAATCGTGCCCAGGTTGAGGCCGAGGTTGCCCGACTCCATTCCATGGGAGTCCGAACTCTGTTCGGCTTCGGCGCATCGCAGGATGCAAAGAACAGCACGGCTGTCATCGCCGGGATCAATCAGGGCGGACTCTCCTTGCCGGATCGTGACTACTATTTGAATCCGGAGAAGCGGTACGCCGACATCCGCGCGAACTACCAGGATCACGTGGCGCGCATGTTCCAGCTCGCTGGAGAGAGCGCGACGCAGGCTGCAGCCGACGCCCAGAGAGTTGTCGCGATGGAGACAGCCCTCGCCAAGCCCGCCAAATCGCGCGTAGAGCTGCGCGATCCCACCGCGAACTACCACAAAATGACGTCGGCCGAAGTGGCGCAGCTCGCGCCGGGCTTCAACTGGCCGAGCTTCTTTTCTGGCGAAGGCAGGGCAGACATCTCCACGATCGACGTTCAGAACCCTGTTTTCCTGAAAGCCGCGGACAGTCTGCTCAGCGCCGCTCCGCTCGACGACTGGAAGGCGTATCTGCGCTGGAGTGTCATCAATTCCGCTGCTTCCAGTCTGAGCTCGGCCTTCGTGAACGAAGACTTCCGCTTCGGAAGCACTTTGAGTGGCGCGAAGGAAATGTTGCCCCGTGAGAAGCGGTGCGCGCGTGCGACTGACGCCGGGCTGAGAGACGCGCTTGGACAGGCATACGTTGCTCAGTACTTCACTCCGGCGGCGAAGCAGCGGGCGCTGGAGATGGTGCGCAACCTCGAGTCGGTGTTCCATGACCGGATCCAGACACTCGGCTGGATGAGCGACACCACAAAGACTCAGGCGGGAACAAAGCTCGCCGCGTTCACGAACAAGATCGGCTACCCGGACAAGTGGCGCGATTACTCATCGCTCACCATCCAGCCCGGCCCTTTCCTCAACAACGTCATGGCCGTTCGGCTGTACGAGCGTCGCCGGACCATGGCCAGAATCGGGCAGCCGGTGGATCGTACCGAATGGGGCATGACGCCTCCCACGGTCAATGCCTACTACAGCCCGCAGATGAATGAGATCGTGTTCCCGGCGGGCATTCTCCAGCCGCCGTTCTTCGATCCCAACGCCGACGATGCGGTGAACTATGGCGGAATGGGTGCTGTGATCGGACACGAGATGACGCACGGCTTCGACGACCAGGGCGCCCAGTTCGATGCGCAGGGAAATCTGAGGAACTGGTGGAGCGCGTCCGATCTGGAGAAGTTCAAGCGCGGGACGGGACTCGTAGCATCGCAGTTCGACTCCTACACCGTGCTCGACAGCCTTCACGTGAACGGTAAACTCACGCTCGGCGAAAACCTGGCCGATCTGGGTGGGCTCTCGATTTCCTACGCAGCGCTCGAGAAGGCTCTGACGCAGAAGGGACGCCCGGCGAACATCGACGGATTTACGCCAGAACAGCGGTTTTTCCTGGCGTGGGCGCAGATCTGGAGGGCGAATTCCACTCCGGAGGCAGTGCGGCTGCGTATCAATACCGATCCTCATTCTCCGGGGGAGTGGAGGACCAATGGGCCTGTCTCGAACATGTCGCAGTTTGCGGCGGCTTTCGGATGCAAGCCGGGAGATCCGATGGTGCGGCCCGAATCGGTGCGGCCGGTGATCTGGTAGTTCCAAAAGACCTCAATGTTCCACGGAGGCGCCGGCTCAGCCGGCGCCTCTGTTCTTGCCTCTCAAACGTGGCGCTTCATCGGAGTTCACGACTAAGTTGCACAGATGACCGCGCGCACTTTTTTCTATCGAGAGACCGAGGGAATTCGCGTGACGGTTCGGCCTGTTTACCTGCGCGATCACTCGGAGCCGTCGCAGAGTCATTACGTCTTCGCCTACTTCGTTCGCATCGAGAACGTCGGAACGATGGCGGCGCAGCTACTCACGCGGCGCTGGCTCATTCACGACTCGGTTGGCGACGGCGTGGACACCGAAGTAATTGGGGAGGGAATAGTCGGCGAACAGCCGACAATCATGCCCGGCGCGGTGCACGAATATCAGAGCTTCTGCATACTGAAGTCGGGGGAAGGCTGGATGGAGGGCAATTATGGTCTCCTCCGCCAGGACGGGACTTCGTTCGAGGCGTCGATTCCACGCTTCATCCTGAGCGCCAGCGAGTCTACGAGTCTGCCATCCTGAGCCGCGCACGACAGTTGCTCATCTCAAGGCCGTGAGCCGCATTTACGATATCTCCGTGCCGATCCGGTCGGGCGGACTTGTCTATCCGGGAAACCCCGAGATAGAGATCACGCTGCAGCAGGCCGTGGCAAAGGGGGCCGGAGCAAACGTCTCTTTCATTCGCTTCGGCTCGCATACAGGCACGCATGCGGACGCCGCGCGACACTTCTTCGACGACGGCCAAACCGTTGACGCGATTCCACTGAAACGCCTTATCGGCCCAGCGCTTCTTCTCAGCTTTGCTGACGATCTGCGCGCGGTTACCGCCGCGGACCTCCAGAAGCACGACCTCAAGGGACATACGCGAGTCCTTCTTCGTACGCGAAACTCTGCCTTGCTGTCGCAAAAGGAGTTCGTGCAGGACTACGCCTATTTGGCTCCCGATGGCGCCCAATACCTCGTGGATAACGGTGTGGAACTCGTTGGCATCGACTACCTCTCCATCGAGCAATTCCACTCCGGGCACCACAAGACGCACCGCACTCTGCTAGCGCGATCGGTGGTGATTCTCGAGGGACTCGATCTCTCCGTCCCAGCGCCGGGCGAGTACCAGCTGATTTGTCTGCCCCTCCGGATCGAAGGCTGCGATGGCGCTCCTGCGCGCGCGGTGCTCATGGAATGACTGACATTCGACACATTTTCTTCGACATCGGCGGAGTGCTCGGCTCCAACGGCTGGGACAGGGAGCAGAGACAACGGGCAATCCAGCAGTTCGATCTGGATCCCGATGAATTTCAGTGGCGGCACGAAGAAGTCATCGGTGAATGGGAGGAAGGCAGAATCACTCTCGATGAATATCTCGACATCGCCGTCTTTTACATGGAACGACCCTTTTCGCGCAAGGAGATCATGGACTTCATGTGCTCCCAGAGTGTTCCGGACGAAGCGACCATTCGAATTGCGCGCGCGCTGCAGACTGATTCCCGATTCACTCTCATGACTCTCAACAACGAGTCGGAGGAGCTCAACATTTACCGGATCGAGGCGTTTGGCATCTCGCAGATCTTCGAGGCATTCCTTTCGTCATGCTGGCTCGGCGTCCGGAAGCCGATCCGCCGATTCTATCATCGCGCGCTCGGCATCGCCCACGCGGAGCCGTCAAGCTCGCTGTTCATCGATGACCGGCAGCAGAACCTCACGCCTGCGAAAGCTCTGGGCATGAACGTCATTCACTTCACATCCGCAGCACAGCTACGCTCCGATCTGGAGCGCCTTCTCGATCTCGAACTTCCCGGAGCATAGGCAATGCGCTTGGCGATGATCGGCCTCGGCCGAATGGGCGGCAACATGTCGGAGCGATTGATGAAGGGCGGGCACGAGGTCGTGGCGTTCGACCGAGCTGCCGAGACTGTGCAGCGTTACGTCTCGATCGGCGCCACCGCAGCGGCGAGTGTGAAGGAGATCCCGGCCCAGCTCCAGAGCCCACGGATCGTATGGATCATGGTGCCTGCCGGGAAACCCGTCGATGAAACGATTGCTTTGCTATTGCCCGGCCTGTCGACGGGTGACGTGATTATCGACGGAGGCAACTCCAACTTTCATGACACGATGCGCCGGGCCGCTGAACTTGAGGGCAAGGGAATTCACCTGGTGGATTCAGGCACCAGTGGCGGAATCTGGGGACTCGCGAACGGATATTGCCTGATGATCGGAGCGTCACAAGAGGCCTTCACTCTCTGCGAGCCGATCTTCAAAACGCTGGCCCCGCCGGACGGCTACGCGCACATGGGACCGGCCGGCTCGGGCCACTACGTCAAGATGGTTCACAACGGAATCGAGTATGGTGCACTCCAGGCGTACGCCGAGGGATACGAAATTCTCCACGCGTCAAGGGACTTCAAGCTCGATTTGCACAAGATCGCGGCGGTGTGGAATCATGGAAGCGTCGTCCGCTCGTGGCTCAACGAGCTCGCTGAGAAAGCCTTCGAGAAGGATGGCGAGCTGGGCGGACTTCGCGGTTACGTAGAGGATTCCGGCGAAGGCCGCTGGACCGTGCAGGAGGCAATCGACATCGATGTGCCCGCGCCGGTCATCACCCTCTCCCTGCTGATGCGGCTTCGGTCACGCCAACCGGACTCCTTCTCCGCGAAAGTGATCGCCGCCCTGCGAAACGAATTCGGCGGTCACGCGGTAAAGAAGTCATGAAGACTCCTCAGGCGGTTCCACTCATTCGCGCGCGCCGGCCCCACGGCAGTCGCGACAAGGCGGATCCGTGCACCATGGTGATCTTCGGCGCAGCCGGAGATCTGACCAAGCGAAAGCTGATACCGGCGATCTACTATCTGGCCGAGCAGAAGCTGCTTCCCGATAACTTCGCTTTGCTCGGCGTCGCGCGCGATGCGAACACCGACGAGGGATACCGCGCCCTGATGCGCAAGGCGATGGACACGTCCGACGAAATCCACCGCGTGGACGACGCCGTATGGCAGTGGCTTTGCGAGCGGACGTTTTACGCGAACGGCGATTTCAGCAAGGACGAGGCGTACGCAACAATCGAGCAGCGGCTGCGCGATATCGAGTCGCGCTCAGCGATGCAGGATCGCAATCGCCTCTTTTATCTCGCGATTCCGCCCAGCGTTTTCGAGACGACCCTGACGCATCTGTGCACGAGCGGCCTCGCCTGGCGGACTCACTCGTATGAGGAGCGCCCGTGGGTCCGCGTCGTCATCGAGAAGCCATTCGGGCGCGATCTGGAGTCGGCGCGCACGCTCAACCGATTGGTTCTGGACGAGTTCGGCGAGCACCAGATCTACCGCATAGATCACTATCTCGGGAAAGAGAGCGTGCAGAACATTCTCGTTTTCCGATTCGCGAACTCGATCTTCGAGCCCCTCTGGAACCGGAATTACATCGCGCACGTGCAGATCACCGCGGCCGAAGCGGTTGGAGTCGAAGGCCGCGGAAAGTACTACGAGGAGGCGGGTGTTCTCCGCGACATGTTTCAGAATCACCTGCTTCAGCTCCTCACACTGGCGGCGATGGAACCCCCGAGCTCCTTCACGGGAGACGCCGTGCGGGATGAGAAAGTGAAAGTCCTTCACTCCGTTCGGCCGTTGATTCATCAGTGCGAGCCCGCGGTCGTGCGCGCGCAGTACGCCGACGGTTCGGTGGGTGGGAAATCTGTTCCCGCATACCGGAGCGAGCCTGACGTTGCGCCCGGATCCACCACGCCGACGTTCGCCGCGATGCGCATCTCCATCGACAACTGGCGTTGGACGGGCGTGCCTTTCTATCTGCGCTCGGGTAAGAGAATGGAGCGTCGCGTCTCGGAGATCGCGGTGCAATTCAAGGCACCGCCATTTCTTCTTTTCGGTCAGAAAGCGGTCGAAGAAATGGCTCCCAGCCTGCTGACCCTGCGCGTGCAGCCGAATGAGGGAATCTCGCTGCGGTTTCAGGTCAAGACGCCGGGCGCGATGCACGAGCTGACACCCGGCCTCGAGATTACTCCTGTCGATATGGACTTCACTTACGCTGAAGCATTCGGGAACGACGCTCACCCCGCATACGAGACGCTGCTGCTGGATTGCATGATCGGCGACCCGACTCTGTTCACGCGCAGCGATGAAGTCGAGATGGCGTGGGAGATCATCGATCCCGTGCTGCAATACTGGGATCAGCATTCGGACGCCCCGCTTCCGACCTATCCCGCCGGGAGCTGGGGACCAAAAGAGGCGGATCAACTCTTGGATGGAGATCACACCCGTTGGCGATAGGTCAATTTCTGCTGCCGCTGATCGCGCTCATGCTCTCCTCGAGCGCGTGCCAGAACCAACAACCGACTCGAAAGGATTCCACCGCAGTCCTTGCGGGGGACACAACGCGCCACATCCTTTCGCCGGACGATCGAAGCGTGGTGCTGCGCGCTCGTGAGCTCGATCGCGCCGACAGTCTCGACCAGGCACGGGCGGTGTACGAAGAAGCCGCTCGGAAGCTGCCGCAGATATCGGACTGGCTCTACCTCCGCGCCGCCGGGGTCACCGCCGATAGCGCCGCACGCGCGGGGTATTACGCCAGGCTCAGAACAGACGTATCACGGGCCCGCATCGGCTGGACCGATGCAATCGCGCGCGAGCGGACACGCGATTTCGCGGGCGCCATTCGCGCATATAGCGCTCTCGGGGCGCGACTCGACGCTCTGCGTTTGCGGGTGTCTCCGCCGGCGGATGAAGCATCGAAGGCTGCTGCCCGCAATGAGCTGCTCTCCTTTATTTCGACGTCGAACAATTCAGCCGATACGCGTGAAGCAATCAATCTTTTCGACAAGATATTCAAGACGACCACCCCGGCTGAGGAGCTCACGATCGCGCGAGCGGCCAGCAAGTCGAGTCTTCCCGATCGCGCTGCCGCTGGATATGCGAAATCGCTTCACACCGGATTGGGCGATGCCACCGATAACTTCTCATATGGCTCGGTGCTCTACCGGCTGAGACGCTTTGCAGACGCCGCAGCTCAATTCGACAGGGTTCGCACTCCGCCCAAGCTTGCCGCCGCGGCGCAGTACCAGGTTGCGCGTGCTCAGATCGCGCTCGGCAACACGGAAGAGGGCCGTGCGACGCTGCGTCGGATCACGACTGCGTACGCAACGGATACAAGCGCGGCGTCAGCGCTGCTCCTTCTCGCCGATCTCGCCACCGACGACACTCGCGACCAGGATGCTCGGCAGACGCTGCTCACCCTTCTGAAGCGATTTCCGAGCGGCCGGCACGCGACCAACGCGCGATTCCGGGCGGGAATGATCTCTTATATCCAGGGCGACAGAAAAACAGCGGCGGCACAGCTTGACTCGCTCTTGACGCGCGATGCCAACAGCAGTGAAGCGCTCGCGGCTGGGTATTGGGCTGGAAGGTCGTACGCCGCGTTGGGCGACAAGGTGAAAAGCAAAGCGCGATGGCGGTCGGTGATCAAACAGGACCCCCTGAGTTATTACGCAGTGATGTCCGCGAAGCGGCTCGATACGACACTCGTCGTCAAAGACGCCTCGCCGTCTGCTCCCGCGCACATAGCAGCGATCGACAGCGTCTCCGCACGCGTAGCTGCGTTGAAGGATGTGGGAATGGACGTTGAAGCCGGCTTCGAAAACGACAAGCTGTTCCGCGACGCTTTGGCCAATCCGGCCTTGCTCGTCGCCACGGCAAGCGCGCTCGCAGGCAGCGATCAGGCGTCGCGCTCGATAGCGCTGGGCAAAAGGGCGATCGACGACATCGGAGGAACGCCAACGAACTACCGGCTCTACTTTCCGGTTCTGGAGCGAGAGACTCTCATTTCCAGTTCACGAGAGAACGGGCTCGATCCCGTCCTCGTCGCCGCGCTCATAAGGCAGGAATCAAATTTCAATCCCCTCGCTACGTCACCCGTCGGAGCAAGAGGTCTGATGCAGCTGATGCCGGATGTCGGCCGTTCGCTCGCCAGTGCGAAGGGAATAAGCCCATGGAATCCGGATATCCTCTATGAGCCGGCTACCAACATCAGGCTTGGAACGGCGCATCTGAGCACTTTGATGCGGAAGTATCCGGAGGTCGTCAAATCACTCGCAGCTTACAATGCGGGAGAATCGCGCGTGGAAAAGTGGTCCACGAAAACGGGAGCCGGTGATCCGGAAGTATTCACGGAGCGCATTCCGTTTGTGGAGACCCGCGATTACGTGCGCACGATACTCCGCAATCGTGCCTACTATCAGGCGCTCTATCACTGGTAGCCAGTCTCCCTGTTTTCGACGGCGGTGCGCTGCGCTTTGCGCCGTTTGACCCAGTCGAGAAGCCAGGTGCCAGGCACGATGAACAGGGGAGTCAGAAACATCCCGAGAAGTGAATTAAGCCAGATCAACGCGATGTAGAACGCGATCAGGCCGAACGATACCCACAGCGTGCCCAGCGGACCGTGCGTCTCCAAGCGGAACTCCCCCGTGAATAGGTAGATTAAAAGTATCATGACAGTCGCCGCGGTTGAAGCGTCGCAGGTCGAGAGCGTGGTCGGTTCCGCGCTTGCCGACTGCGCCCACGCGGTTCTCGCCGTATCGGGCGGCCTCGATTCCATGGTGCTTGTTACGGCTGCCTCGCGACTGCCGCCGCGCGCTCGCCGGAATATCCTCGTCGCCACGTTTGATCACGGCACCGGCAAGGCCGCCGGAAAAGCAGCCGCGCTCGTCGCCCGCCAGGCATTCCGTTTGGGGTTCCTCTGCGTCAAAGGCCGCGCCTCCACCATCGGAACGAAGGAAGAAGAGTGGAGGCGGGGGCGTTGGGCGTTTTTGCAACAGGTGGCGGAGAAGCGGGACTCTTGTGTAGTAACCGGGCATAATCTGGACGATCAGATCGAGACGGTTTTCATGCGGATTCTCCGCGACGCCGGACCGCGCGGGCTCGCTGGCCTCTACGCGGAATCCGAGATCGTCCGCCCTTTCCTCAACATAAGTCGCGCGACGTTGGCCGCGTATGCGGAGCTCAATCTCGTTCCTTTCGTGCAGGATCCCTCGAATTGTGACCGAAAGCACCTGCGCAATCGGATCAGGCTGGACATTCTCCCGTCGATCGTGAAGCGGAACCCAGGCTTTCCTGACGAGCTTTTGTCGCTCGCCCGCAAGTCCGCCGAGTGGCGTCGGTCCCTCGAGGATCTGGCGGGTAGCGTAGAGTCCGAGGCGGAGCGAGAGGGAGGCCTGCGCATCAGCCGCTCAAGCCTTCAGGGATACGATGCAGATTGCCTGCGAGTGTTATGGCCCGCTTTGGCGGCGCGCGCGAGCGTGGTGATGGACCGTCGCGGAACCCATCGCGCCGCCGAGTTTACTATTAAGGGAGCTACTGGCGGGACAATTCAGCTCTCCGGAGGGGTCGAGATCGTAATGCGGCGCGATCACATGCTGCTGCGTCGGTGGCGGTCCGAACCAGCGGAAATCAGAGCGTGAGCAGCACTGTCAGACCGCTGGCCTCGAAAAGCGACCCGCGCCTTTCCGGGAGAGTTGTCAAACGCATCGCTTTCGACGAGGCTGCAATCGCGGACAGAGTCTTCGAGCTCGGCAGAGAGATCACCACTGCCTACCCGGACGGGGATCTGCTGGTGTTGGGTTTGCTCAAAGGAAGCTTCATCTTTCTCAGCGATCTGGTGCGACAGATAACGCGCCCGCTTCAGGTCGATTTCCTGGTGGCCGCGAGCTACGGCGACGGAATGGTCTCCTCCGGCACGGTAAACCTGGTGTACGATCCGGAAACTGAGCTGGAAGGGAAGGACATTCTTCTGGTCGAGGACATCATTGATTCCGGCCGCACATTGAATCGTCTGATGGCTATACTAAAGGAGCGGAAGCCGAGGTCGCTGGAAATTTGTGCCTTGCTCCACAAACGAATAGCGGAAGGCCTGCAATACGATGCGAAGTTCATTGGTTTCGATGCGCCGAATGAGTTTTTGGTTGGATACGGGTTGGATCACGCGGAGAACTTCCGCCACTTGCCGTACATAGCGAGCTTGCAGTAATGCCAATACAAATGCCTAACAAGAATCCGAAAAAGCCGACGAACTGGAGCAAGGTTTCCAAGCAGCTCTCGTTCTGGGTCTTCGTCATATTGGTGCCCGTCGCGATCATCCAGTTCTCCGGGAAGGGATCGGACGCCGCGCCCGAAATTTCCTATTCGCAGTACGATGAGCAGCTGCAGAAGAACAACGTCGACAAGGTCACCATTCAGGCTGGCCGGCTGTTGACGGGCGACTTGAAGCAGAAGATCAACGTCAAGGGTCGCCAGGTGCAGAAGTTCCGGTCGCTGCTGCCGACCGAGAACTCGAGCGATGAGATCACGCGCCTTCGCGAGCACGGTGTGCAGATCCAGGCAGAGGATGCGCGGCCTTCGCTGACGACGATCCTGATCAGTCTCTTCCCGTATCTGCTCATCTTCGGAATCTGGTTCTTCCTCTTCCGTTCGATGCAGGCAGGCGGTGCGAAAGCGTTCAGCTTCGGGAAATCGAAAGCAAAGCTTCTCACTGGCGACACCCCCAAGGTGACATTCGATGACGTCGCTGGCGCGGACGAAGCAAAGGTCGAGCTACAGGAGATCATCGAATTCCTGAAGGATCCGCAGAAGTTCACCAAACTTGGCGGGCGTTTGCCAAAGGGTGCGCTGCTAGTCGGTCCTCCAGGGACGGGAAAAACTTTGCTGGCGCGGGCCGTCGCGGGTGAAGCGGGACGTCCGTTCTTCTCGATGTCGGGCTCCGACTTCGTGGAGATGTTCGTGGGTGTGGGCGCCAGCAGGGTGCGCGACCTGTTCGAACAGGGGAAGGCGCACGCGCCATGCATTATCTTCATCGACGAGATCGACGCCGTCGGGCGTCACCGTGGTGCCGGTTTGGGCGGCGGCCACGACGAGCGGGAGCAGACCTTGAATCAGCTCCTCGTCGAGATGGACGGTTTTGAATCGAACGAGGGCGTCATCCTCATCGCCGCTACCAACAGGCCTGACGTTCTCGATCCCGCGCTGATGCGGCCAGGGCGCTTCGACAGACAGATCGTGGTGGATTTGCCGGACCTTCGCGGACGCGAGGGCATTCTCCGCGTTCACATCCGCAACAAGCCCATGGCTGAGGACGTGAATGTCACGACGCTTGCGCGCGGAACTCCGGGAATGGCAGGAGCCGATCTCGCGAACCTGGTGAACGAAGGCGCGCTGCTCGCGGCCCGACGCAACCACGACAAGGTCTACATGGCGGACCTCGAGGACGCCAAGGACAAGGTGATGATGGGCGCCGAGCGCAAGTCGATGGTCATGAAGGACGAGGAGCGGAAGCTCACGGCATATCACGAGGGTGGCCACGCCATCTGCGCGGTGAAGGTAAGGGGGAACGATCCGCTTCACAAAGTCACGATCGTTCCGCGCGGGCGCACGCTTGGCGTTGCGTGGACGCTCCCGGAAGACGATCGCGTGTCGGTTACGCGAGAGCAGCTCGAGGCGAATCTCGTGAAGGCGTACGGAGGTCGTGTCGCCGAAGAGCTGGTGTTCGGTCGCGACCGCGTCACCACTGGTGCCGCGAGCGACATCCAACAGGCTACCGGTCTCGCGCGTCGCTACGTATCACAGTGGGGACTCTCCGACGAGATCGGGCCGATCCTTGTTGGTGACAACGAGCAAGAGCTCTTCCTCGGCCGTGAGATCCAGACGCGTCGAGAGGTTTCCGAGCGGACCGCGCAGCTCGTCGACTCCGAGGTATCGCGCGTGATCAAGGAAGCATACGCCCGGGCTACGGTGGTGCTCCAGGAGAACATGGAGCTGCTCCACACCGTCGCGGCCGCGTTGCTCGACCGGGAGACGCTGACGGGTGACGACGTTGCGGTTCTTTCGCGCGGCGACAAACTTCCCCCGCGCCCGATCAGTCCGCCGCCGACGGCGCCCGCTCTTGCGACACCGGTGATGCATCCCAAAACGTCCAAGCCGCCCCTCTTCGGAGGTCCCGAGGTAGCTCCGGCGTGATTTTCTCGTGGCCGTCGAAGTCACAGCGGCCAAATATCTTCGGAATTCTCAACGTTACCCCCGACAGCTTCAGCGACGGGGGTAACTTCGTTTCAACCGAGGCGGCGATCGTTCAGGCTGACCGCATGATCTCCGAGGGCGCCGACGCGATCGATGTCGGCGGCGAATCGACCAGACCAGGCGCCAAGCCGGTCCCGGTGCGCGAGGAGCTCAAGCGGGTGCTCCCCGCAATCCGCGCGATTCGATCTCGCTGGAGCGATGTCGCGATATCCATCGACACCGTCAAATCCGAAGTCGCCAGCGCCGCCCTCGCCGAGGGGGCGTCCATCGTCAACGACGTGTCGGGGATGTCGCTCGATCCGGATATGCCTCGTGTGTGTGCTGAAGCTGGATGCAATGTCGTGCTGATGCATTCGCGCGGGACCGTCGGCGAGATGGCGAGCTACGAGATGGCGACCTACGGCCGGGATCCGGTCGGTGAAGTTCTCTCCGAGCTCGAGGAAAGAATCCAGGTCGCTCAGCGTGCCGGCATACATCCGGGTCGAATCGCGCTTGATCCGGGCATTGGCTTCTCCAAGAACACTGGCCATTCGCTCGCCACTCTGGTCGAGCTGCCGCGCATCGTTGCGGCTGGATACCCCGTTTTTGTCGGCGCTTCGCGAAAGCGTGTCATAGCCGAGCTGATCCGCTTCACTTCGGCGACTGGTGGCGGATCGAGCGGCACGACACTGGCTCCCGGCGTGATCTCGAACGAAGATCGCGACATGGCAACGGTTGGTGTGAATGTCGTGGCATTCTTCGCCGGAGCGCGCATCTTCCGGGTCCACCAGGTGCGGCCGAATCGGCTTGCGCTCGACGCAGCGTGGGCTCTTACACCCGAGGAATCGGAGTTGTTGGCCGATTAGGGCACCTCCCGGGCCGCTGAGGTAATTTTGACTGGTTACTCATCACTGAGGCACGACCTATAAGACGCTTTCCTTCGCCGGGCTGGACGACGGCTGCGATCCTGTTGTTCGTTTACATGCTCACCCTGGCCCCCGGCGTCACGCTGTGGGACTCGGGTGAATTTCTTGCCGCCATCCACGCCCTCGGAATTCCGCACCCGCCCGGCACGCCACTTTTCGTTTTGCTCGGCAACGTCTGGAGCCTGCTGTTCGCCGACGTGTTCGGATTCGCTCGCGCCATCAATCTCTTCTCCGCGGTCTGCACTGCGCTCGGATGCGGGATGTTCGCGAGCCTGTTCGCGAAGTGGACGGGAGATGGATTCGGCGCTACGGCGGCAGGACTCACGGCAGGACTGATGTCGACCGTCTGGATGAGCGCGACCGAGACGGAGGTCTACGCAGTCGCGCTGCTCTTCGGCGCTCTCATTCTATGGGCCGGCGATCGGGCGGGAGAGAGGTCGGACATGCGGTGGAGTCTGCTCACGGCGTATCTCGCGGGGCTGGCGTGGTCGCTTCACCTCACGGCGCTCCTCGTACTGCCAAGTGCGATTCTACTCGTTTTCAGTACCCAGGACGGCTACTTCGCCGTACCAGTGGGAAGGCGCCGCGTGGATGGTCGGCGCGAGACGCACTCGTTCGCCAAGTTGATGCGCGCTTCGATCCTCGTCGCCCTCGTGGGAATGACGAGCGTCTTGTTCCTCTACTTTCGCGCCCGCCACGATCCGGCAATCAATCAAGGGAATCCTTCGACTCTGACTGCGCTCGTCGACGTGATCATGCGGCGCCAGTACGACGTTCCATCGCTGTGGCCGCGCCAGGCGCCTTTTTATCTCCAGCTCGGGAACGTGTTCGAGTACGCCGACTGGCAGTTCGCCAAGGGTCTCGCGCCGGATGCCCCGCCGAGCTGGTGGCGCACGCCGATTACAGTGGTCTACGCGCTGCTCGGGATCGTCGGGTTCATGGCGCACCGGAACGGAGACCGCCGCAGCTGGCGCGCGATGTGTCTCCTCTTCTTTATCTCGACGCTCGGCGTCGTGATCTATCTGAATCTCAAAGCGGGCCCCTCGTTCGGCGTAGGGTTCCTTCCCACGGGCGCTCCGCACGAAGCGCGCGAGAGAGATTATTTCTTTTTCTTCGGCTTCATCTGTTGGGGGCTCTGGGCGGGATTCGGCGCGATACGTCTCTCCCGCCTGCTCAGACCGCCGCTCAACATGATTGCGCTGGTTCTGCCGTTCGCTCCCTTGATCCTCAATTGGACCGCGGTGGATCGCAGAACAGATCAGGTCGAGGCGCGCGCGCGAGTCGACGCTGGAGAGATGCTGTCGAAAGTCCCGCCCAACGGCGTCATGCTCGCGCTGGGTGACAACGACACCTATCCGCTGTGGTATTTGCAGCAAGTGGAAAGCACTCGCCGGGACGTAACGATCGTCACGGTGCCGTTGCTCGGCGCGAAATGGTACCGCGCCGAGCTCGCCCGTCGCTACCAGCTGCTCGACTCGACCGCTGCCGAAAACTGGGTCGGGCGCGACAGCACCGTCGCGCTACTCACCAAGCGCTCGTACTCCCAGAACCGCCCGGTGGTGAAATCGCCGTTCTTTTCTATCGACTCCACCGTTCGGGCAAAATAGCCTCTAATACCGGTAGTGCTCCGACTTGTACGGACCCTCTGGCGAAACGCCGAGGTAATCGGCCTGGTCTTTCGACAGCTTCGTCAGCTTCACGCCCAATTTGTCGAGGTGCAGCCGCGCGACCTTCTCGTCCAGCTTCTTGGGAAGCGTGTAGACCCTGCACTCGTACGCGTCGCAGTTGGTGTGCAGCTCGATTTGGGCCATCACCTGGTTGGTGAAGCTCGCCGACATCACGAAGCTCGGGTGACCGGTCGCGCAACCCAGATTAAGTAGCCGTCCCTCGGCGAGAATCATTACGCTGTGCCCATCGGGGAAGACGTACTCGTCGTACTGCGGCTTGATCTGAACTCGTTTAATGCCGCGCAGCTTCTTGAGCCCGGCCATGTCGATCTCGTTGTCGAAGTGGCCGATATTCCCGACGATCGCCTTGTCCTTCATCTTCCCCATGTGCTGCGCGGTGATGATGTTCATGTTGCCGGTGGCCGTGACGAAGATGTCAGCGGTTTCCACGACGTCTTCGAGCGTGGTCACCTGGTAACCTTCCATCGCCGCCTGCAACGCGCAGATCGGATCGATCTCGGTTATTACTACGCGCGCGCCCTGTCCCTTCAGCGCCTGAGCGCAGCCCTTTCCGACATCACCGTAACCGCAGATGACCGCGACTTTTCCGGCGAGCATCACGTCTGACGCGCGGAGAATTCCGTCGGTGAGCGAGTGACGGCAGCCATACAGGTTGTCGAACTTGCTCTTCGTTACCGAGTCATTGACGTTGATCGCGGGGAAGAGCAGTGTCCCCGCTTCCATCATCTGGTAGAGACGGTGTACGCCGGTAGTTGTCTCCTCCGAGACACCGCGTAGATCTTTCGACATCCGCGTCCAGCGCTTCGGATCCTTCTCGTACTCACGCTGGAGAAGACCCAGGATGACGCCGAATTCCTCCGAGTCCTTGTTGGCATCGAACTTTGGAACGCGTCCAGCCTTCTCGAACTCGACGCCCTTGTGCACGAGCAGCGTTGCGTCGCCGCCGTCGTCCAGCAGAAGATTCGGTCCCGAGCCGTCCGGCCAGACGAGGGCCTGATCGGTGCACCACCAGTACTCCTCTAGCGTCTCGCCCTTCCATGCGAACACAGGCGTGCCCTGCGGATTGTCGATCGTTCCCTTCTTGCCGACAACTACCGCTGCGGCCGCGTGATCCTGTGTCGAGAAGATGTTGCACGATACCCAGCGCACATCTGCACCGAGGTCGGTCAGAGTCTCGATGAGAACCGCCGTCTGCACCGTCATGTGCAGCGAGCCCATTATTCTTGCACCGGCCAGCGGCTGCTTTGCCTTGTACTCGGAACGGAGCGCCATCAGGCCCGGCATCTCGTGTTCGGCGAGGCGTATCTCGTTGCGACCGAATTCAGCGAGGGAGATGTCCTTCACCTTGTAGGGCTCGCGGCCCGCGTCGGCGGCCGCCGTAAATGCGTTCATCGGTTCTGCGATCGTGCCCACTTTGCGCTCCATTCGAAGGTCTGTGTTGATTCGTGTCAGGCGGTTTTCATGAGCGGCACCGCGTCCGCTTTCCTGCGGGGTGTGCCACGACTTGCAGCCGCGGCGCTACGTTTTGCTGTCGCCGCAAAGAGAACCGGTCCCTTTGCGTCAGGATCGGGTGGCAACGGGTTGTAGCGGAAGCCGTCGAATCCGGCCGACTGCACCCAGCCGCCGAGTGTGCCGCTGTCAAATCCCTGCCACAGGTGTCCCATCGTCTGTCTGAGATCCTGTCGGTCGTGCGGCATCATGTCCAGCACGAGAAGCCGTCCGCCCGGCTTGAGAACGCGGCCCGCTTCGGCGATCACACGGACCGGATCGGTCACGTAGTGGAGCACCAGGAAGAGCAGCGCCACATCGACTTCGCCATCGGCGAGCGGAAGTGATTCCAGCCGGCCGTTTCGGATGTCGACGTTCTCCAGACCGTGCAGGCGCTTTCGCGCCGCCGAAAGCATCGCGTTTGATTCATCCACCGCGATCACCTGTGCGACGAAAGGCGCGAGCGCCTGCGTGATAGCGCCCGTGCCAGAACCAAGATCAGCGACTTTCCAGCTCTCATCGAGCAATCCCAACAGGGCGACGTCGGCACGCCTGCCGAAAAGCTCGAGTCGCATTCTGTCCCACTGGCCTGCCGACGTCGAGAAGAATTGCTGCGATCTCGTGCTACGCTCCGCCAGCACGGATTGCGTGCGTCGAGCATCCTGCTCGGCGGCGGTGGAATGAATCACTTCGTCGCGGACGAGATGCCACAGGCGCCGACTCGACGCATCGAGAGAATCTGTCGCGATCCGGTAATGGCGACTGGTGCCTTCAGCTCGCGCCTCCACCCAGCCTTCCGCTGCCAGCATCTTCAGATGCCTGCTGATGGTGGATTGCGGGAGCTGGAGTATGGACCGCAGCTCATTCACGGTCAGCTCGTTCCGCTCGAGGGCGAGCAGGAGCCTGCTCCTCGTGGGATCCGCGAGGGCGGTCATCTGCCCAAAGAGGGCGGTCGGGGTCAAACGTTCAATCCGTTCATCCGGATTTAAGGTTATTACGAATCCTGGAGGAAGTCAAGCGTGTCAGGAGTCCTTTTCGCCCTCTCATTGGGGCGACGTTCGACAGATACTTCCGCGCCTTCGACATAACGAATGGTCGCGAGCTGTGGAAGGCCGCGCTCCCCGCGGGCGGAAAGGCGACGCCGATGACGTATCTGGGTGCGGACGGCCGTCAATACGTCGTTATCGCCGCGGGTGGAGGCGGCAAGGCCTGGGGCTGGAGCGACGAAATCGTCGCGTTTGCGCTGCCGCAAAGCCACCGGTGATATTGTGGGAGGCCCGATGAGCGCTGTCTTCTCTCTCCCAGGTACATGACCTTCGAAGCAAGTCTTCACCGGCTCGACGAAATCCTTGCCGCGTTGGAACAGCAGCAGGTGGGTCTGGATGCGTCGCTCAAGCTGTTCGAGGAAGGAGTCGAGCTCCTCCGCTCGGCTTCGGCGGAGCTCGGGCGGGCGGAGACGAAGGTGCAGATGCTGCTCGAAAAATCCGATGGCGGATTCGAGCTCCGGGAGATGGATCTCTAGAGAAGTGCCGGCTCGCTTCGACACGGAGCGCGAGAGCGTAGAGCGGCGGCTCGAGGAGATTTGTGGGACTTACCTATCTGATCTTCCGACGGGCATCGCCCACGCCATTCGTTACGGACTCAACAGTCCGGGCAAGCGAATTCGACCACTGCTGGTGCTCTATGCCTATCGGGCCGTTGGCGGGAGTGGCGATGCGACGCTGCTCGCGTGCGGGCCGGAGATAATTCACGCGTACTCGCTGGTGCACGACGACCTACCGTGCATGGATGACGATGACATGCGGCGCGGACGTCCCACTGTGCACAAGGTGTACGGATCGCGAACCGCGATAATCGCGGGCGTTGCCATGATTCCGATCGCAGCGATTGTCGTTCGCGACGCAGCCCGCGGGATGCGACTGCCACTCGAGGTCGGGGCGAAGCTTCTTCAAACGCTCCTGGAGGCTGGGGGTGTGTCGGGAATGATCGGCGGCCAGTTGCGTGACCTCGCGGGAGAGGGTCTATCACTGTCGCTCACTGAGCGGGAAGAGATTCATCGCGCAAAAACCGGCGCGCTGATCGTCGCGTCGCTGGTCATGGGCGCGCTCTCCGGCGGCGCCTCTCCACCGCAGGTCACCGCGGTAGAGCGCTACGGGCGCGCAATTGGACTTGCCTTTCAAATCATGGACGACGTACTCGACGTGACTTCGACGTCGAAGGCGCTCGGCAAGACAACCGGAAGGGACGTGGCGCTCGGAAAAAGCTCCTTCCCAGCGTTGCTCGGCGTCGAAGGCGCTCAGGCAAGGGCCCGAGACCTGATACACGACGGCTTACACGCTCTGGCCGAGCAGAAGCTGCTCACGCAGGAGCTGTCCCAAGTCGCTAATTTCATGGTAACACGTACGTCCTGAAAACCGCCAGAAATGTCAATTCTCGATCGTATCAATTCGCCAGCCGACCTGAAGCCGATGACGCGAGACGAGCTGCGCGCCCTCTCGGAGGAAATGAGGACGCGCCTCATCGAGGTCTGCGCGCGCACCGGCGGACATATTGGCGCCGGCTTGGGTGTCGTAGAGCTTACGGTTGCTCTCCACGCGGTATTTGATGCTCCGCGCGACAAGATCGTCTGGGACGTGGGTCATCAGGGATATCCGCACAAGCTCCTGACTGGTCGCGCCAGTCAGATCGAAACGCTTCGTCAGGAAGACGGGCTGTCTGGATTTCTCAAGCGCACCGAGAGCGAGTACGACACTTTCGGGGCGGGTCACGCCGGTACGGCTATTTCCGCGGGCTATGGGATGGCGGTCGCGCGGGATTTGAATCGCGAGCAGTTCAAGGTCGTGTCGATACTCGGAGATGGCGCCCTGACGTGCGGCCTCGCCTACGAGGGATTGAACAACGCCGGGGCCTCCGACCGCGATTTCATCGTCATCCTCAACGACAACGAGATGTCGATCGCGCCCAACGTCGGCGCGATGTCGAAATACCTGACTTCGATACAGCGCAATCCTCTGTACAATCGCGTGAGATCCGCGATCGGATCTGTCATCGACTCCGCCCCCGGACCTCTCTCCGGCGTCGGCGCGCTCGTCCGGAAGTGGGAGGAGAGCGTGAAGACTTTCTTCACTCCAGGCGTTCTGTTCGAGGAGCTTGGCTTCAGATATTTCGGGCCCATCGACGGTCACGACATCGACGCGCTGATGGACACCTTCGCTGCCGTGAAGGAGCTGGAGGGACCTCGCCTCATCCACTGCATCACCCAGAAAGGGAAGGGATTCCCCGCGGGAGAGCACATTGAAAAGTGGCACGCCCTGCCGCCTGGCCACGACCCGGCTACCGGGAAGCTGAGAAAGGTTTCTGTCGCCAACACGACGTACACCGCGGCGTTCGGGCAGGGACTGGTGGAGTTGGCCGCGGAGAATCCAAGAGTCGTCGCCATAACCGGAGCAATGCCTAGCGGAACGGGCACGAGCGCCTTTGCGAAGGCTTATCCGGACCGATTCTTCGACGTCGGAATAGCCGAGGGACACGCCGTGACGTTCGCGGCGGGACTCGCGACCCAGGGAATCCGGCCAGTCTGCGCGATCTACTCCACCTTCCTGCAGCGCGCCTACGACAACGTCATTCACGACGTTGCGATTCAGCATTTGCCCGTGATCTTCGCGATGGATCGCGCCGGCGTGGTGGGAGAAGATGGTCCCACGCACATGGGCCTGTACGACATTGCCTACATGCTCGCTGTGCCCGGAATGGTGGTCACCGCGCCAATGAACGGACGGGAAATGATCGCGCTGCTCCGCAGCGGGCTGGATCACTCCGCTGGTCCGTTTTGTCTCCGGTATCCTCGCGACTCGACGCCGGATGTCGTCCCGCCAGCCGGCGAGATCGAAGCAGTCCCACATGCCTCGTGGGAGATTTTGCGTCGAAGCAACAGCGCGGGACGCGATCCTGACCGTGCGGTCGCAATTCTCGCGGTCGGAACGATGGTCATCCCGTCCATGGCGGCCGCGGATATACTCAACGACAATGGGGCGAGCGTCACGGTGGTGAATTGTCGTTACCTCAAGCCACACGACGAGCGGCTGCTGCCCGACATCGTTCGCGATCACCGGAACATCCTGGTTGTGGAAGAAGGCACGATCGTGAATGGCTTCGGAGCCCACATGGCGGCCGTTGTCGCGGAGATGGACGCATCGATCAGAGTCGTCGCCCATGGATTGCCCGACGGTTTCATCGATCAGGCTCCGCGCGCGAAACAGCTGGCGCAGCTCGGACTCGACGGGCGTGGAATCGCGCAGCGCGCTAGCACCGCATTTGGAATGGAGAATTTGCGGGGCACCCACCTCCGCGCTGTCTGATGCGCCTTGGCGTCATCGGCCATCAGGGTTACGACGAGCTGCCGGAAATTCTCCGGACGCTTTTTAGTCTTGCCCCGACGCTTGGGATAGAGGCGTTCCTCGAACAGGGGCTCCACGACGTAGCGGGAAAGGGCGCGCGTCTGGAGGAGTCCGCTCAGCTCGACGGGCTCGTAACGCTAGGGGGCGACGGGACGCTATTGCGTGGCGCGCGCTTCCTCGACGGTCGTGACATTCCGATTCTGGGGGTGAACCTCGGCCGCCTCGGTTTTCTCACGAGCTGTCAGAGCGAGGATTTCGAGGCTGCTCTACGGAATCTGGCGAGTGGTGACTATGTGGCACAGCCGCGCATGGCGCTCAGCGCGAAGGTCATCGATCAGGCCGGCCAGCCGCGAAAGCAGTGGAGAGCTCTCAATGATTTCGTCCTGCACAAAGGAGGCTTCGCGCGCGTCGTGCGACTCAATGTGTTCGTGGACGACGAAAGCATTGGGACTTACGCCGCCGACGGTATCGTAATCTCGACTCCCACCGGCTCTACGGCGTACAGTCTTTCGGCGGGAGGCCCGGTGGTGGTGCCGACACTCGAATCGATAGTCCTCACTCCGATATCGCCGCACACACTCGCCATCAGGTCGCTCGTGATTCCCGCCGACGCCGAAGTAACTGTGGAGGCCAACGAAAGTCCGACCGAGCTTCTCGTCACCGTCGACGGCCAGGTCGGCACCAGCTTCGTCAAAGGCGAGAAGCTCAAGATCCGAAAAGCTGACAGTCCAGTGCGCATCGTCCGATTCCCTGGAGCGACATTTTTCGAGCGCATGAGAGTCAAACTCGGTTGGGGAGGCTTGCCCGACGTGGATCACGCATGATGCTGACCGAGCTGCGAATCCGGAATTTTGCGATCATAGAGTCGGTGACGCTCCCGCTCGGCGAAGGCTTCAACGTGCTCTCGGGTGAGACGGGCGCGGGGAAATCGATCATCGTAGGTGCGTTGGGACTCTTGCTGGGCGAGCGCGCGAGCGCGGATCTCATTCGCTCCGGTGCGGAAAAGGCAACGGTCGAAGGCGTATTCGACGTGACGAACGTAAAGGGAATCGTGAAGCTGGCGGATGAGCGCGGTATCGAAGTCGAGGACGACACGCTCGTTCTGAAGCGCGAGATCGCATCAAGCGGTAGAGGACGAGCGTGGATAAACGGCGCGCCGGTGACGGCGACTGTTCTGGCGGAGATCGGACGCCAACTCGTGAATCTTCACGGCCAGCACGACGCCCAGACTCTGCTCGACCCAGACTCCCAGCGCGAGATACTCGATGCATTCGGTGGTGCGGAATCACAGGCTGCGCTGGTGCGAAATACCTGCAATGAGGTCACCGCCGTACGTCGCGAGATTTCCGCACTATCGACTCGACGAGCTGAGGCGGAAAAGCGCGCCGATTACCTCAGACACGTGGCGAAGGAAATCGAAGATGCGCGCGTTTCGCCCGGAGAGGATGCGAAGCTCGAGGACGAGGCCCGAGTGTTGGAGAACGCGGACGAGCTGCGCACCCTGGCGAGCAGCCTCAACGATTTGCTCTCCGGCGATGAAGGAAGCGTGATCACGCAGCTCGGCGCCGCACAGCGTCCGCTCACCGCAATCGAGCGAATCGATCCGTCAGCGGCACGCATGCAGGAGCTGTTCGACGCCGGCTTTTATGCGTTGCAGGAGCTCGCGCGCAGCGTAGAGGACTACGCGGGCTCCGTAGAGCTCGATCCCGATCGGCTCGAAGAAGTGCGCGCGCGCCGTGACAAATTGTTCGGACTGCTCAAGAAATACGGGCCAGCCCTGGACCATGTGATCGAAGCGGGCCGGTCGGCGCGGTCGGAGCTCGATCTCATCGACACCGCGCAATTCGATCTCGCCAATCTTACCGCGAGGGAGACGGAGACCCGCCGCCGTCTTCTTGACGAAGCGGAAAAACTCTCCGAGATGCGGGCGACGGCAGCGAAGAAGATCGCCAAATCGGTGGACGTCCTTCTTCCGCAGCTGGGGATGCCCGACGGCCGCTTCTCGGTTGCGCTCATCTCGCGTGACGAGCCGACGGCGACCGGCGCGGAGGATGTAGAGTATCGAGTGGCGCTCAATATCGGTCACGAGGAGCGGCCGCTCGCCAGAGTGGCGTCGGGCGGGGAGCTATCGCGCGTGATGCTCGCTCTCAAGACCATTCTGGCGCGGGTGGATCACGTTCCCACGCTGATATTCGACGAAGTCGACGCGGGAATCGGCGGCCGGGTTGGATTGCAGGTGGGGGACACCCTGCGTCGCGTGGCAAAGGAGCACCAGGTGTTCGCCATCTCGCATCTGCCTCAGATCGCCGCTCGCGCGCACCATCACATTGTCGTAGCGAAGGGCGCGAAGGGAGGCGTGACAACCGCGGACATCTCGGTCCTCGAGGGAAGCAGCAGAGTGAACGAGATCGCCCGAATGCTCGGCGGCGATCCGGAGAGCAAGGTCAGTCGCGCCCACGCGAAGGAGTTGCTGGAGACCGCGACCGCGGGCTGACTACTTTCCGAAAAGCCTCAGGTAGACACGCATCTGGATCTGGTCGGTGAAGTACTTCGGTTGGTTTCCCCCGGCTCCCCTCACCGTCTGCCAGTGCATGTACGTGACCTCGAAGGGAACGGTCGCCTTGCCCTGATCGAAAAAGTACAGGTTCGAAAAAGAGACGCCTCCGCCGGCGCGATGCTCCCAGGTCTCGCTCTCGAGATCGAGGGTCGACGCATCGAGCGTGATATCCCCGAAGCCCGTGATGGCTGTCGGAACCGTGAAGGTGCCGGTGTAATGATCCTGCGCCTTGCGCCTGTACACATACTGGCCGGATATCGAGAAGAAATCGTTGATCACGAGGCGCGGCGTCGTCTCGAATTCAAACGCTGCACCGAGTTGTCGGTGCACCATCTGACGGCGGTAAAGGGGCGCGAACACCTCGTTGGGGAGATCGGTAATGCGCATTTCCTGGTCGTCGGCAAATGGCTTGTTGTAGCGCAGAATGAAGGATTGCCAGAAGTGAGATCCGAGGAGGAGATCGCTGAACCACCGCCCCTCGACCGCCTTCGCTCCGCGTCCGGTGCCGACGTCGATAAAGTTGTTCGGTGATTCGATCTTCCCCGTGGGAAGCCGGAAGATTCCGCCAACCGCCATCCGGAAATTCAGTCCATGCGGAGACATTCTCGCCCCGGTGGCGCCGCCGAACGAGTCGTAAATGGAGAACTTGCCGCCGATATCGATGTCACCAATGTGAGAATTACTGGTCGACGCGAGCGGATCCGCCACGATGCCGAAGGCCGTGTCGGATAAGATCCTTTGAGCGTCCGGCAGCGTGAGTCTGTTCTGTGAGGCAAAAGGACCCCTCGACGTGATCGGCGCAACGCCGTAGGCTGCAAAGTTTGCGTACGCAGCCTTGAACGTTGCGACCCGGGCTTCCAGGGTGACCTGCGCGTCAGTACCAGCGAATGGAACGAACGGAGAGGTCGTGTAGATCGAATGGACTCCGCGGGCGAAACTCTGCGCGTTTGCGATGAGTGCCCGCGCCTGCGCGTTTGTGCTGGGCGCGTTGAGCTGAGCGCAGCCGGGCGCGGCGGGGTTTGCCGCACAATTG
>JANMWS010000118.1:0-2299 GCA_031394125.1 Gemmatimonadales bacterium
TTAGAGTGCTACAATCGCCTCACGAGCCGGCCCAGCAAGAGGAGGACGATCGCGCCCACGGTCGCAATGCCGATCGAGCGGAAATCGAACTCCCCGGCAGGGATCTGTCCCCAACCGAAGAATCGCGTGCCCAGCCAGCCACCAATGAAGGCGCCGACGATGCCGAGAAGGATGGTGATGATACAACCAGAAGGGTCCCGCCCTGGAACCAGAAACTTCGCCAGTGTCCCGGCGACGAGTCCGAGAAGAATCCAATAGAGCCAGAGCGGCAAACCCTTTCCCTGCTTGAAGCTGGTGCGGTCCTAGGGAACGCGCGGCGCGCCGCGGTTTCTGGTCGCCATCCGATAAATCCACAGGAAGATGAGCGCACCGACGACAGCGAGAATTATGCTCTGGATTGAGAATCCATTCAGTCCGACGCCCGTCAGCATGTTCCCGAGGAAGCCACCAATGAACGCACCTATGATGCCGATAATCATGGTAACGATGATGCCGCCGGGATCATTGCCCGGCATGATGGCCTTGGCGATCGCGCCTGCGATCAGACCGAGAACTATCCATGCGAGAATTCCCATCTTCCCTCCAGTAAGGTTTTACGTCAGCCGACAGGATGGAACATCGGTGCCATGCACAGGTGCAACCTGCGTACCATAGGTCAACTGTACGTAGCATCACACGTGGAACCCGGCTAGGATACGGCTGGATGACCGTTCCCGCAACCCAACCACACGAAGACGACGTTCTCGGCAAAGCTTACGACCGTAAGCTGATGCGTCGTCTGCTGGTGTACACTCGACCGTACCGCGCACTGATGTACGGGGCGTTTGCCTTGCTCTGCGTCGAGGGCGCGCTTCAGGTGGTCGGCCCGCTTCTCACGCGCCGGGTAATCGACGTCGCGGTGCCGACGCACAACATGCGCATCGTGACCATCTCGACCGCGCTTTTCTTTCTCGCCCTGCTGACCGAGTTCGTGCTTTCATACGGTCAGACGTGGCTCACGAGTCTGCTGGGCCAGCGCGTCATGCGCGACCTGAGGATGGAGATCTTCGAGCACCTGCAACGGCTGTCGATCTCCTATTTCGACCGAAACCCCGCCGGCAGATTGATAACCCGTGTGACCTCGGACGTGGAAACCCTCAACGAGCTGTTCACATCGGGCGTCGTCGCCGGATTCGGTGATTTGTTTACGCTTATCGCGATCAGCGTCGCGATGCTCATCATGGATTGGCGGCTCGCTCTCGCCTCGTTCGCGGTAATCCCCTTCGTCGTGCTGGTGTCCGGACTGTTCCGGAAAGGGGTGCGGGAGACGTATCGCGACATTCGCGTGCGCCTCGCCAGGATCAACTCGTTCCTCCAGGAACGCTTGACGGGAATGCGGATCGTCCAGCTCTTCGGCCAGGAGCAGCGCGAAGCGCGAAGATTCGACGAGCTGAACCGGTCCCACCTCGACGCGCACCTCAAGTCCATCACAGTCTACGCGCTCTATTTTCCGGCAATCGAGCTTCTGACGTCGATCGCGCTCGCGATACTCATCGTCGCCGGCGCGGCCCGGGTGAGCGCGAACATGCTGACTGTCGGAACTGTCGCGGCGTTTCTCCAGCTGGTGCGGCGATTCTTCCAGCCTCTGCAGGATCTGTCCGAGAAGTACAACATCCTGCAGACGGCGATGGCGAGCTCGGAAAGGATCTTCACGCTGCTCGACACCATGCCGAGCGTCGCCGACAACGCGGAGGAGGTCGGAGCGGCGAATAAGAAAACTGGAGTCGAAGTTGCCTTCGAGGATGTCTGGTTCGCCTACGACCTCGCGCACCTGGCGAAGCACAAGCCGGGCACCGAGCGCGAGGCCGCCCCGGTGGAATGGGTGCTTAAGGGCGTCAGTTTTACCGCCCGACCAGCCGAAACGCTTGCTCTCGTCGGCCACACTGGAGCCGGGAAGACCACGATAGTCAACCTGCTGATGCGCTTCTACGACCCCCAGCGAGGAAGGATCACGATCAACGGCGTCGACATTCGCACGATGCCACTTCAGGAGCTCCGCTCACTGATCGGCTACGTTCAGCAGGACATTTTCCTCTTCGCGGGCGACATCGCCACGAACATCCGGTTGTCCAATCCGATCAGCGATGACGAGGTGGTACGCGCCGCGGCCGAAGTCGGCGCCGATCGAATCATTCGCGGGTTCCCTCAGGGCTACGGCCAAGTGCTCGGCGAGCGAGGGGCTTCGATAAGCGTTGGCGAGCGGCAGCTGCTATCCTTCGCCCGAGCGATCGCAGCCAACGCTCCTCTGCTCCTGCTGGAC
>JANMWS010000119.1:0-2634 GCA_031394125.1 Gemmatimonadales bacterium
AGTTTGTGTCGTGACTTTCGCGTTGACGCAGAACTGGACCACCGTGTTGGCAGTCTTGGTCGTGGCGACGCCCTGCCCACTCATTCTCGCCACGCCGGTCGCGATGATCGGGGGAATAAATCGCGCCGCACGGCGCAAGATCATTGTACGGCATGGAGCTGCGATCGAGATGCTGAGCGCCGCGACCCTGGCCGTATTCGACAAGACCGGCACGCTCACAGTCGGCAAGCCGTCCGTGGAGAACGTCGTCGCACTGCCCGGATTCATGGAGCGGGAAGTCCTTCGCAGTGCCGGCGCAGTCGAGCAGGGCTCTAGTCACCTGCTCGCCCGAGTCGTGGTGGAGGAGGCGGAGAAGAGATACGGGCGGCTGGCGACGGCCAAGCAGCACCGCGAGTCACCTGGAGAGGGGCTGACAGGCATGGTTGGAGATATCGAGGTCGCGGTTGGAAGCCGCGCCTTCGTTGCCCATCACGCCACCACTTCGCTCGATACGTTCGACGCCGCGCAAAATGGTGAAGCCGGCCTGCGCGCATACGTCGTCCTCTCCGGGAAACCGGCGGGGATCATAGAATACGCAGATTCACTACGCCCTGAGCTGAAGAGCTTGCTCGCCACGCTCAGGGAGTTGGGGTTGTCACGCACAGTCCTGCTTTCCGGTGACCGGGCCGCAAACGCTAAAGCTGTTGGGCTCGCGGCCGGAATAAAGGAAGTTCACGGGGATTTGCTGCCCGCGAACAAAGCGACGATGGTCTCCCGCTTCCGGGCCCGGGGCGAGATCGTGTTGATGGTCGGCGACGGAACCAACGACGCGCCCGCTTTGTCGGCCGCCGACGTAGGGGTTGCTCTCGCGGGACATGGTGGCGGCGTCACGTCGGAGGCCGCCGACGTGGTTATCCTGGTCGATGATCTATCGAAGGTAGGCGAAGCAGTAGCAATAAGCAGACGAACGATGCGGGTGGCTCGACAGAGTATTGCAACCGGGCTCGTTTTGAGCGGTGTTGCCATGATCTTCGCTGCCTCCGGATTCATTCCGCCGACGGAGGGTGCGCTTCTTCAGGAAGCCATCGACGTTGCGGTAATCTTGAACGCTTTGCGCGCGAGCTGGTCGTGACACCCACGAAAGCGGGCGCAGAACAGGGAGGAACAATGTACAAAGTCATCATGGCGCCAACCCAAGGTTCGGACGGTGAGAGAGCGGCGATATCGGTGGCCGTAAAGCTGGCGCAGCGCTTTGACGCGGATCTTCGTCTTGTTCGAGTAGAGACGACACCGCTGGTCATCGAGACAATCGCCCAGACACCGATGATGATACCTGAGCAGACGCTGCTGGATGAACACTTCGCGAGTTTGCACAAGCTGGAGGCACTCGGAACCGAATGCCGGGCACTCGGTGCCATCCGGGTCGACACCGCGCTCGAGGAGGGACCCGTAGCTCCCACGCTTCGCGATTATGCCAGGAAGTTCGACGTCGATCTGATAGTGATGTCGAGCCACGCGCGCGGCGGAGTGAAGAGGATGACGCTCGGGAGTGTGACGGATTACATGATCCGCCATACGAACATTCCGGTGCTGGTGGTGAAGCCCCCAGTCTCCTTTATAGGCGCGACTCCAGCGGAGACCTTTGGCGAAATCCTCGTTCCACTCGATGGCTCGGTCCTGGCGGAGCAGATCCTGCCTGAAGTGGCCGCGCTCGCGTCACAGCTGAATTTGACCGTGAAGCTGCTCCACGTACTCACTCCGGTGACCTACTCGCAAAAAGAGATCATGCAGCCAGGTCTTCCGTGGTGGGACACGGACATCGCCACTGCGAATGCATACCTCGACCGTTGCGCGAGCTACCTGACCGAAGAAGGACTGACAGCGAGCAAAGAGGTCGTACTGAGCGACAACATTGCAACCGCGATCCTCGACTGCTCCGCGCGTAGAGGAGCTGACCTCATCGCCATCGCGACCCGTGGGAATGGTGGAATGAGTCGGTTGCTTTTCGGGACCGTCGCCGACGAGATCACGCGAAACTCGCCGACCTCCCTTCTCGTGTTTCACCCGAAGCGCGTCGCAGTCACCGACGAGACACCCGGGCGCTCCGAGGCCCAGGTTCCGGTGGGCACGTAAATGTCGGGCGCAAAGAAGGTAGGGCCGAGGGATGTTGTCTTCTCTGAGCTGTCGCACGATGGGATCGAGGCAGTACTGCTGCGCAACAAGGTGGGACGCATCGCCTTCTGCTTCAACGATCGCGTCGACATTCAGCCTCTCCACTACATCTACGAGCGTGGCTGGCTGTACGGCCGCACTTCGGAGGGAGAGAAGATCTCCACTCTCAAGCACAACCAGTGGGTCGCGTTTGAAGTGGATGAAGTCACCGACCTCTTCGATTGGAGGAGCATCGTGATCCACGGGAGCTTCTGGATCATGCATCCACGCGGCAGCCCACGGGCCGAGGAGTGGTGGACGAAGGCCGCCGAACTCGTGGGCCAGATCGTGCCTGGCGCGCTGACCGAGAGTGACCCGGTTGCATTTCGGCAGACACTTTTCCGCATCGCCGTCAGTGACGTGCGGGGACGAGAAGCAACGACGAAACAGGCGAAAGGAAATGAACCTTGACGATGGAGAGACAATGAACAGGAACTATTGCAT
>JANMWS010000146.1:0-13087 GCA_031394125.1 Gemmatimonadales bacterium
CACGCGCCAGAGATCTGCGAAGGATTGAGCGACAAGCGCTGATCCTTGGCGACACCAAGATTGACGGGCCGGAGCTCGGGGAGCCACGAGGCGGAGCAGTACTGTCGTCCACAGCGGCCTATGCCATCCAGTCTCTTTGCCTCGTCACGCACCCCGATCTGTTTCAGCTCAATGCGGGTGCGGAAAAGCGACGCGAGGTCGCGCACCAGGTTGCGGAAATCGACGCGCTTGTCGGCCGTGAAGTAGAGCGTGAGCTTCTTCCTGTCCCATTGCCACTCCGCGTCGGACAACTTCATGCCCAGCCCATTGGCGCGAACGCGTTCCATCGCCTTGCGGCGGGAGTCTTCGTTGAGCCGGTCGAGATCCTTCGACAATCCGCGATCCTTGTCGGAGGCGAGACGCAACGCTTTGCGCTCGGGAAGGGAAGTACCGCATCCGTGGGAGCATCCGCCATTTCGCCTGGCCGCGAGCTCTCCCAGAGCGTGGACGTAGCCGAGATCCTCTCCGCGATCGACATCCACGATCACCGCCGAGTTGAGCGGCGGCGGATCGGGATAGTCCCAAAGAAAAAACTCCTTACGGTTGCCTTTGAAGGCGACTTCGACGAGGTGCGCCACGACTTACTCGGTCCACGCGCCAAGGCGGAGAAATTTCTGCCGGCGGCGCCTTACCAGCTTCTCAGGCCGCATCTTGCGCAGCTCCTCGAGATGCTTGTCGATCACTTCCCGGAGAGACTTTGCAGCGGCCTCGTGATCGGCGTGCGCGCCACCTCTCGGCTCGGGAACGACCTCGTCGATAACCTTGAGCTCGAGCAGCTCTGGTGCGGTGATCTTGAGCGCCGTCGCGGCCTTCTCGCGCATTTCCGGGCTCTTCGCATCCTTCCATAGAATGGCCGCGCAGCCCTCGACGGAAATCACGGAGTAAACCGCGTTTTCCATCATGAGAACTCTATCGGCTACACCAAGCGCCAGCGCGCCGCCCGATCCGCCCTCACCGATAACTGTCGCGATGATGGGAACGGTCAGCTGACTCATCTCGTACAGGTTGCGCGCGATCGCCTCGGATTGCCCGCGCTCCTCGGCGCCCAGCCCTGCCCACGCTCCCTGCGTATCGATGAATGTGAGAACGGGAACGTGGAACTTCTCGGCGAGCTTCATCAGACGAAGCGCCTTTCTATATCCCTCGGGATGCGGCATGCCGAAGTTTCGCTTCAGCTGCTCTTTGGTGTCGCGGCCGCGCTGGTGCCCGATCACCATCACCGTCTCGTCGTCCAGGCGCGCCCAGCCGCCGATGATCGCAGCGTCGTCGCGATACGCGCGATCGCCGTGGAGCTCGATGAAGTCGGTGAACGCGAGGCGGATGTAATCTGCGGTAAAGGGACGCTTCGGGTTGCGCGCGACCTGGACTCTCTGAAACGGCGTGAGATTTCGGTAGACCTCTTCACGCAGATCGGAGAGCTTTCGCTCGAGAGGCTCGATTGCTTCCGCGACGCTGAGCTGGCTGTCGCCGGCGGTTTTCTTGATCTCGTCGATCTGCCGTTCCAGCTCGGCGATCGGCTTCTCGAACTCGAGTTGTGTTGCTGATGCCACTCTCTCAGCTCCCGCGCTGAAGCTTGACGGAAGACTCGCCCAGAATATTGCGAAGCGCGCTCAACGCCGCGCCGTCCGCTGCCAACGTAAGCGATCGGGAGCGGAGTCGCGCCTTGACGCCCGTGTCGTCGCTCCAGCGAAATTCCAGCGGCGCTGACCCGGGATAGGTCTCGGCAATGGCTCTCACGTCCGACATTACGTCACCCGAGTATGCGCCTTTCGCCAGGTTGATCGCAACCGTCACCTGCCCATTGGTACGCATCTCCGCCAGCTTTGTTGCCGACTCGACGATGAACGCGGGGTTGTCCCCGCCCTCATCCCGGCGCGAGTAGGCGCCTTTCAGCAACATTGGAATGTCGGAGCGTATCTGATCGTTGAGCGTCGCCCATTTTTCGGGGAAGATCAGAACTTCGGCGGATCCGGAGAAATCCTCAATGGTCAGCCGGGCGAATTCGGAGCCCGACTTCTTGCTCATCTGACGCTTAATGTTCGTCACCACGACCGCGAGTGTCATGGACTCGGATCTCCAATTGCCGAGATCCGACACGGTATGTGTGGCGAAAATCTCTGCTTCGGTGCGAAAGCGCTCGAGCGGGTGTCCGGAGATGTAGAACCCGAGAATCTCCTTCTCCCTGGCGAGCCGCTCGGACTCCGTCCACTGAGGCAGATTGGGAAGCGTGTGCGTCGTCTGTGCCTGCTTGTGGGATTCTTCCGTCGGGGCGCCAAAGAGGGAAACCTGACCGGTGGCGATGTCTTCCTGCCTGAGCGACGCCTCGCGAATCGCAGTGTCGAGAGCGGCCGAAAGCTGCGCGCGGTGTCCCCCGAGCGAATCCATCGCACCCGCATGAATAAGGGCCTCGAGCACGCGCTTGTTGCAGACGCGGAGATCGATGCGCTCGCACAGATCGAAGAGTGAGGTGAAAGGTCCGCCCTTCTTCCTTGCACCGATGATCGAATCGATCGCACCGCGCCCGACGTTGCGCACCGCGCCCAGCCCAAACCGGATCTTGGTCTCGCCGACGACGGTGAACTTGTAGCCGGACTCGTTGACATCCGGAGGAAGGATCTCGACGCCTGCCTGTGCAGCGCCGGGGACGTGCAGCTGCCTTGTCTCATTGATGTACTTCACCACGCCATCGGTGTCGCCGATCTGCGACGACATGAGCGCCGCCATGAAGTCGGCGGGGAAGTGCGTCTTGAGCCAGGCCGTGTGGTACGAGATGATCGAGTACGCGACCGCGTGCGATTTGTTGAAGCCGTACCGGCCGAACGTCTCGATCTGGCTGGCGATCTCTTCGATGATCTCGCGGTCGTGCCCGCGCGCCACCGACTTCTCGATGAACTTGGCGAGCTCCGCCCGAATCAGCCCCGCGTCTTTTTTGCCGACCGCTTTGCGCAGCACGTCCGCTTCGGCGAGCGAGATGCCCGCGAGAATCTGCGCGATGCGCATCACCTGTTCCTGATAGGTGATAACGCCGTAAGTCGTCTCGAGGATCGGCGCAAGCTCGGGCAGGATGTAGGAGACCGGCTCCTCTCCACGCTTCCGGCGCATGTAGACTCGATGCATTCCGGCGTCGAGCGGGCCCGGGCGCATCAGCGCGTTGGATGCGACCAGATCGTCGAATCTGTCGGCGCGAATGCTCTTGAGCATATCAGTGGCGAGGGGAGACTCGAACTGGAAGACGCCAGCGGTCTTTCCGGCGCGGAGCATTCTGTACGTCTCGACGTCATCGAGCGGAAGCTTGTCGAGATCCGGTGCCGATCCGGTGCGCTCGCGGATGCCGTGGATTGCGTCGGCGATCACGGTGAGCGTGGTGAGCCCGAGAAAATCGATCTTGAGCATCCCCACCTTCTCGAGGGCGTTCATGTCGTATTGCGTGACGACGATGGGCTCGTCGCTGCCGCTGCCAGCGCCCTTGGACGCCTGGGTGCAGACGGGCACGTATTCGTCGAGGGGTCCGGGCGCGATGACAACTCCGGCGGCGTGGACGCCGGCGTGGCGCGACAGGCCTTCCAGCTTCATCGCGAAATCGAGCAGCCGACGGTATCTCTCCTTTTTCTCTTTGATTTCGCGCGGATCTTCTTTGCGCGGGGTATAGAGCTCGCGTACCTCCGGAATCCGCTCGATGGCTTCCTTGACCGTGAGCGAGAAGTTCGGATGGTTCGGAATCAGCTTGGCGAGATAATCCGTCTCCGACGGTGTGAAGCCGAGCGTGCGGCCGACGTCCTTGATGGCAGCGCGTGATTTCAAAGTGCCGAAGGTGATGATCTGGCCCACTGAATCGCGGCCGTACTTCTGCCTGACGTACTCGATGACCTCGCCCCGGCGCTCGAAGCAGAAGTCGACGTCGATGTCGGGCATCGAGACTCGCTCCGGATTCAGGAACCGCTCGAAGAGCAAATCGAACTGGAGCGGATCGACATCGGTAATGCGGAGTGAGTAGGCCACGAGCGATCCGGCAGCCGATCCACGTCCGGGACCGACAGGAATTCCCTTTTCACGCGCCGCCTTGATGAAATCCGCGACGATGAGGAAATAGCCGGCGTATCCGGTGTTGGTTATTACTCCGAGCTCGTAGTCGAGTCTCTCGCGCACGTTCGCAGGCAGCTCGGCGCCGTATCTCCAGTGCGCGCCCTCTTCGGAGAGGCGTACGAGCAGCTCGTTCTCGGTTTCGATTCCCGAAGGAAGCGGAAAGGACGGCACCTTGTACTGCTTGGAGAACGTGATCGCGGTTTCGTCCGCGATGCGGAGGGAGTTCTCGAGAACATCCTTCCGTCCCGGAAATGCTTCCGCGATCTCGGGGGCGCTCTTGAAGTAGAGGCCCTCGTCGTAGTGCATCCGGTTGGTGTCGGAGAAATCCTTGCCCAACCCGATGCAAAGGAGCACGTCATGGGCGTCGTGATCACCGCGCGAAAGGAAATGCGCGTCGTTGGTGGCGAGGACGGGGAGATTCAGCTCCGCAGCGAGCTGAAAGACGCGGCTGTTGAGCGTCGCCTGGTTCTCGGAGTCGTGCGCCTGCACCTCGAGGTAGTACCGATCGCGAAACACATCCGCGTACCACGAGGCCACCGCGCGGGCCTGATCGTACTCATCGGACAGGAGATTGTGAGCGATTTCTCCCGCCATGCAGGCGGAGGACACAACGATGCCCTCGTTGTACTTGGCGAGGAGCTCGCGGTCCATCCTCGGCTTGGCGTAGAATCCCTCTGTGTAGGCGAGGGAGGATAGCTTGACTAGATTCTTGTATCCGGTTGCGTTCTGAGCGAGGAGGACGAGGTGGTAGTAGGGCTTCCCCCGATCGCCGCCGACGCGGTCGCGAGCGCGCCTATCGCCTGGCGCGACATAGGCTTCCATGCCGATGATCGGCTTGAGCCCCGCTTTCTTGGCTTTTTCCTGGAACTCCCACGCACCGTGAAGATTACCGTGATCGGTTATCGCGAGTGCTGGCTGTTCGAACTCCAACGCTCTTGCGATGAGATCATCGATGCGGTTTGCGCCGTCGAGAAGAGAATATTCGGAGTGGCAGTGCAGGTGAACGAAGGACACGTGGTAAGATAATGCGCCGCGGATTCGTGGCGATAGCGGTTGCGCTCGGCGTTTTGCTTCTAATCTCTGCTCCGACAGCTTGTTATCTCAGTCGAGGGGCGTGGGAGGAGGCCAAAATTCTGAGCCGGCGTCAGCCAATTTCGGAGCTAGTGGCGGATCAGCGGACGCCGAACGATGTGAAGGAGAAACTTAGGGTGGTTTTGGCGGCCCGACAGTACGCTAAAGATAGCTTGCGGCTCAGAACTAAAGACAGTTTCACGACATATTCGCGTCTGAATCACGACACATTGGTGCTTTTGGTGTCCGCCGCGTATCGCGACACCCTCAAGCCGTACACGTGGTGGTTTCCGATCGTCGGGCGCGTTCCCTACAAAGGCTACTTCGACTTCGCCGCCGCCCGGCGCGAAGCGAAAAATCTTGCGGCCGATGGGTTCGACGTGTACGTGCGGCCGTCCGATGCATTCAGCACGTTGGGGTTCTTCAACGATCCGCTGCTCAACACGACTCTCAAGGGCGACACACTCTCGCTCGCGAACACGGTGATTCACGAGCTGACGCACAACACTTTCTACGCGTCGGGGCAGGCGCCATTCAACGAATCGTTCGCGATGTTCGTGGGGGCTCGAGGCGCCGCGGCGTTTTTCAGATCGCGCGGCCAGGAAGCCGCGGCCGACAGGCTGGATGCGCAGTGGGAGGATGACAAGATTCTTGCGCGATTCTGGTCGAGTTTGATCAAGTCGCTCGACTCAGCGTACGCCGCGCATCCGGAGGGCAAGGAAGCTAGGATAGCGGCGCGGGACACTGTGTATCTGCGCGCACGTCTGGCGTTGGTCCAGGAGATTGGGCCTGCGCTCAAAACGATAAATCCGCGCTACGCGGAGCGCGTGCCGCTGGATAACGCATCGCTTCTGGCGCGCCGAGTCTACGCGAGTGATCTCGACGTGTTCGATCAGATTTACGCGAAGGAGGGACGCAATCTGAAGCGCGCGATCGGACGCATCATCGCGCTCGCGAAATCAAATCCGAAGTCTCCGTTTTCGGCGCTCCGACAGTGGATGGGCGCGACTGGCATCTAGGACGAAAGGTTTAACGCGGATGCTCCGGAAACGACCGGATGCTTCGGATCCACTCCGACTGGCGTTACGGCTCCGTTAGGCGGGGCCGGGAGTATTTGGGAGCTGCCGCTCGGGATGCTTCAGACCGCCCCACGGGTCTTTCCTACAAAATAACAAAAAACGCTGCTCTCGAGAATGGAGCCAGAACGCCACTTGGAGCCGATCCGAAGGATCCGGTTCTTTCTGGAGCATCCGTATAACCCTTCGTCCTAGATTTCGGACCGTGGGGCCAGGCGACTATACCGGGTGCGAGTCTTCGCGCTCAGGATTACTGAATCTCGACCTGAGCAAGCCGCGCAGATCGAGGATGGGCGGTTTCTGTGGCGGCGCGATGTCCGACGGCGGGTTGTCGCCCGCCAATGCCACCCGCTGCATGTTGTCGCGCACGCCCCGGTCAATGAACCGGCAAAGCTGATCGAGTGAGTAGTCTGCCCCTCTTCGCGACGAGTATGCGTTGAGGGGATAGGTAACGCTCAGGTAATTGCGCGCGCGGGTCAGCGCGACGTACATCAGTCGACGCTCCTCTTCCGTTTCCTCTTCGGTGTTGAGGCAGCGCGCGGAAGGGAACCATCCGTCTACGGCCCAGATCACGAATACCGCGTCCCACTCTTTCCCCTTCGCTGAGTGGGCGGTGCTGAGTATCAGGCAGTCGTTCTCCTCGCGACTGCTGCCGCCGGGAAGATCCTGTGTCGCCTGTGGTGGCTCGAGCGCGAGAGCGGACAGGAACGTGGCGCGATCCGGATAACCCGCGGCAATGGTCTGCAGCTGGTCCAGGTCAGCCAGGCGCGGCTCGACACGATCGTACCGCTCGCGCAAGATATTATCGTAGAGCTGGCGTACGCGAGCGATGTCCGCTGAGACCTTCGCATCGTCCAGCACCGGGCCCGACCGCAGGCCGTCCAGCAACGCCACCAATGCTGAATGCGCTCCCCTCGCCCTCGGCGGCGGATCGAATCGCCCGAATGCATTGGACTCCCACGCCGCAGCGATCATCGAATCGATCGCCGCGCGCGCCGTCGCGTCCCCGATTCCGGGCAGCAGCAGAAGGAGCCGGTACCAGCTCACCTCGTCGCGGGGATTCTCCAGAATGCGGAGGAAAGCGAGCACGTCCTTGACGTGCGCGGCCTCGAGAAACTTGAGGCCGCCCCATTTCTCGAACGGGATCTTTCTATTGGTGAGCTCGATCTCCAGGTCGGCGGACATGTAACCGGCGCGAAACAGCACGGCGATCTCGCTCAACCGCGTTCCTTCCTCGTGGAGCTCGAGTATTCGATCAACCACGAACCGGGTCTGCTGCTGCTCGTCGCGCGCAGCGACAAGCCAGGGTATTTCACCACCGGTTCGCTCTGTCCACAGGTTCTTCGTGAACCGTTCGGCGGCGCGCGAGATGAGCGTGTTGGTCACGCTCAGGATCGGCTGCGTGGAGCGATAGTTCTGCTCGAGAGTAACCGTCGTCGCACCCGCGAACTGTTTGGGGAAGTCGAGGATGTTCCTGAAGTTGGCGCCCCTGAACGAGTAGATGCTCTGCGCATCATCCCCGACGACCGTGATGTTAGCGTGGGTGCCGCACATGCCGCGGAGAATTCGCGCCTGGAGCACGTTGGTGTCCTGGTACTCGTCCACCAGGATGTGATCGTACATCCCGCCGATCTTCTGGCGAAGCTCCGGCGACGCTTCCAGCATCAGCGCCCAGAAGAGAAGCAGGTCGTCGTAGTCCACGAGATTCCGCTCCTGCTTCCGCCGAACATAGTCGACATAGATCTTGGCGAAATCCCCGAGATAGTCGACGAACTGTGGGTACTCGTCGCGGATGATTTCCTCGACCGGGATTCCCGTGTTGATGTGCCGGGAGTACACGTACTGGAGCGTTTCCTTCTTGGGAAAGCGCTTGACCTTGGCGGCGTATCCGAGTTGGGCGCGCGAGAGCTGCATGAGATCGGCGGAATCGCTCTGATCCATGATCGTGAAGTCTTTCGGCAGCCCGGCGGCGGGGCCGAAACGCCGGAGAAGCCGGTGGGCCGTAGCGTGAAACGTTCCACCATGCACCCGCTTGCTGTTGCTGCCAACCAACCGCTCGACGCGGGAGAGCATTTCCTGTGCGGCACGTCTCGTAAACGTGAGCAGGAGTATCCTTTCGGCCGCGACGCCGCGCTCGATCAAGTGTGCGACCCGATAGACCAGAGTGCGGGTCTTCCCGGTTCCGGCGCCGGCAATGATGAGTAGGGGCCCGTCACCGTGCGTCGCCGCGGCCGCTTGCTGGGGGTTCAGCTCCGCGGCGAAATCACGGGGGGTGCCGACAGTCTCGAGACGCGCACGCGACGGGTAGACCTTGAGGGTCTCCGTCACGCCACGACCTCGAGAAGCGCCGAATGGGAGGTGACGACTGCGGTCAGATCGAACGCTTCCGCAAACTTGGCAGATACCCTGTCTCTGACATCCTGCGCCGAGACATTCTCCAATCCCAGCTCCCGGGCAATGGAGGTCATGACTACGCCATCGATTCCGCAGGGGACGATCAGATCGAAGTAGGAGAGGTCAGTGGAAACGTTGAGCGCGAACCCGTGCCAGGTTACCCAGTCGCGCGCGTGGACGCCAATCGAAGCGATCTTCTTTCCTCTCGTCCACACGCCGGTGAAGCTCGGATTGCGCTCGCCCGGGATGTCGAAGTCGGCGAGGGTGTTGATCAGCGCCTCCTCGATCTTTCGCAGGTACCAGTGCAGATCCTGGCGGTGACGCTTGAGATCGATGATTGGATATCCAACGAGCTGTCCCGGGCCGTGAAATGTCACGTCTCCGCCTCGCTCCACCTCGAACAGCTCGACCCCTTTGCTTTCGAGAAAAGCGGGTGAAGCAATCAGGTGCTTTTCCTTAGATGCGCGGCCGAGCGTGACTACCGGTGGGTGCTCAACGAGAAGCAGGACGTCCTGCGGGAGTGCGCCCGTGATCCGGTCGCGGGCGATATGCCGCTGCAGCTCGAGCGCTTCCGCGTAGGGCATTCGCCCGAGAGGTACGGTCCATAGCTCGCGCTCAGCCACTACGCATCACCTAAATCACGCGTGGATCATCTTTCCGAGCGAATCGAGGGCTGCCTCGGCGATTGCTTCGGAGAGCGTCGGATGGGCGTGGATGGCGAGATCGACTTCTTCCACGGTGAACTCGTTCTCGCGGGCGACGGCGAGCTCGTGAATCAGCTCGGTGGCGTGCGCGCCAATGATGTGTGCGCCGAGTATCTCGCCGTACTTGGCGTCGCGAATGATCTTGACGAAGCCTTCGGTCTCGCCAGAAGTGCGGGCGCGCCCGTTGTTGGAGAAGGCGAACTTGCCGACCTTGTAGTCGATCTTCTTTTCCTTGACCTGCGCTTCGGTCATTCCGATCGACGCGACTTCGGGATGGCAGTACGTCGCGTTCGGGATGTTGCCGTAATTCACGGCATGCACGTTTTTCTGGGCGGCGAGGAATTCGGCGAACACGACTCCTTCGCGCTGGCCCTTGTGAGCGAGCATCGGCGGTCCTGCTACGTCACCAATCGCGTAGATGCCTTTGGCGGATGTTTCCATTCGCTCGTTGATCTTGATGAAGCCGCGGTCGGTGAGCTGCACTCCCATTTCCTTGAGTCCGATGTCTTCGGTGTTGGGAGCGCGTCCAGCGGCGACGAGCACCTTCTCGACCTCGAACGTCTGCTTCTTGCCGCCTGATTCGACGCTCATCGAGACCGAATTCTTTCCGACTTTCACATCGCTGATCTTGGCGCCGGTGAGGACATCGATCTTCCGCTTCTTGAAGCTTTTCGTGAGCTCCGCGCTGCAATCGGCGTCTTCGAGAGGAAGAATAACCGGAAGCGCTTCGATGAGCGTTATCTGGGTACCGAAGGCAGCGAAGACATCGGCGAACTCGCAGCCCACCGCGCCAGCGCCGACGACAGCCATGGTTTTCGGAGCCTTTTCGAGAACCAGCACCTCGTCCGAGGAAAGCACCGTCGTCTTGTTCAGCTCAAGGCCGATCTGAGGGAGTCCTTTGACCCGCGAGCCGGTGGAGATGACGACCGCTTTTTTAGCGTCGTGCTTTTCCTCTTTTCCATCGACCTTGACGGAAACCGAATTCTTGCCGGCGATCTTCGCCGTGCCCTTGATCCATGTGATCTTGTTCTTCTTGAAAAGGAACTCGACGCCTTTGGAGTTCTGGGTGCTAACCGCGCGGGAGCGTTTCATCGCGACGCCGTAGTCGAGCTTTACCTCGCCAACCGTGACGCCAAAGTCGGCGGAGTGGGAGACTTTGGTAGCAACAGAGGCCGCTTCGAGCAGCGCCTTGGCGGGAATGCATCCCCAGAGGACGCAGGTGCCGCCCAAGCCTTCTCGCTCAACGACGGCTACAGACATTCCAAGCTGGGCGCAGCGAATGGCGCCAACATATCCTGCTGGGCCGCCACCAATAAAGATCACGTCATAACTTGCCATTTCTTTGGTCGATTGAGGTCGAATGTAAATCTAGTGAGGGACTGCGGAGTGCGGACAAACGGCATTTCGGACTGCTGACTAACTACGGATTGGGTGACTCACTGCGAACTGCGTGACTAGTCCGCAGTGCGTCCGCAGTAGTGAGGAATCCGCATTTAGTCTCCCAATCCGCAATTAGTCAGCAGTCAGCAGTGCCGTCGGTCCGCAGCCCGCAGTCCTCAGTCAGATTACGAGCGAAAGCGGATTCTCGATGTAGCGTCTGACTGTCTGAAGGAACCTCGCTCCGGTTGCCCCGTCGATTGCCCGGTGATCGCAGCTCATCGTAACCCGCATGCGCTGCCGGACTTCCAAGGCGCCGTTCACCACGACCGGTTTTTCCTCGACGCCGCCGATGGCGAGAATTCCGGCTTCAGGCGGGTTGATGATCGCGGTGAACTGGTCGATGCCGAACATGCCGAGGTTGGACACTGTGAAGGTCGCGCCAGTGTACTCTTCGGGCAGGAGCTTGCGCTCGCGTGCTCGCTTGGCGAGATCGCGCGCCTTCCCGGAAATGTCCCAGAGCGAGAGGCGATCGGCGTCGAACAAGACGGGCGTAATCAGGCCTTCTTCGACCGCTACTGCCATCGCCACGTGGATGCGATTGAACTGGCGGATCTTGTCATTGAGCCAGTGGGCGTTGACCTCGGGATGCTCCGCCAAGGCGAGAGCCACCGCTTTGATCACGATGTCGTTGAAGGACACCTTGTACTGATCGCCAATCTCGGCGAGCTGCGTGCGCAGCTCCGCGCCTCGTGTGGCGTCGAACTCCGCCGTGAGAAAGAAGGTCGGAACGGGGCCATTCGACTCGGCGAGCCGCCGTGCGATGGTCTTCCGGATCTGAGTGAGCGGGATGTCCTTGAAGTCGCCTTCGGTTGCCAGCCGGTCGGCGGCGGCGGAGCGTCCAGCACCCCCGGTCGCTTTGGCGTTCTCGATGTCGCGCTTGACTATGCGCCCGCCTGGTCCAGTACCCTGGATTGCGCCGAGCTGGACTCCTCTCTCGGTCGCGATCCGACGAGCGAGTGGCGACGAGCGCTGACGTCCGCCCGCTGCCGGAGGCGCGCCCGAACGCGATGCTCCATTCCCACGTGGAGCGGGAGGGGCTCCTGATGGGCGAGGTGGAGCAGGACGCTGCGGTGCAGTGGGCGGTGTGCCGCCCTGACTCGCTGCAACCTTTTGCTGTGGAGGAGTTGAAGCCTCACCCTGCGACTCGGCCGGGGTCGGTGGGACCGGCGTCGGTGCGGCCGTTGCAGCGGATGCAGCAACCGGCGGAGCAGCGGCCGGCGTGGCGGATCCGATGATAGAATCGATGTTTTCGTCGGCAGTGCCGATCACAGCTAACAGGGTTCCGACGGGAGATGAATCGCCTTCATTCGCCAAACGTTTGCGGAGTACTCCGTCGCCGCGAGCAACGAGCTCCATGATCGCCTTGTCGGTCTCGACCTCGGCCAGCACGTCGCCGCTTTTCACGGCGTCGCCTTCGTTCTTGCTCCATTTGACGAGACGTCCCTCTTCCATTGTTGGAGAGAGCGCCTCCATCACCACTTTGGTTGCCATAGGTGTTAGTCGAGGTACATGACTTTTCTTATCGCCGCGATAGCCTTGCCGGCGTCCGGCTTGGCGGCTCTCTCGAGGTTCTTGGCGTAGGGCATTGGAACGTCTTCCTGGTGGACGCGCAGCACGGGAGCATCGAGGTCGTCGAAGCACTCGCGCTGGATGAAGTCGACGACCTGCGAGCCCATACCGCAGATCTCCCATCCTTCTTCCAGTACGACCGCTCGATTGGTTTTCTGCACGGAGCGCGCGATCGCTTCGACATCGATTGGGCGAACGGTGCGGAGATCGACGACGTCGATGTTGATTCCTTCCTTGGCGAGATCATCGGCGACTTTCATCGCGACAAGAACCATTTTCCCGTGCGTGATGATGGAGCAGTCGCCGCCTTCCCGCTTTAGCTCCGCGACCCCGATAGGAACGATGTGCTCGCCGTCGGGCACTTCTCCCTTGGTGTTGTAGAGCATCTCGCCTTCGAGGAACACCACGGGATTGTCGTCGCGAATGGCGGACTTCAGCAGTCCCTTGGCATCGGCGGGCGTTCCCGGCGTGCAGACCTTGAGTCCCGGGATATGAGCGTACCAGCTCTCCCATGCCTGCGAGTGCTGCACGGAAAGCTGGAGTGCGGAACCATTGGGGCCGCGGAACACCATCGGCATCTTGTACTGTCCGCCCGACATATAGAGCATTTTCGCGGCGGCGTTTACGACTTCGTCGATCGCGAGCAGCGCGAAGTTCCAGGTCATGAACTCGACGATGGGACGCAATCCGACCATCGCGGCTCCCACACCA
>JANMWS010000191.1:0-2638 GCA_031394125.1 Gemmatimonadales bacterium
AGTCATTTTATTGTTAGCGCCAAGCTGATCCGTGCTGGCGCCTCCGATAACCGGCAAACCCGTCGAAAGACGGCGACGCAAAGCCCCGAGACTAAAGCGACGCGAGAGCTGCGCCATGTCAGTCGAGCTACCGAAGAGGAGCCTTGATGACCCTAGTACGCTACAGCCTCAGCTCAGCCGTAACAGCCCTTCTCATTCTCACGGCCATCGTCCTGCCGGCGCAAGCGAGCGCGTTGCAGCTAGCTTCGCACGCCATCCGGACAAGCTCGAGTGCTGTCGCGAACCAGCCCGACTCGCTTCCCCTGTCGGCCGTTGGATCAGGGGACGAAGCCGACGATACCGCTTCAGTCCTAAAACCCGTGATGTCTCCCTCGGGCGAGAAAGGCAGCGGACTGAGCGGCAAGGTCTTCGCTCGCTTCGTTCTTCCCGAAGACTGGATATCGCTGGCTGCCCTCCCGGGTGCCCAGGTGGCGAGTGCCTCTATTCAGGGCGGTCCTACCGCGGGTACTGAGACCGTGTTCACAATGCGTTCGTTCGGGCAGAAGGTTCGCGCCTGGCTGAACGGATACCGACTCGGGTACTGGCCCCAGGAAAAGGGCAGACTGCGGTCGGAAGCCTATAGGAACCCGGATGGGTTCATCGAAGTGACCCCCGACAACGAAGACACCCGGGTGTCCGAGCATTTCCGTCTCAGAGACTTCGTCTCACACGGACAAACCGAGGTGTGGCCCAAGTACGTCGTTCTCCGCGAGCCCCTCCTCGACAAGCTGGAGCTCGTGATCGAAGACCTCAACGATCACGGCGTCAACGCCGAAGGAATGCGCATTCGCTCCGGCTTCCGCACACCTGCGCACAACCAGGCCGTTCGCGGTGAGGGTAGCGCCCGTGATAGCCGGCACCAGTTCGGTGACGCTGCTGACGTCTTTGTCGACCAAGTGGGCAACGGGAAGGAGTCCGACCTGAACGGGGACGGCAAGGTCAACTTTGCCGATGTGAAACTCATCCTCGATGCTGTCGAACGCGTCGAGGCGCGCTATCCTGAGCTAGTGGGCGGAACCGGCCTGTACGCCTATTATGGTCGCAGCGGCCCCTTCGTCCACATTGACGTTCGCGGTACCCGCGCGCGTTGGGTCCGCGGAGTCTACAGATCCCGCTCGCACCGCTCAGCGAAAGCGCGGAAGCCGGCCGCCAAATCGGGCAAGCCGGCCGTCGCCGCGAAAAGCTCGGCGAGCCACGACGTCGCTTACCGTCCGATCCAGTAAGTCCCCTGCGAATCGTACATCCGAGCTCCGATGTATGAACGTCTTGTAAACCTTGGCGCCCACGGTCTGTCCGGTGTCGGACGGTCGACTAAGATCGGTTCGTGTCGCAGATTCTACGGGCATGGCTGCCAGACTGAAATTTCGATTCATCTTTCCGGCTCTTGTAGCAGCAGCGGGAACGTTGCGGGCCCAGGACGGATTCAGGGCAATATCGCTCGCGCCAGAGCCAGGAGAGACCCATTTCAGCGGCGTCCGCCAGCTGACGAATGGTGGCGAGAACGCTGAAGCCTACTTCAGTCACGACGGCAAGCGTCTGATTTTTCAAAGCACTCGGGACGGCCGCACCTGCGACCAGCAATACCTGATGAACGTCGACGGCTCCCACGTCCGCCGTGTCTCGAACGGTCGTGGCAAGACTACGTGCGGGTACTTTCTGAACGGTGACCGCCGGATTATCTACGCCTCGAGCGGCGCCCTCGAGAAAGCCTGTCCGCCACGTCCGGACGCTTCCAAAGGCTACGTCTGGCGGCTCGACCCCTTCGACATCTACACGGCGCGGTCCGATGGCTCGCATCGGATGCGGTTGACGCGCTTTGGCGTGTACACGGCCGAGGGAGTCTTGTCGCCCGATGGCAGAAAGATCGTGTTCACGTCGCTAAAGGACGGAGATCTCGATATCTACGTCATGAATCCTGACGGATCCGGCATTACCCAGCTGACGCATCAGGTCGGCTACGATGGCGGACCTTGGTGGTCACCAGATGGAAAGCAAATCGTCTATCGTGCGTACCACCCGACGAATGAAGCGGAATTGGCTAGTTACAAGGATCTTCTGACGCAGCGGCTGGTTCGTCCGAACAAAATGGATTTGTGGATCATGAATGCGGACGGCAGCAACCAGCGTCAGATCACGCACCTTGGCGCGGCGAGCTTCGGGCCGTCGTGGACCCCCGATGGAAAGAAAATCATCTTCTCGTCGAATCATCACACGGATCCAAAACTCGGAAATTTCGACCTGTTTCTGATCAATCCTGATGGCTCGGGACTCGAGCAGGTGACCACCGCGCTGACATTCGACGGTTTTCCGATGTTCAGCCCGGATGGGAAGAAGCTCGTTTGGGCTTCCAACCGCCACGACGCCAACCCCCACGAGACGAATATTTTCGTGGCGGATTGGGTCAATTGATCTCAATCCCGATTTGGAGCGTCTTTTTTCTGATTGCGCTCCTGAGCTCCAACACATATCCTGACATGTCGATTCCTCGCGCAGATTTGCCTGCATTCCCGTACAGGGAAACCCTTTTCCCAAATGTGGGGTATGGGTTGTGCGGTGGTTGGGAGTCGTCGATAAACCTCGTCTCAGAAAGATGATCAAA
>JANMWS010000032.1:0-3780 GCA_031394125.1 Gemmatimonadales bacterium
TTGATGTTGAGGGAGTTGAAGGTGAGACCAAGATCGGTGAGCTCTCTCGAGCACGCCTTTCTGATGATCACAGCAAGCGGATCATCGTCGTCTTCCATTCCCTGAAGCGCCGCCTCGGCAGCGTGAGTCATCGCCACCGGACGGTTGGGGGAGGCCACGACCCCGGTGTTCTGAGTGGAGCCGGCTGCTAGCGCAGGCGCCTGACCTACCGGGTAGAGCTGAGGAGCGGTTTTGGCCGAGAAGAGCTGATCGTGGGTCAGAAGGTTGATAGCTCTACGGGCCGAGCTGGAAAGGAGATCAATGAGAATGTTCGCCTGGTCCGCCGAATCCTTGGAAAAGAAACGGTTCGCCGCGGTCTTGATCAGCGTGTCGGTGTCGCCGACGGAGACGATCGCGCTCGCGAGAATTCGGACCTTGATCGGCTGGGGCGTGCCATTCCGATCGAGATCCGCGGTCTGATCGGTGATGTCGAGATCGACGTTTATCGCTTTGCTGGAAAGCGTCGTACCGGTGGTGAGAAGCGGTACTTCTTTTGATTTCCCAGGGCCGCGATAAATGATAGTGCTGCCCTGGAGCCAGCTGACCATCCTGATCGTTCCCGCTTCGACGTTACGAAGAAACGAAGAGACGATGAGCGGGATTACTCCGAGCACGCCGACCAGAACGGCGGCGACTATAAGAAGAGTCTGTGTCATGAGAGTTGATCCTTTTAGTAACGGTCGGCGTCGCGCGAATCCGTCTCACCGAGACCGATGCGGGACACCGTACAGCGATTGCGCGCGCTATCTACTTCTTCGATACGGACGATATCACCGGCCCTGATTCGAGCGCCAGCCGTGCGGTCCGAATTCAGCTGGATACCAAGCACCTGCACCAACTCACCACCCAGCTCCAGCGAAATCAATCCATTGCCGTTTGCGTCGAACCCGGTCACGGCCCGTCCCTCCGACATGAGAGCGGACTCGAGGGTCTGTGCGGGCGCCGATTCAAACCTGAAAAGCGAGTTGAAGATGGGGCGCACGATAAAAACCTCAAATGTTACCCCACCAACAAATGCAATCGGAAGCGCCAGTACGGGTCCGACCAGCTTTTCCACGATCAGTCCTGTCGCCCCGAAACCAACCAGAAAGTTGAACAGGACTCGCGGGGACAGCCACGTCCAGAGATGCGACTTCCAGTCCCCTGAGTGCGAGTGCGGCGCGGCGTGCGTGTGCGCGGTCTGGTGCATGCGCCCTGCAGCTTGCACGTGACCCGGAACGTGCGGGCTACCATGAGCGGCGATTACCGAATGACCGTGGCCGCCGATACCGTGCATCTCGTGCCCGCTCGTATCGTGGCTGTGGTTCGCCCCGCCATGGCTGCTGCTGAAGCCTAGGAATGCCATGGCCGCCATGCCGGCGGCTCCAAGAACCACGCTGAAAATGTAGAGGTCCATCTTATATTGGATGTTGCGAGAGTTGCATCGCTTGCGCAATCTAGGGGTGACTTGAGCCCATGAATTGGCGTTCAACAAGGCGCGATGGCGCGGACGGCGTTCGTCCGGCCGTCGCATTTCCAGGTGCGAACTTGCGATCACACTCTTATCCCCGCGCTTTCCTGCTCTGCCTATTAGCAGCGGCCGGTCTATCGTGCAGTGGTAGTGCCAGCGGACCGGGCACTGTCATAGCCTCCGTAACTGTTAGCGCGCCGGCGAGAAGCATCGGCGTCGGGAACACCGCTCAGCTCTCTGCAATCGCGTTCGACCAGACCGGCGCGCAGCTGGTCGGCGTAGCATTTCAATGGTCTTCCTCGGACAACGCGATCGCGACGGTGAGCAGCACCGGCGTAGTGACCGGTGTCGCCAATGGCTCCGCGAGAATTTCGGCGCTGGCCGGCACGGTCTCTGGCTCTGCGGACGTCACCGTCGGTCCAACGATGACCACCCAGCTCGCAGAAAAGCCTATCGCGCGCGGATGAAGTCTTGAGCGCCGAACTCTCGCGGAGAAAGACCCTTGTCTTCTCCGTGATAGCGATACTTTCGCCGCTCGCGTTGCTGGCAATTCTGGAGATCGGGCTCCGCGGCGGCCATTACGGTGGCGAGACATCTCTCTTCGAAGCCCCGGACAAGCTGCATGGTCTCTACCTCATCCCGGGGAGGCGCGTAGGCGCTCGTTATTTCCCCCGGGCAAAATCGCCGCCCTCCGCGCCCTTTGACGCTTTTCTCGTGCGCAAGCCCCGGCATGGATTCCGCATCTTCGTCATGGGCGAGTCCGCCGCGGCTGGGTTTCCGTATCCCGCTAACGGCGCCTTTTCGAACGTTCTCTCCGACGCGCTTCAGGATGTTCTCCCCACTGACACAGTCGAAGTTGTCAACCTCGGCATCGCGGCGACGAACAGTTACACCATTGCTGACCTCGCGCCCGACGTTATTGCGCAGCGACCTGACGCGGTCCTGATCTACGCCGGACACAACGAATATTACGGCGCGCTGGGAGCGGGATCCACGGAGACGCTCGGCGCGGTGCCTACCTTCGTACGCATGTACCTGAGGCTGCAGAGATTCAAGACATTCCTGTTGCTGCGCAACATCGTCGGGAGCGCAATTGGTGTCGCACGCGGCGATTCTCCGTTTACGTCTCCAGATCCTCATCCGAGCAGAATGGAAACCGTCGTGCGCGATCAGCGGATTACTCTCGGGGGCAAGGTTTACGAGCGCGGAAAGCGACAGTTCGAGAGCAACCTTCTGGTTGCTCTCGGCGCCTTCCAGCGCGCTCGAGTGCCGGTCTTCATCGGGAGCACGCCGAGCAATTTGCGGGATCTGAAGCCTTTCGGTTCGCTGGCTTCGCCACCCGACAGCTCTGCGACTGCGGCGTTCGATTCTGCCCGCGCGGCACTAGCACGACGAAACGCTCCGCGAGCGCGATCGCTCTTCAAGCGCGCCCGGGATCTCGACCCGATACGCTTCCGCGCGCCTGGAGAGTTTCGCGACATCATCAAGCGCGTTTCAGCTGAGACCGGAGCGCACTACGTGCCGTCGGAAGAAGCGTTCGATTCAGCTGCTCGATACGGGATACCGGGCCAGGATCTTTTTCTCGAGCACGTGCACCCGAACGCTGGGGGGTACCTTCTTCTCGGTCGCACTTACTTCGAGGCGTTGAAGCGCGCAGGGATGCTGGAGAGAGCTGATCTTAAGCGGCTCGCGGGGTGGGACGAATACGCGCGCAGGATGGATCTCACCCCGCTCGACAACCGGATCGTTTATCACACCGTCAAAACGATCACAACGCGGTGGCCATTTCTCCCGGTTAACGCCCAACAGAATTATCGCGGGACGTACCAGCCCACGGATTTCACGGACAGTCTGGCCTTCGAGGTCTCGATGGGCACGGTACAGTGGGCACAGGCAAAGGTTATGACAGCGCGACGATTCGAAGCTCGTGGTCAAATAGACAGTGCCATTGCGGAGTACGCTGGAGTCATCCGCCGAGAGCCGCATTCGGAAGGGGGATACCGCTTGGCTGGCTCTGCCTTGCTCGACGCGAAGCAGCCGCAGCGCGCACTCCCATATCTGGAAACATCGTACGCGATCGAGCCGACACCGTTCACCGCTTACGCGCTTGGCGTCTTCGCCAGGCAATCGGGTGATTTGCAGCGCGCGATCGCGCTTCTCGAGCAGTCTTTGTCGCTCTCCCCCAATACACCGGCGACGTTGTACCAGCTCGCCATTACGTACGCAGTTGCCCATGACATCGGGCACGCGCGCGCCACCGCGGCACGACTCGCCATGGTAAGTCCGCAGTA
>JANMWS010000043.1:0-4563 GCA_031394125.1 Gemmatimonadales bacterium
TCAGGATGATCGCGCCGACAATCGTCACCGCGAATGAAAGCTCTCCAAATCCCCGGCGGGCGTACTCGGCAAACGTAACGCCGCTATCGATCGCCACCGGTGGCGGGTGAATGAAATAGGAGGTTTGAAGCAACACAAAGAGCCAGAGTACAACTGCGGCGCTCCAGAGCATCATTCGCTGCTCGGTGAGGCCGACAGTGGATGTTCCATTCAGTGCTGGCAGTTTGGGGAGCCTCGCTTCGCCCTGTCGCGACGAGATCGAATTCGCGCCGAGGGTGATTGAGAACAACAGCGCGAAGAAGAGCAATCGCGGCGGGAAGGACCAGTCCGGGAGCCACGCCGAGATTCGGTCGGCGCCCCACTGTATTACTGGATCCGCAGTGCCGAGCAGCACGATCAGGATGAGCACGAGCGGCGCGGACAGCAGAGTTCCCTTGATTACCGACCGGGCTCTTGGCGAGGAGATTGATCGCGGAGCGTCCGCTGCTTCATACGCGGTCGCCCGCCAGACCCGGAATGGTGCCAGGAAAGGCACCGCTGCCAGCATTTTTGCTGAGAGTGCGCTCCAGGACTCGGAGCCTACGGCGACGACGGCGAGGCCGAGGAGCATCGCGTCGCTGATCACGACGAAGAACCGGATCATGTCGTTGTCCCTGACAGCCAGCCCGAAGCTGAGCACGGTTGCCCAGCTCAACAATACAATCAGCGGTCCCTCGAGCTTTTCTTGACCCACGATTCGGGAGAGGATCACCGAGATCGAGGCCGCGGCTACCCAGATTGCCCAGTTGATCCCTGGCCATGCGGAGAAGAGGAGGGCAGCTCCGACGGCCGAAGTGAGGAGAGCGGCGGTCCAGGTTATTGCGGCGGAGTTCTGGCGCATCGGTGTGTCCCGAAGTGGTGTAGAGTACTTTATGTAACAAAGTAAAACTACACAAGGGGCGAAGCTTCTTTTTCGATTCCAGTCCCATTGACTTAGGCTCTTCGGCGAATAACTTTACAAGGCTATGGCGGAACGCAGCTTACCGCGTCCGCATTACACTAAAATTTAATCGCCGATTCAGCCCGCTCGCGCGGGCACCCGCCTTAAACGCGGTCGGCGCGCCTCGAGTCCCCACCTGCGAACCAGCTGCGGGTGCACCCGGCGGCAGCGGATGGATACCGGTCCCGTTCAGGGATGCCATGGTCCACCCGCGTTTTTGTTGAATTGAGACCACCGGCTCCAGCTGTTTGTTGGGGCGGCTTCTATAGAGAGAGTTTCCCAGAGATCATGGCACGCCACACCCCGCTCGACCGCTATCGTAACTTCGGCATCATGGCCCACATCGAGGCCGGGAAGACGACTATGACCGAGCGTGTCCTCTACTACACCGGCACGACCCACAAAATCGGCGAGGTGCATGAAGGCACCGCGACGATGGACTGGATGGAGCAGGAGCAGGAGCGCGGCATCACGATCACGTCTGCGGCGACCACGGCGTTCTGGATGCGCAACGACATCGAGTACCGCATCAACATCATCGACACGCCGGGCCACGTCGATTTCACCGTTGAAGTGGAGCGCTCCCTTCGAGTGCTCGACGGTGCAGTGACGCTTCTGGATTCCGTCGCGGGTGTCGAGCCGCAGACCGAGACCGTCTGGCGCCAGGCCGACCGCTACAAAGTCCCGCGCCTCATTTTCGCCAACAAGATGGACCGCGTCGGCGCCGACTTCGACCGCTGCATGCGGATGATCCGCGACCGGCTTACCAAGAACGCATATCCGATCCAGCTCCCAGTCGGCTCAGGTGAGCTTTTCCATGGCCACATCGACGTCATCGAGCGCCAGCAATACATCTTCGACGACGAATCGCTAGGCAAAAAGTTCGAGATTACGGAAGTTCCCGAGGAGTATCGCGAGGCGATGGAGAAGGCCCGGCATGATGTGATCGAGGCCGCCGTCTCGCACGATGAAGCGCTGATCGAGAAGTACTTCAGCGGCACCGCGCTCACCAACGACGAGATCCGTCACGCCATCCGAAGCGCAACCGTTGGTGGTTTCATCGTTCCGGTGCTCTGCGGCGCAGCGTTCAAGAACAAGGGCGTGCAGGCAATGCTGGACGCGGTAGTCGATTTCCTCCCATCGCCGGAAGACGTCCCCGCCGTCGAGGGACATCTGCCGGACGGCGAACCGGCCGAGCGACATCCGAAAGACGACGAGCCGTTTGCCGGGCTCGCGTTCAAGATCGCGACCGATCCATTCGTCGGTAAGCTCACCTTCTTCCGTGTGTATTCCGGAGTTCTCCAGTCCGGCTCCTACGTCTTCAACGCCACCAAGAACAAGCGCGAGCGGGTGGGACGTCTACTCCAGATGCACGCCAATAAGCGCGAGGAGATCCAGGAAGTTCTCGCTGGGGATATTGCGGCTGCCATCGGGCTCAAGGATACGCGCACCGGCGATACGCTGACGATGGAGGATTCGCCGATCATCCTCGAGGCGATGAAGTTCCCGAACCCCGTTATCGATGTCGCGATCGAGCCGAAGACCAAGGCCGACCAGGACAAACTGGCGATAGCGCTAATGAAGCTGTCCGAGGAAGATCCGACTTTCCACGTTCACTCCGACCAGGAGACGGGTCAGACGATCATCTCCGGAATGGGCGAGCTGCACCTCGAGATCATCGTCGACCGCATGCAGAGAGAGTTCAAGGTCGACGCGAATATCGGCCGACCGCAGGTGGCCTATAGAGAGACAATCAAAAAACGCGTTGAGAAGGTTGAAGGAAAGTTCATTCGCCAGTCGGGCGGTAAGGGTCAGTACGGGCACGTTGTGATCAACATCGAGCCGGCGAAACAGGGCGAAGGGTTTGTCTTCGAGGACAAGATCGTCGGCGGATCGATTCCGCGCGAGTTCATCAAGCCCGCCGAGCAGGGAATGCGCGAGGCGCTCGAGGGTGGAGTACTCGCCGGCTATCCCATGGTCGATGTAAAGGCGGAGCTGGTTTACGGCTCGTACCACGACGTCGACTCCAGCGAAATGGCCTTCAAGATCGCGGGATCGATGGCGATCAAGGAAGCGGCAAGGAGAGCGGGCGCGATCATTCTCGAGCCGATTATGAAGGTCGAAGTCGTCTCCCCCGACGCCTACATGGGCGACGTTCTGGGCGATCTCTCGTCCCGACGCGGAAGAATCGGTGGAATGAATCAGCGCGGCGAAGCGCAGGTCATCGATGCGCAGGTGCCGCTGTCGGAGATGTTCGGCTATTCCACGAAGCTCAGATCAATGACGCAGGGAAGAGCCGTGTACTCGATGGAGTTCGCGCACTACGAGGAAGTACCAAAGTCGAAGGCCGAAGAAATCATCAATAAAGTCACCGCAAAGGCGAGATAAGAAATGAGCAAAGCCAAATTTGAGCGTACGAAGCCGCACGTAAACGTCGGCACGATCGGCCACGTCGATCATGGGAAGACGACGCTGACGGCGGCCATCACGGCGATCCAGGCCAAGAAGGGACTGGCATCGCCAGTTGCATTTGATCAGATCGACAAGGCTCCAGAGGAGAAGGCGAGAGGCATCACGATCGCGACCGCGCACGTCGAGTACGAGTCTGATAAGAGGCACTACGCGCACGTCGACTGCCCGGGCCACGCCGACTATGTGAAGAACATGATCACGGGCGCGGCGCAGATGGACGGAGCCATTCTGGTGGTGAGTGCGGCCGACGGCCCGATGCCGCAGACGAGGGAGCACATCTTGCTGGCCAAGCAGGTGAACGTGCCCTACATCATCGTGTTCATGAACAAGGTGGACATGGTGGACGACGCCGAGCTGCTGGAGCTGGTGGAGCTGGAAGTGAGAGAGCTCTTGAGCTCGTATGACTTCCCGGGCGACGACACGCCGATCATCAAGGGATCGGCGTTGAAGGCTCTCGAGTCAGGTGACCCGAACAGTGAGTACGGCAAGAAGATCGGCGAGCTGATGGATGCGCTGGATAGCTATATCCCGCAGCCCAAGCGCGAGACCGACAAGCCGTTCCTGATGCCCGTGGAAGACGTGTTCTCGATCACGGGCCGTGGCACCGTAGCCACGGGACGAATCGAGAAGGGCAAGATCAAGGTCGGAGAGGAAGTCTCGCTCATCGGGTTCAACAGTGACAAGAAGACCGTCATCACGGGCGTCGAGATGTTCAGGAAGTTGCTGGACGACGGCCAGGCAGGAGACAACGTCGGCCTCCTCTTGAGAGGTATCAATAAGGAAGACGTGGAGCGCGGAATGGTCTTGGCCAAGACGGGGTCGATCACGCCGCACACGAAGTTCACGGCCGAGGTCTATGTGTTGACCAAGGAAGAGGGCGGGAGGCACACGCCGTTCTTCAAGGGTTACCGTCCGCAGTTCTACTTCAGAACGACCGACGTCACCGGCTCGGTAGAGCTTCCAGAAGGGATGGAGATGGTGATGCCAGGGGACAACGTGCAGATGACGATCGAGCTGATCACGCCGATCGCCATGGACGAAGGTCTCCGGTTCGCCATTCGTGAAGGCGGCAGGACAGTGGGCGCTGGTGTTGTAACGAAGATCCTCAAGTA
>JANMWS010000047.1:0-7573 GCA_031394125.1 Gemmatimonadales bacterium
TCCGTCGATCCTCTTCTGCATTTCGGACTCGGCGCGTCCAACCGCGTCGACTCGCTGACCGTCATCTGGCCGAATCATCGGTTCCAGACGCTGATGAATGTGGCGGGCGACAGGGCAATCACACTTTCGCAGAAAGACGCGACGCAATCCTATCAGTATCCAGGTCAAGCGAGTCGGCAGCGCCAACGCCTCGGCGCGACGCAGCCTCTCTTCTCCGACGTAACCGCGAAGACGGGCGTCAACTTCAAGCACGAGGAAAACACCTTCTTCGACTGGAACCGCGAGCCGTTGATGCCACACCTGCTGTCGACCGAGGGTCCGGCACTGGCAGTGGGAGATGTCAACGGTGACGGGCTCGACGACTTCTACGTGGGCGGTGCGAAGTGGCAGGCGGGAAAGCTCTTCGTCCAGCAGCCCAACGGGACATTCCGTCCGACCAATCAACCAGCGTTGGCGGCCGACAGTCTCAACGAAGATGTCGACGCAGTCTTCTTCGACGCCAACGGGGATGGAATCCAGGATCTATTGGTGGTGAGCGGTGGGAATGAGTTCTGGGGGAATGAGGACGTACTCAGGCCCAGACTTTATCTGAACGATGGACACGGCGATTTCCAGAGGGCCAGCAACGCGTTGCCGGATATCTTCGAGAATGGCTCGTGCGTTGTCGCCGGAGATTTCAATGGCGACGGCTTCCCGGATCTGTTCTTGGGCAGCAGAGTGGTCTCGCGCAGTTACGGGGTGATTCCAAAGAGTCACCTCCTCCAGAATGATGGTCACGGCCACTTTACAGATATCACGCTGGAAAAGGCGCCCCAGCTTTCTGAAGCAGGCATGGTTTCCTCGGCCGCGTGGACGGACTACGATCACGACGGCAAACTCGATCTGATCGTCGCCGGCGAGTGGATGCCGGTGCGGGTGTTTCACCAGGAGAATGGGAAATTCGTCGATCGAACCATGGAAGCCGGTTTGTCGGAGACGAATGGCTGGTGGAACTCGGTCTCCGCCGTCGATCTGCGCGGGACGGGGAGACAGGATCTCGTCCTCGGTAATCTCGGCCTCAACTCGTATCTGCGCACGTCACGCAAAGAGCCGGCAAGACTTTATATCAACGATTTCTCGCACAGCGGTGGGCTCGAGCAGATCCTCACCTTCTACAAGAATGGCGTGAGCTTCCCGCTCGCCGGGCGTGACGAGCTGGTGAGCAAGATTCCTTCGCTCAGGAGCAAGTACCCTTCGTACAAGGATTTTGGAGCGAGCCGCATCGAGGACATTTTCCCCGCGGCCGACCTCAAATCAGCGTCGGTCCGCGAAGCTTACACCTTCGCGAGCTCGGTGGCATTGAATAACGCGAACGGGACTTTCACGGTTCGGCAGCTACCGAACGAGGCCCAGTTCGCTCCGATCTATGCGGCGTTGGCGCAGGACTTCGACGGCGACGGACACGTCGATCTTCTGATCGGCGGCAATTTCTTTGGCGTGACGCCCGCGTTGGGGCGATACGACGCGAGCTATGGCTTGGTGCTGCGTGGCAGCGGCGACGGGCAGTTCGCGCCGGTCGCCATGGAGCGGAGCGGCGTCGAGATCGACGGACAAGTGCGCCGGATCAGGTCTCTGCGGGGCACGAATGGTCAGCGGCTCGTTCTCGTGGCGCGCAACAACGACAAGCTCGAGATCCTTCGCGTAAGATAGTCTCGCTAGCTGTAGCGCAGCTTGGCCGTTGCCAGTGCGCCATTCAGCACGACCATGCCGATATTGGTGACAATCACCGGCCAGGATCCGATGATGACTCCGTAGAGTATCCATAGGGTGCTGGCCGTGACGAGTAGCGCGAACATGCCGAGCGAGAGATCGCGCGCCTGCTTGGTCTTCCACGTTCGAATCACCTGCGGAAGAAACGACAGGACAGTAAGCGAGCCCGCGAAGTAGCCGAGATACTGAATCTTTTCAGGCATTTGAGTTAGGAAAGTAGGTGCGAAGCACTGGCATCTCGGTTGATCGAGATCAAAAGCAACTGAACGGGTGCGAGTACTGGCATCTCGGTTGATCGAGATTAAAAGCAACTAAACGGGTGCGAGTTGTCGGTAGCACAGCCTGCAGATACCAGTTCACTACGCCCAGACGTTACTACTGGCGTTATGGCACAAGCAGTGGCTCAGAATGCCACCGGGATACGTCACGGCGTAGTGAACTGGCAACTAGCAGCTACGCTACTGACAACTCGCACCCGTTCAGTTGCTTTTATTTTATCACGCTGCCGGTTCCACCGCAGCAAACCCACTTCCGTCGCGGATGGTGAGCCAATCCGTCCTGACCCGATCCCATTCCTGAATGAGCAGTCCTTGCTCCTCGAATACGAGCCGGATCTGGCTTGGATCGTACCCGCAGATCTCTTCGAGGATCGGAATCAGGACGCTGAGCGCATCGTCGCTGATGACCGTCCGTCGCGCGATCTGGGAGATGTGTCGCGCTTCCGATCGGCGATCGTGAGGCCGTCGCCCCGATTGACGTGGAGCATGACGTGAATGTCCGAGCTGCCGTCGCCGACATACACCACGCGATCGCTCGGGACGCCGAGTCGGAAGCGCAGGTAATCGACGGCCGCGACCTTTCCGTAACCGGCGGGCACTTGCTCGATCGTCTCGATCTCGCCGGTCTCGGAGCTGAAGCCGAAGTGCGCGCCGATGATCTTGTCTGGCGGCACAATCCCTTCGAGAGCGGAGTGCACTACCAGCCACGGCGCGGCGGAAACTACGTAGAAGTCGAAGCGAAATCCTTCGATGCCTTCTTTGAGGAATTCGGCGAGCAGCGCGATGTTCCTCTTTAGCCGGATGCGGTGACCGACCTCGATCAGATCTTCTCTGCGCACGCGCCGGAACTCCGGGTCGTGCCGCAGCAGGTAGGTGAGCTCGGCGCCTTCCTGCACGAGATTTAGCCGCGCCAGGTCCGAGACCTTGTCCTGAAAGCCGGTGATTCCGAGCATCTCGCTCAGCACGAGACCTGAGTCGTTAAAGCTCAGCGTCTGATCAAAATCGCTCACCAGCAGGTAATGCTTCCTCATCGATCCTCCATTTGCGGTTATGCGCATTCGACGTTCGTCGAACGTGTCGTCACCGGTGTTAAAAAACGAATCGCCCCCGCATCGAGTCGAGACGCGGGGGCGAGGTTTGCGAGAAAAAACAACACTTACCCTCTTCGCCGCCGCGCGCCGCGCATCGAGCACCCGCCATTGAGGCGGTTCTCGAGAATTGCGTTGTGATTGGGATGAGCGAGTGGCTTCATGTTTCGCGTTGTCGTTCAGGTCAGACTGCAGTCCAGGTGCGACGAACAGTTGTTTCAACGTATGGACGCAGGCCGGTGATGTCAACTTTTTGCACGTTGTGGCCGCGTATTCGGTGTTATGCATGGGATACCACAAGAGAAGTAACCCACCGTCTCGGCCAACGTCTGCTTGACATTTCACCGTTTTGAGTGGATAGTCGCTGACCGTACAAATGAATTCCCTCCCATTGCGCCTGGGGTAACGAGAGGGCGCAAGAACTCCCCCTTGGAGGGCATTCCCCTATGGTACTAGCCCGTCGTCTTTTCCCCTTGGTTGCAGGTGCCGTTTTGTGCGCCGCAGCATTCTTCAATCCTATAGGCGCTCAACAGCCCACCGGCACCATCACCGGTCAGGTAATCGACAGCGCCACCCGACAGCCGCTCGCTGGCGTCAATGTCGTAGTCGAGGGAACCCGCCTCGGCGCGGTAACGCGAGATGATGGCAGCTTCACTATCGTCGGCGTACCCGCGGGAACGCACACTGTTCGCGCGCGCCGGATCGGCTACGGATCGGTTCCGATAGTCGTCAGCGTGTCGGACGGCGCCTCAGCGTCGGTGTCGTTCGCGCTCGAGAAACGCGCCGCGACGCTCGACCAGGTAGTGGTCGTCGGATACACCACTCAGAAGAAATCGAGCATAACCGGCTCCGTATCCACTGTCGATGCGGCCGATGTGGAGTCCCGAAGAGTTGTCGATGTAGCGCAGGCCTTACAGGGACAAGTGGCAGGTTTGACAGTCACACAGAGTACAGGGGCGCCGGGAGAGGAAATCAACATTCGCATCCGCGGCGAAGGAACCATCGGCAACAACAGTCCGCTTTTCATCATAGACGGAGTGCCTTCGAGAGACATCTCCTTCCTGAATCCCTCAGACGTACAATCCTATACCGTGCTCAAGGATGCGTCTGCTGCTTCGATCTATGGCTCCCGAGCTTCCGCCGGGGTCATCGTGATCACTACGAAGCGCGGAGCCGCAGGGGGATCCAATGTAAGCCTCAACTACTATACCGGCATTCAACGGCCGACGAATCTGCCGACGATGCTGAATGCCACGCAGTACATGAACAAGATGGAGGAAGCCTGGAACAACTCGGGATATACCGGTACGAACCCGTACACAGTGGATAAAGCGCGGACCGATTTCGCCAACACCGATTGGCTGCACGAGCTGTTCACAGGCGGAAAAACCCAAAACCTCCAGCTGAACGCGAGCGGGGGCAATGATAAGGTTCAATACCTTCTGTCAGGTGGATACGCCAAGCAGGATGGCATCATCATTTACGCGAATGACCGGTTTCAGCGCTTCAATTTCAGGACGAACATCAACGCGGGATTGACCAATCGCCTGAACGTCGGAACAAACCTTCTCCTCTCCTATGGCGACCAGGACAAGCTCTCCTCGAAGGGAGATGCGCCCGGAATCATCCGTCATGCCTTGATCAGGCCTCCGGTCATACCGGTCTTCAAAAGCCCAACCGATCCTACTTATTCCGCCCGAGATCCGTTTACCGATTTGCCTTTCTTTGCGCTGCCGTGGGACAACAACAACAACCGATACGAGTTTGGCTCCAACCCGGTTGCCCTGGCGTTCTATGCCAATGACAAACGAAGCAACTTCAAGACTTTCGGGAACGTTTACGCGGAATACTCTCTGCTGGACGCTCTGAGATTCAAGAGCAATCTCGGCGTAGATCTGAACTTGAGGCACAACAAGGCCTTCAATCAGAATTTCGGCGATAATAACGGAGGAGGCAGTGCGTTGGACGCGGGTACCGGTCGTCAGAATCGTCCAACCGGACTGAACGAAGACAGAGGGCAGGAAACTACCGTTACCTGGAACAACACCCTGAACTACGCGAAGGCGAATGAGACGCACGACATAAGCGCGCTCTTCGGCACCGAGTACATCACAAACTATTCGTCTTCAATCGGTGGATCGAGACAAAGATTCGACTACGTGAGGGAGAACTTCCAATATCTCAATTACGGTGGGACGCTAGATCAGAACACGGGAGGCTCCGCATCCGAGTGGGGTCTTTTTTCTTTGTTCAGCTCGGCCACCTACATGTTCGACAACCGGTACATGATCACCGGCAATTTCAGGGCGGATGCCTCTTCCAGATTTGCCAAAAACAATCAGTGGGGCTATTTCCCGTCGGTTTCCGTAGGCTGGAAACTTTCCGATGAGAGCTTCATGCGGAACGTCGGCTGGATATCCGACCTGAAGCTGAGAGCCAGCACTGGAAAACTGGGCAACCAGGAGATCGATAACTACGCCTTCCTGACTTTGCTCCGCAGGTCCGGTGACCAGTATCTCATTTCACGCTATGGCAACCCGGATCTGAAATGGGAGACGACCTCACAGCAGGACGTTGGAGTGGATATGGGGGTGCTGAGCAACAAGCTATCTTTCTCACTCGACTACTTCGTCAAGAAGACGTCAGATATCCTGCTGCCGATTTCGCTGCCTTCCATAGCAGGAAACGTGTCGCCGACCATCGTCAATGCCGGGGAAGTGAGCAACAAGGGCTTTGAGCTCGGCATGAATTTCAAGAATAGCGGTGGCCCTTTCCATTACGCGATCAGCGGGAATCTGGGCACGGTCACGAACAGGGTGGAGAAACTACACCCCAACTTGCCGAACATCATCGGTGACGTGTACCGGACAGAAGTAGGCCATCCGCTCGGCGCATTCTACGGCTACGTGATGGAAGGCATCTATCAGACTCAAAGTGAAATCAACACGCAGCTGTTCGGCACCGTGAATCCTCCGAACAAGCCAGGCGACATAAGGTTCAAGGACCTGAATGGCGACGGAATAATCAACGACAACGACCGGACGTTCATCGGCAATCCAATTCCGAAAATGTCTTACGGCTTGAACCTGGCCACGGACTTTCACCGCTTTGATATGTCCGTGTTTTTCCAGGGAGTAGGCGGAGTCGACAAATACAACGATGGCAAGCAGATAACGGACTATGACAGCCGTCCGTTCAACCACAGCACCGCAGTACTAGGCGCCTGGAACGGGCCGGGTACGAGCAACACGATGCCTCGTACCACTTTCAACGACAATGGCAGTAGCAAGAAGTCGAGCATTTTTGTGGAGAACGCTTCCTATTTCCGCCTCAAGAACCTCGAGGTCGGATATTCTCCTGGGCCTACGCGCCGCCTCTACGTATCCGGTCAGAACCTCTTCACGAAGACGAACTACACAGGACTGGATCCGGAATCTACGGATATCCTGGACCGAGGAACCTATCCGCAGTCGAAATCCTTCCTATTCGGAATCAACGCGAAATTTTAATCGATTTATTCAATCATAAATCGATAGGAGCAACAATGAAAATAAGGAACAGAGCGGCGACATTGATTCTGATCGGTTCGGTCTTTAGCTGCACCGATTTACACAAAGATCCTATCGGCTTGATTACGCCGGAACAGGTGAGCACGGACCCAACGCTGAATTCGGTCAAGCTGTCGGTGACGGGGTCTTACCAGATGCTTGCAAGCACACTGAACCTCCTCAACGAATGGAGATGGGATCTCGGTACCGTCTTCAGAGACGATTTCATTCTGGCCGACATCGCTTCAGATGATGTAAAGAAAAAATGGAACCCTGACGGGGATCAGGCATGGATGGATCAGATCCAGAGCTTCAACTTCACCTCCTCCAACCAGGCCTTCAATGGCCAGTGGACCTACGATTACGAGGGGATCTCCCGGGCCAATCTCGCCATCAGCTACCTGACTGATGCCGCAATAACGACGAAAATTGCGATCGATCCGGCCTTGAAGAACAGGCTGTTGGGCGAGGCCTACTTCCTAAGGGCCTTCTACTACTTCGATCTGGCGAACAACTTCGGAGATGTGCCGCTGTTGCTCAAGCCACTCAAAAGCTTCAGCGATGCCTACGCTGCGGCCAAGAGAGAAACAAAGGCCAACGTCTATGCACAAATCACCTCGGATCTGGCCCAGGCCAAGACGCTGCTGCCAAACAGCAAATACTCCGACGCGTCCGAAAAGTGGAGAGCCTCGAAAGGAGCTGTCCTGGCGCTGCAGGCCAAGGTCGCGCTTTACAGCGAGAAATGGACAGAGGTCGTCAGCATCGTGACCGAATTGGAGGGCCTCAACTTTTACGCCCTGAACCCCAATTATTTCGATAGCTTCGCTGTTGCCAAGGAAGCAACCGAGTCCGAGGTCATTTTCGCTTACGACCATCAGTCGGCTCAGAGCCCGAGAAAGGGCAACGGCCT
>JANMWS010000054.1:0-15955 GCA_031394125.1 Gemmatimonadales bacterium
TGGGATTTCGGAAGAAGCGTGACCTTGAGCCAGTCGGCCGCGCTCTGCATTGCGGTAACGACTGAATCGTTGACCTGCGTGAACTCGCGCAGCGCTGCCGAGTCGTTTCCCGCGGCGCCTTTTGCCCAGGTGGCGACATCGGTCTTGAAGAAGCCGACCGATCCGCCCGCTATCCGGGACGCCAGATCGGTGAACTCCCTCGGCGGATTGACGACGTTCTCGCGCATCTCGTTCAACACCGCAGGCACTCCGCGCAGACGGGCGGTGACGGATTTGAGCCGCTCCGCGGGCGCAGCAAAGTTCCGCTTCATTAGAAGATCGACTGCATTTCCTGGGAGCCCAACGTAAGGCATCGGATTCTTTTTCCAGTTCGCGAGCTCCACCTCGTCCTGCAGCTCGGACTTGATTGCACCATCGATCATCGCGGCGTCTATGGAGTCGTCGAGCACGAGCGACGCTGACCTGATTGAGTCCAGTTGATTCTGGAGCGAGTGGAGCGTCGCTATGCGGCGGGTGAAATTCGCCGCTGACAGGTCCTCGACCTTGTTGTCGTACTGGTGAAAGCCGGCGGCGCTGCCCTGTGAAGGACTGAAGGAATACGTCGAGTCGAAGTAGGTGTCGACGAACCGCGCGAAGGCGGGATTCGATCCGGAGGCAGCAGTGGATGCTGGAGTGCTCGAGGCGGTCGGCGTTCCTGACTCGGTCTTGACGCAGCCGAGGAATGCGAGGCAGAGGGCGAAGCTCGACGAGCGACGCGTAAAGCGGGAGAAGTTGGTGTGCATCGAGGGGTTGTTGGGGGAAACAAAAGATGCTACTTCCGGGGCCGGCTTGGGGCTGCTGGCTTTATATATTCCTAATTCTCGTCTTCAACCAAAAAGCCATGACTACAACTACTGCAGAATCATCCCCAGTCGAAACGGACTCGCCAGTCTCGGTTCTTTTCGCGGATCTTGACGGCGAATTGGCCACCACCCGGCGCATGCTCGAGCGCGTTCCCAACGGCCACGACGACTATCGTCCGCACGAAAAGTCCAGGTCACTTGGGCAGCTCGCCACCCACCTCGCCCAGCTTCCCGGGTTCGGAATGATGATGCTGACGCAGGATGAATTCGACGGCAAGACCCAACGCCCAGAGGAGCCCAGGCTGGCGAGCAGCGCCGAGCGGGTAAAAATGTTCGACGAGTTGAGCGCACAGCTGCGAGGCGTACTTCGGCAGCTGACTTGGGACAAGGCGCGTTCCACCTGGACACTGCGCATCGGCGATAACGTCCTACTCGAAGCGCCCCGTGTGAATGTCTTCCGCACCGCATTCATCACGCACGCTGCCCATCACCGCGCGCAGGTGGGAGTGTACCTGCGACTGTTGGATGTCCCGGTACCGTATAGTTACGGGGCGTCGGCAGATGAACAGCCGCCTATGCCCGCGCGTTCACAGTGAGCGTGTGAGCAGTGTGATGGTATCTATTTCACCGTGTTGACGCACACCCCCGGCGAGCTAAGCCCGACGGCGGCTCGCAGCACGTAGACAACATCCGCGGACTGAATCGCAAAGTTGCAATCAGCGTCACCTCGCGGATAAACCACCTGGGACGTCGGCAGCGAGCCGACCAGCGCCTGCTGAATCAGCAGCGCGTCGAACGCATCCAGTTTTCCATCGCCATTGACGTCGCCGCGCAGGACGGCGGCATCGCCACCTACCGTATAGGCGAACATGCCGCGGCCGTACGTGCCCGCGAGAAGGAGGTTCGCGCCGGGAGCGTAGATCAGATCCTGAACGATGACATTCGGGAGACCTGCCGGCCCGCTGACCCAGGTCGCTCCTGGGCTTGGCGCCTGGAACACGCCGACATCCGTCCCGACCATTATCCCGACTCCCGAAACGAAAGCGATGGCATTCGCCGGAGCATCGACCAGTCCCGCACTGATATTGGTCCATGTCGCGCCGGCGTCCTTTGTCTCGAAGACGTGGCCGGTGGCGAAGCCGGAGACGGTGAGCAGCGCGTGCGCGGCGTCTGAAGGATCGATGGCAATGCGCGTCACGAATCTGTTCGGCAGGCCAGTCGTGCTCGGAGTGAAAGTTGCCCCCCCATTTCGGCTTACGTTGACCATCCCGTCACTCGCGCCAACGTAGATCGTGCGGGGGTCGATCTTCGACACTGCGATCGTCGTTATGTGTCCGCTGCCTTTCGTCAGGTCCGCGCTTAGTGCAGTCCACAGCGTGCCTTCATTGTCGGTTTTGTAAAGGCGGTGTGTCCCGAAATACAGCGTCGTGGGAATGACTGGGTCCATCACGTAGGGTGGCAGGAAGGCCGCGCGATCACCGGCGTCAATCCCTGTGGTTCGCACCGAGCCAGAGGCCCCGCTGGCGCGTACGATGAAAGCTCCGCCGCCGCCCGGATCCCATTGCGATTCACCGTAGATGATGTCCGGGTTGCTGTAATTAATGGCCGTGTAACCCCCATCTCCTCCCAGAAACCCGTTCCAGTACATCGACCCCGTGTACACGTGGGTGCCGTTGTCCTGCGACCCGCCCAGGATCTCCGAGCCATTTGGAGACGCGGAAATTCCCGGGTAGTACTGCGTTACAGTCAGCCCGGCGTTGCGACTCACCCAGTTGCTTCCGTTGTCCGTCGAGACGAATACGCCACCGTCGGTGCCGGCGTACAGAATGTCGGGATTCCGAGGGTCGATGACGACGGAGTGCCAGTCGACGTGGACTTCCGTGCCCATTGGGCTGAATGTGGTGCCGCCATCATCCGATCTGAAACCCCGAATACCGGCGAGATAGATGCGGCTCGCGTTCCGGGGGTCTACCGCAATCGCAAGATCGTACCAGGACTGGGTTCCGATATCGTCGCGGTATGCGCCACTGTTCAGGCCATTGGCGGCGGGGCGCGTCCACGTTCCGGCGGCATCGTTCCAGATGAAGAGACCAGAAAATCCGCCAGCACGCTTACCGATCGCGGCATAGATCAGGTTGGGAGCAGCGACGGTGGTTGCCAACTCGATTCTGTCGAGATCGTTGACGCTCACGCCAGGCAACGGGGGCAGAAGCGACCATGTCGCACCGTTGTCCGTTGATTTATATAGGCCGCGGTTATTTGCCGTGAAGTTGTCGCTATTCCCTGCGAACACGGTCCCTGCCAGAGTGGGGTGCGCAACCACGCTGGCCGTCGCTCCCGACAGCACGACACTCCAGGTACTACCGCCATCGCCCGAACGGAAGACGGCGACATTGCTGGCGCCGATCAACACCGTGTTGGACACAGAGCCACCCGGCGGCCGGCTGACGAGTATCTTGCCGAAGGACGCAGAACCGCGTGGGAGTCCTCCAGCGGTGACTCGGAAGGTGGTCGCACCAAGCTGAGTCCAGCTTGTTCCTCCATCGATGGAGCGGAGAATCCCGCAGCCCCAGCTGTTGACGTTGTATTCGCCGGTCCCTGCAAACAGAACGTTCGGGTCGGCGGCGTCTACGCTGAGGGCGCCGATCGTGAGATTGCATTGATCGTCAGTTAGCGGAGTCCAATATCCGCCAACGGCGGTTCGCCAAACCCCTCCCGATGCGGTCGCAAGGAACAGCGAGCCAGCAGAGGTCGGAACGATCGCTGTAACGCGGCCGATATCCAGCATCGATGCGGACGCGGCAAAACCGTTGTCAGCGCCGAAGACACCGTTGGGACCCAGTGACCGCCATCCTCCTGGAACGCCGGCGGTAAGGGAGAACAGTCGCTGTCTCTGTGCGGAGACGGCCGCGCGGGCTCGTTCCATTTGCGCATAGGGGCGCTCGGTCGACGGGTAACTCCGCTGCGACCAGAAATATTCTTCGCGCGCTTTGACGTCCTCTTTCGGCTCAGCCCTGATTTGGGCCGCCAGTGTTCGTGCATCAGCGCCGAGCAAGACGCCGACACAAATGGTAAAGAGAATTCTGTGGCAGCGGGCCGTCATCTATATACCCTGACCGTTACGGCGTTGCTCGTCCCAGAAGTCGTCTCGACGCTCACGCTGTAGCTCCCTGACCCCAATGCCGAAGGCGGTGCTCCACCGCCGCGATTGATCATGTCCGGAATGGCGAAGATGATCTGTCGTCCGTCGGAAGATGCCGGCACGAGTCTGAGTGCGGTGCCGTTGAAATGCACGGTGTTCTGCCCTGGCTTTCCTGGAACGAATCCGGTGCCGAACAACGTCACTTCGACAACGCCGCCATAGGGCAGCACCAAAGAATCCGGACGCGCAAACTCGATGACTGGCTGCCCCGACGTCACTGCGTTGTCCGCCTGGACCTGTCTGGGCTGCGACTTGATGGGTGCGCACCGCGCGGCCACGATGATCGTGGCAACGGCAAGCGCGCTCACCGCAACTCTGAGGAGTCTCATCTTAACGTGGTGCTGTTCGGAGCCACGATGAGCCCGGTCTTCGCGTCGAGCCGCGTGATCATGTGCATCTCGTCAACCGCAAGCGACAAAGTTTTCGTGCTGTTTGCGCGCAACACGACAAATCTGTAGCTGGCAAGACGACCGTTCGTGAAGCCAGTGGCAGCTGCACCGGCGAATCGAATGAGACCGGGCGACGGATTGCTCGCGCGAAGCGCCTGGTCGCTGATCGCGATCTCACCGTCGAAGCGCAGCGCGGCAGCGTCGTAGTTGATCTTCGCAGTGTAACTGCCAACTGTGCCCTGATCGGCGAGAGCTTGCACTGACACTACAAGCGCTCCTCCTACGGGTGGTGCGGAGTCGGAGAGCATGAGAGCGGCTTTCACCGCAGGCACCGGGTTCTGGACCACCGTCGATCGGCTTGTCTCCGAGCACGCGATCAGGAAAAGCGCGCTCGCGAACGCGATACCCATGCGCTCCGCTCGCAAAAAGTGATGGTTAGTCATGGACGATGATCGGAATACGAGTGGATGTTGCGACTGGAATGAGGTCTGTTCCAGTCGGGCTGACGAGATCGATGAACGTGAAGGTCAGGAACCCCGAAACGTTCGAAGTTGTAGTGGTGAGGCTGAGTCGAAGGATCGAGAGCTGGCCGGTTAACGGACTTCCCGATGCCAGAGACAGTCGCAACAGTCCAGACTGGAGATTGCTTACCTCCGGAGCCGGGCTTCCGGTGGGAGCGAAACTCCCACCCGTGAAGATCTGAGGGGTAGTTGTGAAGCCCACCCATAGCTCCGTTCCACCAATCGGCGTCGAGCGCGTGTCGAGGATGACGTTGATCACCACCGTCGTGCCTGGCTTCACGTTGAACGTCGTCAGATCGCTTCGCAGCACCGGGCCCGTAGAGTTACGAGGAACGATGACGTAGACGGAATCGGCGACATAACCGGGCGACGAGGCGGCTATCCACACCTGCCCTTCTCCGACGCCAGTAATTGTTCCCTGCGCGTTAACAGTAGCGACGCTCGTTGCCCGACTGATGAATGTCGTCGTCCCGGTGCTCGACCCGGTGAGCGTGGGAGTGAAGGTGCCGCCGATGTCTACGATGCGGATCTTCTCAGTCGACGACCCAAAGCCTAGCTGAGGTGCGACCGTAACTGCGGTGGATCCGCTCTGTCCCTCGCTCGTCGCCGTAATGTTGGCAGATCCGGCTGCGACCCCGGTCACTACACCAACCGCGCTGACCGTAGCGACGGCCGGGTTGTCAGAGGTCCACGCCACCGCTCTGCCGGTGACGACGCTTCCGCTGGCGTCCCTTGTTGTCGCCGTGGCTTGCGTCGTCCTGCCGATCCCGATTGTCGAAGCCGCGAGCGACACCGTTACCGATGCTACTGCTGTGGCGACGACTGTTACCTGCGCCGATCCGGTCCGGCCTTCACTCGTTCCGGTAATGTTGGCTGTTCCAGAGCCGACCGCCGTGACCACTGCAGTGTTACTCCCGGTGCTCACCGTGGCGACCGCGGTATTGTCCGACGACCAGGACACTAGCCGCCCGGTTACGATGACCCCGCTCGCGTCTCTAGTTGTCGCTGTTGCCTGGGTAGTCGTGCCGGCTACAATGCTGGAAGAGGCAAGGGACACGGTCACGCTTGCGACCGGAGGAACGGTGATCGTTACCGTTGCCGATCCGCTTTGCCCTTCGCTGCCTGCAATGATTCTTGCCGCTCCAGTGCTGACTGCGGTGACCAGGCCGGTTGCCGACACGGTCGCCACGGCAGTGTTATCCGACGACCAGGTTATTGCTCGCCCGGTGAGGACAGTGCCGCCGGCGTCCCTCGGAGTTGCGGTGGCGGTTGTCGTTTCACCGATGACAACTGAAGTCTGTGCGAGAGTTACGGAAAGGGTCGCCACGGGAGGGGGTCCGGCAACGCCGCCGCCGCCGCCGCAACCTAATGCGGCGACACACAATGCAATCGCAGTGCGGGCGTGGAACGGCATCGGAACCCCTCGAAGTATGCCCGGGCTGCGAAGGGCAGAGACTCAATATGGAGGGAAACCAAGGGCGCACAAGTCGGGCTTCGGCGTCGGGTACCCGTCATCGCAGCAGGCACACACTCGCTCATGGATCCTCCGAAAGTGCCCGAATCTACCAGGCAAACAGACCGTAGGTCGCCGTACTAGCAGGTAACAGGCTGTCAGCAACAGTTCAGCGTGAGAGGCGGGTATCTTTAGGGGAAGATATTCTGCGCGCGGAAATTTCCCGCCAGCCCGCGTACCCGCTGTCAGCACGTTGAAGGACAGCATCGGCGATTCTGGCGACGCCTCGTTCAGTCACGTGGAGCGTCCGCATGCCGGAAATAAAAACTGGTTCAGTCATCCCCTCTCCCCCGAAGCCAGCGCCTACCAATGGTGCTGCACGAGGGCCGTCTCTCGTCGTAGATACGCCCGGCTCGAGCGGGAAACCGAGTTCCCTGTCTGATTTCATCCTGACCAACCGCGAGTCGATCATGGTGGAGTTTGAAGCGTTTGCGCGGACCTGCGGGCCGGCCAGTGGCTCGATGGACATCGCATCGCTGCGCGACCACGCGAGTGAGATGCTCACGGTCATCGCAGCCGATCTGGATACCCCGCAGGACAAGCATGAGCAGACCGAAAAATCGAAAGGGAACGCACCGGTTGTAGCCGAGAACACGGCGGCAGAAAAGCACGGAGCGGATCGCGCTGAAAGTGGCTTTAGCACCGATCAGATGGTCTCCGAGTACCGCGCCCTCCGCGCGAGTGTGATCCGTCTCTGGACGAAAGAGCATGGGGCGCTCACGTCAGCCGATATCGGCGACCTGACCCGCTTCAACGAAGCCATTGACCAGGCGCTCGCTGAATCGATTGCGCGATACACCGAGGACCTCGATCATTCCAAGGAGATGTTCCTCGCGATCCTGGGTCATGATCTGAGAACGCCGCTCGGCGCGGTTATGATGTCCGCCGAATTCATGCTGGACACGCACGAGCTCGTAGAGCCGCACCTTACCCTCACGTCGCGAATATCCAGCAGCTCCAAGCGCATGAATCAGATGATCGGCGCTCTGCTCGACTTCACCCGGAGCCGGCTCGGCGGGGGCATTCCCATCGTCCGCGCCAGCATGAATATGGGGAAGGTCGTGCACGACGTCGTCAACGAGGTCTCGGCGGCGTATCCGGATCGAACCATAAAGGTCGATGCACGTGGGTCGCTGCAGGGTGAATGGGACTGTCCGCGCGTAAGCCAGCTTTTGACGAATCTGATCACCAACGCGCTGGAGTACGGCTCCGGCAAAACGTCAGCGACGGTGAGCGTCCAGGGCGATGACAAGGAAGTCTCGGTTGCGATACACAATCGCGGCGTCACTATCCCTGCCGAGCAGTTGAACGGGATTTTCAATCCGATGAAGCGGAAGGAGGTCACCGCGAACAGCGGGCCCGCAGGGAACCTTGGCTTGGGACTTTACATCGCCGATCGGATTGTGAGCGCGCACAAGGGCAGAATCGAGGTGGAGTCTTCGGACGAGGCCGGTACCACCTTCACCGTTCATCTGCCGCGTAAAGTGTAAGCGCGTAGTCATCTCTGGGTTGAGTCAATAACCTGCGGCCTGAAGGGCGCCTCGATGCGTATCGGCACCGCTGTCGTACCCCAGTGAAGACGCACCACCGCTGCGTCGCGCAGCACCAGCGGAAAATAGATCGCGAAGGACTCCATGTTCGAGGCCTGTTCTGGCGTCACATCGATGCGCAGCACGTCGAATCCTGACCCGGGATACGGTTTATGAAATACGTGCGCAGCTCGGCTCACAATCACCGTCCACTGCGCGTGCTCGCGCGGGATGAGCCACAACGAGTATTCGCCTGCGCGTAGGGATTTCCCTTCGAGCCGTACGTCGTGATTGAATGTCACGCGCGTCGCCGAATCCGCCCCCGGATGCCAGACGCTGTCCCACGGAACGAGCGCGCCGAACAAAGCGCGCCCGCGGGCAACCGGACGACCGTACGAAACGGTGATCTCGGTGAAGGCGACCATCTGGGTGACAGTACCTCTCTGGCTGAATGGATACCCCTGCGATCGCGCCGCAGAACTCATGACGGCCATCGCCAGACAGGCCGAGGCAGCGTAGGCGTAAAACGATTTGAGTATCATGCGCTTTGCCTCTGGAGTGTGTCTGCCAACAAAATTACGTCGCCGAGAACCGTGGGCAGAAGGATCTCCATTCCGATCGTTCTTACTACGTATGTCGACGTATTGGATCGACCCCGCCGTTGTTGGATCCTTCGTGAGCTGAGAAATGTCCCACCATGGAGGTTTCAATCATGTATCGCCACACTTCGCTCGACTCGACAAAAGCAGCAGCGGTTGGAGTTCTTGCCCTGGCTACTATGCTAATGGCTGGCTGCAATCTTGATTTCACGGGAGTCGCCGGCGGTCCAACGGGGCTCGACAAGATTTCTCTCACGGGGCCGAGCATGGTGCAAGTCGGAGACACGATCCGACTCACCGCGTCCGGGTCTGTTACCGGTCCCGTTGGGTTTTTGCTTATTGATCCCATCCGCGATGGAAGCTTCACCGTGTCGGATGTTACAATCGCGGCCATAATTCCCTTTAATCCGCCTCCGGGTGATACGACCTCATTCGCCAGCGTCAGAGTCGAGGGCCTCAAAGGCGGACGGGTCCAGGTGACAGTCAGTGCAAGAGGGAAGAGCGATACGCATTCTATCGACGTCACGCCGGCAGGCGCATAATTACAAACATGAGATGCAATGCGGTTCGCCTGCATATCCACGCGTTCCTCGTGCCTTCGCTCCTGCTCCTCGCGCCGATGGAGATTGCGCGCTCGCAATCGGCGCTGCAACAAGTCGCCGACAGCTCTCCATTTCGCGCCCTCGATCTTCCGACTCCGACCGACGTTCGGACGAGCAGCGGTAGGCCGGGCGCCAAGTACTGGCAGCAGCGAGTCGATTACAAAATAGCCGCGACACTCGACCCCGCGCGTAACGAGGTTCGCGGACGCGAGACGATTCATTACGTCAATCACTCGCCCGACGCGGTTCCTTATCTCTGGCTGTTCGTCGAGCAGAATCTCTGCGCTCCGAGCAGTATCACCAACCAGCTCAATCAGCCGCCGCTCGTCTTCCTCGACGCGACTTTCGATTTCTCCTGCCAGGGATTCAACGGCGGACTGACGCTCGAGTCCGTACGCATTGCCGGCGCGGATGCGAAACACACGACCTACGGCACGACGATGAGAATTGACTTGGCAACGCCACTCCCCTCCGGCGCCACAGTCGACTTGGATATCAGGTGGCGCTTTAGCGTTCCGCCGATGGGTGGCGGCCGCATGGGACACGACGGTTCGCTCTACGAGATCGCACAATGGTATCCGCGGATGGCGGTCTACGACGACGTTCACGGCTGGAATCACGAGCCGTACATCGGCGCCGGTGAGTTCTACCTCGAGTATGGCAATTTTGATGTGTCCCTGATTGTCCCCCGATCGTACATCGTCGCCGCCACCGGAGAGCTCGCCAATCCGGAGCAGGTGCTCACATCAACCCAGCGTACACGCCTCGCGGCGGCGAGACGATCCGAAACTGCCGTGGCGATCGTCGGTGCAGACGAAGCCGGCAACATGGAGCTTTCGCGGCCCCGCGTGTCTGCACGCGGAGCCGCTTCGCCGCTCGATCCGGTTCCATCGTTGACTTGGCACTTCACCGCCACCAACGTGCGCGATTTCGCGTTCGCCGCCGCGCCTAACTTCCGTTGGGATGCGAGTGGGTACGACGGCATTCTCATCGAGAGTCTCTATCGTCCGTCGGCGGACAAGTGGGCCGAGGTGAATCGGATGGGGAGGGAAGCGATCAAGTATTTCAGCGAGCAGTGGTATCGCTACCCGTGGTCACACGCTACCACCGTCGAAGGTCCCATCGAGGGAATGGAATACCCGATGCTAACTTTCACGCCCAACAGCCCAATCCGCGAGGACCTGCAGTGGGTGATCGCACACGAATTCGGGCACGAGTGGTTCCCGATGGTCGTCGGCTCGAACGAGAGGCTCTATCCATGGATGGACGAAGGCTTCAACACCTTCATCGATCTCGGTAACGCCGCGAAATACTTTCAGGGCGCGGCGTACGGCGACTCGATCGAGGTGCACCCCCTCCATCTCTACGCCGAGCATGGAAAGCATGAGCAGCCGCTCATCACGAACCCGACGCAGGTGCGCGATCTCTTCTGGGTCGGATACCAGAAGCCAGCTCTGATGATGCAGATACTGCGCTACGAAGTGCTCGGCAAGGCTCGCTTTGACGCCGCCTTCCGCGAGTACATCCGTGCCTGGGCATTCAAGCACCCGACGCCCGCGGATTTCTTTCGAACGATGCGTGATCAGTCCGGAATGGATCTCGACTGGTTCTGGCGCGGCTGGATCTTCTCCACCGCCAGACTCGACCAGGCAGTGGACTCCGTCACCACTCGCGAAGACGGTGGCTCGAGCGTCCATCTCTCGAATCGCGGCACGATGGTGATGCCGGCTGAGTTAACGCTCACTTTCAGCGACGGATCACGAACTACCGTAAAGCTGCCCGTCGAGATGTGGAACCTCGGCTCGCAGTTCGTCTATCGAGTCCCGGAGAAGAAACGGGTCACGCACGCCGAGGTCGATCCGCGCCATGCGCTGCCCGACATTGATCGGGCCAACAATGCCTCGCCGCAGAGCTGACAACTGCAACTGAACGGGTGCGAGTTTGTCAGTAGCGTAGCTGCAAGTTACCAGTTCACGACGTCGGGACGTCACTCAATGAATTACGCCACAGGCCTTTGCCTGTGCCATGATCCGCGCCAGTAACGTCCCGACGTCGTGAACTGACCACTGGTATCTATGCTACTGGCAAACTCGCACCCGTTCAGTTGCTTTTAGTCTCGACTAACAGGGGTGCCAGTACTCGCACCCGTTCTGTTGCAGTTACTTACCTGTTCAGCCAATACGAGACTTTCACTAAGAAAGTATTCGCCGGGTGCAGTCTCATCAGATCGCGAACGTCCCCCTGAAAATTCCGCCCACCTTCCGCTCCGGCGTACCCCTGTCTCCCCTCGTTCCACACGACGAAGAGCGTCGAGCCGGGCCGGTACTCCCAGCGGTAGACCACGTTTGACTGGAACGCCTTGAAGTTGAATCCGCCCGGATTCGCGGTGACGGCGGGATCGTTGAACACAGCGTAGCGGTCGTCGTACGCCTCCGCCCGCGGGTTCGCCGAGAGTTGGCGGACGTTGCTGTACCTCCCCTTCGACACGAACGGCTGCGTGTACGCCTGGAGTGACATCTCCGGCGTCAACGTGTAATTGAGCCGCAGCGTCACGCCCGTCGTGTGCTGATCGAGGTGCGCGAAGGTGTAGTGAGTGCCTGTTGCATCTGTGAATCTCCCGAACCACTGGTTGTCGCTGACGTTGTGCGACCAGTTGAGCGAAATGGCTGAGCTGAATGAGCCGAGGACTTTGAAATCGATCTCCGGGCTCACGGAGACCGATGTGTTCCTGCCGCCTTCGCCTCTGAAAAAATTGACGTTGAAGTACGGCACAATCGATTTCCGATCATCACCATTCATGAAGAACCACGGCGCGATATAAGAGCTCTGCCTGACCGCTGGCCCACCGCGCGCTGTTCGATCGTCGTAGGTGGTGCCGAGCTGGCCAAGCGTTCCGCCCATATGCCAGCCCCAGCTGTTCTTGAAGGTGATGTGGGTGTTGGTGTTGTACGCAGCCTCCAGTGGCAAGCCCTCCGTCGTCCAGTACTGCCACCAGTTGTTGTTCCACTGGAAGCGGTTGTAAAAGAGCCGCTGTTTCCGGTCGAAGTAACCGACCCACGTGTTCCACGACACCTGGTCCGCGCGCCGGAGAAAACCGAGGTCGTTGATCTCGAATCCCGGCGAGCGGCGCTGGTACGCGGACTCGAACAACAGGTGCTCTCCGCCGATCTTGCCGAAATGGAATTCTTCGGCGTCGCCGCTCAGCACGGTGCGATTGGGGTCGAGGGGAAGGTTGGCGTCGGGCCGCTGGTACTGGTGTACGCTGTTGGTCTGCATGCCGAGAATGACGGCCGGCGTCCCGCGCACGCGACTCTGGTCGAATGATCCGGAGATCTCGTACTTGTTCTGGAAGAGACGATGCCGGAAATCCAGCGCAGCGGCATACGCGTCCGCTGCCAGGAACGGCGACGACCATTGATCCATCCTTCGGTTAACCGCCGTGACAATCGCGCCGATTGCACTGTTTCCCTTCCGAAAATCCTGTGTCGCCCGCGCCACGGCGTAATTCGTTCCGGGCGCGAAGGTAGTATCGCCCGGACTCGCTTCTCGCTGCGTCACTGCATCCAGTACGCCGACAGTCAGACCCTGCGGGAATCGACCCAGCAGTTTCGCCGCCCCGATGATCGTCGTCGGCTGGAGCGGAACGGTGTCGCCATAGATACCGGCGAGCTCCGGAGTCCGCCCGATGCGCCTACTATAGTAGAGGCCTTCGCTGTTGCAGTTGACGGCACTGCAGTTCACGCTGAAGTTAAAAAGCCCGCGCCCCGCCACGAAGAACGGGCGCCGCTCGTCGAAGAACGACTCATAGGCGGAAAGATTGAGCACGGCCGGATCGGATTCGACCTGACCGAAGTCGGGATTGATCGTTGCGTCGAGCGTGAGGTTTGGAGCCAACCGGTATTTCACATCGCCGCCGATCGTCACGTTCGATTTCTGGGCGAAGGTGTTGTTGACGATCCGCGATGCGTTCTTGGTGACTACATAAGGAATGGCCTCGAGCTTACGCGGTGCTTCCAGGTCGTCCAGCCCCTCGAGCGCTCCGAACTGCGAGACGAATCCAGGCTTCGACTGCCGGAGCAGTGGCCAGATCTCGCGCTCGGAATACCTATAGATGTCGCGATCGATGGAGATGCCGAAAATGTGCTTTCGATCCCTGCTGTAGCGCATCTGCGAGAGCGGTAGCCGGAACTCGGCGGTCCAGCCAAGGGAATCGATGCGGGTCGCGACATCCCACACCGCGTCCCACGCCTGATCCTCGTTACCGTCGTCGTAAATGGCCTGGTCGACCTTCACGCCAGCGGCGTTCACTCCGAACTCGTACCCGGTCCGCCGGTCGTGGTAGGAGTCGACGAACAGCCAGATCATGTCGGACGAAGTGAATGTGTCGCGCCGCTCCAGCAGCTTGATGATGCTGTCGGGGTGAGGATCGAACGCGCGGACGAATACGTACAGGTTCGAAGCGTCGTAGGCGATCTTCGCTTCCGTCTTGAATCGCGGAGCTTTGTCCTCGGTTGGGCGCCACTCCCTGAATGCTGTGATCGGGGGAGTGTCGCGCCAGACCTGATCGTCATCCTTGCCGTCGATCAAAGGAGAAACCTCGGCGCGGACGGCAGTCGCGCCAGTATCTGTCGGCGCGGCGACGCGGTATGACGTGGACGCCCCACCAGCGGAGGGTGGGGGTGCCTGCTGCTGAATCTGGAGATTCAGTGCGAGTGCGAGGAGCGCAGAAAAGCCAATCATCGAGGGATCCAGTCTGGGCGAGAAGGCCTGTGGCTAGCTCTAACAGTGATTGGATGCCCTATCGGCGAAATTGGTTGGAAAGTTTCAGCGCCAGCAATAAGAACAGATGACTACCGGCTGGCGACTGATAGCAGGCCGCCTTATGTTTTTTTTGTTCGCCCCCCCCAATCAGAGGGCACCATGCGCATCCTCCTGCCTCTCGCCGTAGCCGTATCGCTTGGAAGTCTCGCCGCGTGCAGCAAGCCAGCGGCTTCGACAGCCGACAGCACGACGGCAGCCGCGTCGACGACTGCTTCCACCACAACGACTGCTTCCGCGGACCTGACCACCAAAGACGGAAAGATCAAGAACGCCATGAGCGCGGCGCCCGACTCGGTCGCATCGGCCGCGACGATCATGGACTGGCCGGCCACGGAAGGTGGCAAATTCGCGCAGCTGCGCGCTGGAACGAACGGCTGGGTCTGTTATCCCTCCACGCCGAATGCGACCGGCGCCATGGGTCAGGACCCGATGTGCCTCGATGCCGAGTTCCAGAAGTGGGCCGGCGCATGGATGACCAAGAAATCGCCCAAGCTGACGGGTGTCGGGGTCGCGTACATGCTGCAGGGCGACCGTGGTGCAAGCGTTACCGATCCTTTTGCCAAGACCGCCGAGTCCGCCAAGAACGCGCAGGATTGGGTAGTGGCCGGTCCGCACATCATGGTGACGACGCCCAACACGGCGGCGCTCAGTTCGCTTCCCGGGGTTCCGACCGGCGGCACTCCGTGGGTGATGTGGAAGGGCACGCCGTACGCCCACATTATGGTGCCCGTGAAGGGATAGTCTGGCACCTGCCAATAGTGAAGTCTGGGCGTAGTGAACTGTCAACTAACAGCTACGCTACTGACAACTCGCACCCGTTCTGTTGCTGTTGATCTCGATCAACCGAGATGGCAGTACTCGCACCCGTTCAGTTGCTCTTAGTCTCGATCGACCGAGATGCCAGTACTTACCCCCGAGAACATTCGAATGATTCGTCCGCGCTGGTACTCGATCGCTCTCCCGCTCCTCTTCCTCGCCGCCGCTCCACCTGCGAATCGCCTCGCCGACCGCCGTCCGATCACCGAATTGGATCTGTTCAAGTTCGTGTGGGCTGCCGATCCTCAGATCTCACCGAATGGATCGCAGGTCGTCTTCGTGCGAGTGAACGTGAACGAGGACAAGGACCGGTACGAGACGCAGATCTTCGTGGTTCCGTCTGACGGGAGCGCGCAGCCACGACCGCTGACATCTGGAAAGAACGACCGGTCGCCACGGTGGTCTCCGGGCGGAAGAGAGATCGCCTTCGTCCGCACTCCGGATCCGGTCGATGGGAAGTCGCAGCCGGCGCAGATCTATCTCATCTCGATGGATGGCGGTGAAGGGCGCGCACTGACAAATGCACACACCGGCGCTTCGTCTCCCGTGTGGTCGCCAGACGGACGCACCATCGCGTTCAACTCGTCACCAAAGCCGGATTCATCATCATCGGCGCAAGCGAAGCTCGATTCGCTCAAGAACGCGACAGACTCGACGCAGAAGAAGCACGTGAGCGATGTTCGTGTCATCACCCGCGCCCAGTACCGCTGGAATGGCGGCGGCTATACTGACCCGACGTCGCACAATCACATCTGGACGGTACCGACGTCAATTGCTCCGACCGGCGCGCTCCCGACATTGAGACAGATCACGTTCGGCGATTTCGACGAAGGCGAGCCAGTGTGGTCGCCGGATGGATCGAAACTGTATTTCACGTCGAACCGCAACTTCGAGCCTTATTACCCGACCACGGGGGCGGACATTTATGCCGTCCCCGCGAGCGGCGGAGCGATCGGCAAGATTGCCAGCATCGACGGGAGCATCGGGACGATCGCTCTCTCCCCCGATGGAAAACGAATCGCGTTCACGGGGACCGCGAACGCCAAGCCGGTTCGCTCGTACGATCAGCCCGACCTGTTCGTAACTGACGCGACTCCCGGATCTGCGCCGCGCAATCTGAC
>JANMWS010000074.1:0-2909 GCA_031394125.1 Gemmatimonadales bacterium
GCCGACCGGCAGGCCCAAGGCGCCTACCCTTTCTACTACGCGCACAATCTCGACTTCCTGCGTGCGGCAACGATGATGGAAGGCAGAAGCGCACAGGCGATCAAAGCCGCGCAGGATTTGGTAGCGAAGATTCCGGCGCAGATGGCGCTAGCCAGCCCGTCGCTGCAGGTTTTTACGATCGCTTACCTCGGTGCCCTGGCGCGATTCGGGAAGTGGAATGAAATATTGGCCCAGCCAGCGCCTGCTCCGGGACTTCTATACGGGCGGCCGGTCTGGCACTACGCGCGGGGGCTTGCTCTCGCGGGAACCGGTCGGTTCGCGGAAGCAGCAGCGGAGAGTGACAGCGTCGCTGCCGCAGCGGCCGCCCTTCCAGCCGATTTCCTTCTCGGATTTCACAGCGGCAAATCTCTCCTCGGCATCGCTCATCACACACTTCTTGGTGAGATCGCGTTGCGGCAGGGACACGCAGCGCGCGCTGTTCCACATCTCGAGGAAGCGGTCAAGCTTCAGGACGCACTCCGCTACGATGAGCCCACGCCCTGGTACTACCCGGTGCGCCAGTCGCTCGGCGCTGCGCTACTCGCTGCCGGTCGAGCGGGCGAAGCGGAGCGTGTCTTCACAGAGGATTTGCGTCGGAATCCCAACAACGGATGGTCGCTCTACGGTTTGGCTGCGAGCCTGAAAGCTCAGGGTCGGGACGATGCTGATGCGCGCCGGAAGTTTGTCGCTGCCTGGGCGAGGTCCGATGTGAAGCTGAGCTCGTCTCGCTTCTGACGATCCGGCCTAACTGATGAGAGCGGCGCCGCAGTTCGAGCAGAACTCGGCGTCCCGCTCTGGGCTAGGGCCGCACTTTTCGCACACCGAAGCGCCGCCGGCGCGCATTACTGCGAGCGCCTGCTCGGTGTAGCGCGCCTTGAGAGGCTCGTAATCCGAGTCTGAGATCTTACCGGTCTCGCGATCGAATTCCAGCTCGCGTAGCGCATCGACAGCGAGGGTTGACCGCGGTTTCGCGACGCCTCGCTTCGCTACCGAAATATCGGCGCGAAAGAGGGGATAGAGCACGAAGCAGAGCGACGCGACCGCGAGCGCGGTACCGATCAGAAGTGCCGTCATGCATCCTTTCTCACTGCAGCGTCGAGAGCGGCGAGCTCTCCGTCCGTTGCATCAACGTGCGAATGAGTGATCAACGCTCCGGGCCGCGTACGCGATTTCCACCGCCGCAGCAACGCCGCGATGCCAATTGCGCCCGCTCCGAGCGCGACGAAAGGCATCGTATACCCGACAAGATTAAATCCGCTTCTCACCGGTGCCATCAGTACCTTCTCGCCGTAAACAGCCTTGAACGCGGCGAGAATCTCCTGTGCGCCGTGCCCACCGTCGACGAGGCCCATCACATCGCTGTGCATCGCCGGCGATACGCTGCACGCGAAGTCGGTCGTGCGGCAGGTGTACACGTCGAGATTGCATCCGCACTGACAATGGATCTGGTGCTCGAGATCATCGCGCTGTGCAGGGGTCATTGATGGCGTCGCGTTCGGCTTCGGCGCGAGCGTCACCGGTTTGTAAACCGCATCGGCATCGGCCATCGGGCCGTTGAACGTCTGTACCGCCGTCTGTGCCGCGAGGATGCGTCGCGGAAATACGGCCGCGGCTAATCCGAGCGCCGGAATGGCCAGCACAAAACTGCGGCGTGTCATCATCGTGGGCACGCTCACTTTCACGCGCGTACCAGATCTGGTACTTGATCACGCAGATGACGCGGCTTGAGTACGGCCGCGTAGCCACTCTGTGCGCGTTGCCTGTCGGCGGCTGGCCACATAACCACGAGTCCGCCGAGCGCCATGAGAGCGCCGCCGAGCCACACCCATCGAACGAGCGGATTGAACGTGACGCGAATCTCCGCGTCATTGGCGCCGCGTACTCCGGCGAGGACGACGTACACGTCCTGCTTGAACGATCCCATGATCCCGACTTCGGTCGATGGCTCGAACGTCGGTGCGCCACGCGAATCCACGTGCTGCCGCTTCTCGCTGGTGATGACGCCCGCATGTTTTCCATCGCGCGTGACGTCGAGCGCGATCGCGGTGACCTCGCGATTGAGCACGTTGTAGCGCGAGATCCCCTGACTTACGAAGGTCCAGCTGTGTCCCCACGCATCGGTGACTGTCTTCGAATCACCGGCGTTGAGGTTGAGATCGAACTCGCGCTTGAAGGCGAGACCGGCGAAGGCTGCAAACACCACGACGACGCCGAGGTGCACGATGTATCCGCCGTAGCGGCGGCGATTGCGGGCGATGAGTCTTGGCAGCGCAATGATTCTCGACTCGCCGTACATCCGGTGCCTCGCGCCGACTCCCTTGTAGAACTCCTGTCCTATGGTAGCGACCACCAGTCCGCCAAACGTGTACGAGAGCAGCGCCGCGACGTCGTGTACTCCGAAGGCGAAAAAGAGGACTCCAACCGTAATCGACACGCTTACAGGAATTAGGAACTGCCGTCTGAGGTTCGCGACCGACGCGCGACGCCACGCGATCAAAGGACCAATTCCCGTGAGCAGCAACAGCAGCAGTCCGAGCGGGATGTTTACCGTATTGAAGAAGGGCGGACCGACGGTGATCTTGTTGCCACGCACCGCCTCGCTGATGATCGGGAAAAGCGTTCCCCACAGCACGGAGAACGCTATTCCGACCAGCACGAGATTGTTATAGAGGAACGCAGCCTCGCGACTCACCATGCTCTCAAGCTCGGCGGTCGACTTCAGATCCTTGAGCCGCGTCGAGACGAGATAGGCCGTGACGACGATCGCGAGAACCAGGAACGCCGCGAACCACTTCCCTACCGGTGACTGCGCGAAGGAGTGGACGCTCGAGATCACACCGCTGCGCGTGATGAACGTCCCGAATATCGAG
>JANMWS010000163.1:0-4350 GCA_031394125.1 Gemmatimonadales bacterium
CGGCGTGAGCTGCTGCAGTCGCGTCGGATTGTAGACATGGTTCCACAGAGAAGCGTCGCACCCGCTGGCGGCGGATTGTGACGCATCGACTTTCGCTCCGTGTTTGGCCTTTTGGGCGTTCGCCGGCTCGGCGCAGAAAGCAATGGCTGTGAGCAGGATTGTCGCGAAGCTGAAGACTGCGGCCGAGTTGCGATGCATGGGGGTTCTCCGTGGTTGTTACTGCAAACTAATGCGACCAGTCCACCGGCACCGAACAAGGCGCCGACGCTGGGAGCTTCCGAGGTAGCCTCGTCCGCTTCTAGGGAGTTGTTGCTCCTGGCGCGACACCTGGCTGAGGCGACTTCGCGCGACCATTCAGTACACAACTGATGGACTCTTTCGCGCCGGGTTTCTCCATGGTAATCCCGACAGTCGCTGGATCTCCCGCCTTCACAAAGCTGGTGTATTTCTGGGCTTGAGGCGAAACCGAGTAGATCAGCCCGGGCTTGGTGACATCCGTGGTAACCCATGTGCCAACGATCGCCTCACCGTTGGGCGCAATGACGTCTCCCGACAGGAAGTAGGCGGGCACCTTCACTCCAACAGAGTCGATCATTTGATCCGACTTCACCGCCCAGGCATTTGCCATCCTGAAATCCTTTCTGATCAATCCGCCCGCGAGATCCGGCATCAGATCAGCGGAAAATTGAAGGCACGGCAGCGGCGCAGGGGCGCGACTACACGCCCCGCCCGGGATTGTCGCCAGCGCAACAAGGGCGAAGTTGATGCGCCTCATTTCGGCGCGCCGATGTTGATCAGGAATGGTCCCATGCCGTTGACCTGCACGACCGTCGGTCCGTGCGCCAGCGCGAAGTGCGCGTGATTGGGTGGAATGTATGCGAAATCACCGGGGCTATAAGTGTGCAACGCGCTCGCATCGGACGCATTTCCCATCGCGAATCCGAGGCTCCCCGAAATGATGGTGACCTGCTCCGCCCTGGGATGCCAGTGAACCGGGACCTGGTATCCGTCCGGAAACTGGAGACGCAGCACGAACTCACCGGGGCCGCCGGGATTTCCGCTCAGAACAGCGATCTTCGCACCTGGCGGGAAGCCGGGTGCGGTCAGGTCGCCCCACGTTATTGAGCTCGCCGAGTGGACCGCCACCGTCGATGCTTCCGGCGGGGCTGCGGGTGCCGCCGCCGGCAGCGGAACGGTCGTGTTCGCTGCATCCACAGCAACTCGCCACTTGCCTTTGATTTTGTGCCAGATCGTGATGTAGTTGCCGGCGTCCGTCGCCTTTCCTTGAGGCGTGTCGTACGACTCGGTGTAGGTGCCGTACTCGGTCGCCACTGTGGGACTCGCAACGTCGATCTTGGTCGGAGTCCAGTGCAGAATGAGACCCGGCGTCTTGACCATCTCGCCCCACGCTCCACGAATCGCCGTCGATCCGGTCGTAAGCGGGGCGTGCGACATCATGAACACCGCATCCGGAGCCTGGAGGGCCGCGATCGCGTCGACATTTTGCGCGGCGACGTCGCGCTGCCATTGATCCGAAAGCGCGCGTATCGCGCGCGCGTCGCGTTGCTGACCTCGAGCAATGTTGGCTGACCCAGCGATTGCCAAAGCGATCAAGGCCGTGCGCGCGGCCACCTTCCCGGTGATTCTCATCTTGCCTCCAAAGTGCCAGGGTGGGTTGAGCTGAAGCAAGCAATTCTGGGAGAGGCCGCCTGACGCAGCACTCACGTGAGTGGCTCTCGCGGGTCGAGCATAGGTCAGATTCGACTTCGCGTCAAGAAGGGGAGACAACTCCTGTATTGACACAAATCCGGGCGTGTTGTAGCCATGATCCACCCCGTCCAGGAAAGCTCGCCATGTTGTTCCGCGCGTCTCCGTTGCTGCTCGTGCTGGCCGTAAGCAGCGCGCGGGCGTCGGTGCAGGAGAAAATCAGTGAGAGGCGGGTCTCGCTGCCGGCACCGGCTGACAGGGGATTTTCCGGTGAGATCGGATACGCGTTCGATACCGCGCTCAACATCACCACCGCGCGCTTCAGGACTTCACTCGCGCCACGAAGCATTTTCTCCAGGATCTTTCGGGACTCGCCTGCTGTTCATACCCTGACCGCGGCGTATGAGATAGCTGGACGCCGGCCTCTCAACGCACCGGACTCCATTCGCATCTCGCTGGTCGCGGACGAGTCATCGGCGTCCTATTTCGATAACGCGTTGGCTGCGATCCCCGAATTGGTCATGACACTCAAGGTTGGCGACAGTGTTGCGCGAATTCCAACGAATATCTCGCAAAAAACACAGGTATGGTGGCCGCAGGGCGTCGCGCTGAGGGAGCCTCTCTCGACTCGCGGCGCGGATGCACGCATAAACCTATACGCTCCAACGCCGCAGGTGCACATCGAGCGCACTGCCACGGTGCGCCTTTCTACCTGCGCGTTCCTCGCTCTGCTTGCCGCGAAGGATGTCCGCGGCACCGCTGCCGGCCTCGACTTCGAGCTCGACGAGGACGCGATAGCCGGCCTGCGGCAATTTGCGGCCGAGATGACGGCTCCCGGCGGCGGGGGTTGTCGCGCCAGATAAGTCCGAACGCAGGCTTAACTACCACTGAAGACTACCGGCCGGGGGCTTTGTGGGGCCGGCCGTTGGCTTCGGGCTGCCGCGAGTACTTCGCGGTTTACGGTCGGGGACAACGGGTCTACATTGGTGAGCGGTTAAGCGATTCGGCCCGCCGCTCCTTCCCTCATATGATCGAATGACCGATCTCCGGGACCAGCTCCAGGCAACACTGGGCAATGCCTACATCCTCGAGCGCGAGCTTGGCGGCGGCGGCATGTCCCGGGTCTTTATCGCCGAGGACACATCGCTCGGCCGCAAAGTGGTGGTGAAAGTGCTGCTGCCCGATCTCGCCGCGACCGTCAACATCGAGCGGTTCCGGCGCGAGATCCAGCTCGCCGCAAAGCTGCAGCATCCGCATATCGTTCCAGTCCTGAGTGCAGGAATAAGCGAGGGGCTCCCCTACTATATGATGCCCTTCATAGAGGGCGAGTCGCTGCGCGTTCGCCTCGCGCGATCGGGGGAGCTCCCCGTTCATGATACGGCCAGAATCCTTCGCGATGTATTGAGCGCTCTCTCCTACGCTCACGAACACGGCGTCGTACACCGCGACATCAAACCCGACAACGTTCTCCTCACCGGCAATCACGCGGTGGTCGCTGACTTTGGTGTAGCAAAGGCGCTGACTGCATCCACCAACCCGGGATCTTCGCTGACATCGCTGGGTGTCGCGCTCGGCACACCGGCCTACATGTCACCGGAGCAAGCGGCTGCGGATCCGTCGACGGATCATCGGGCCGATCTCTATGGTGTGGGCGCAATGGCGTACGAGATGCTGACGGGCCAGCAGGTGTTCAGCGCGCGCTCGCCGCAGGCAATGCTCGCAGCCCACGCGACGCAGAAACCGGAGCCGATCGATGCAAGGCGTCCCGCGGTGCCGCGCGAGCTGTCGTCGCTCATCATGCGCTCGCTCGAGAAGCACGCCGCAGATCGTCCGCAGTCGGCGGCGGAAATGCTGGCCGAGCTCGAGGGAGCGGTTACGCCAAGTGGAGCGACGACGCCGCATCTCGGTGCGATAGCGCCGAGTCGCGCGAAATCGTCGGAGCGACGCGGGATGTTCATGGCGATGGGAGCGGCGATACTTCTCGCGCTGCTCGCGTCGTCGACCGCGTATTGGCGCGGGCATAGAACGTCGGAGACTGCGACCGCGGTCGTTGCCGATATGACTCCCTCGCTGGCGGTTCTCCCGTTCGACAATCTTGGGAAGAGCGACGACGAGTATTTCGCGCAAGGGATGACCGACGAGATCTCCAGCAAGCTCGGTACTCTGTCGGGGCTCACCGTGATTGGACGGCAAAGCTCGAAGGGCTATGCCAACACCACTAAGCCGGCGCAACAGATTGGCAAAGAGCTGGGCGCGACTTATCTGCTCACCGGAACGGTGCGGTGGGATCGATCCCGACCCGGGCATAATCTGGTGAAGATCACCCCGGTGCTCCAGCGCGCGAGCAGTGGAGCGCAGATATGGTCGGAGCCGTACCAGGGGGAAGCGACTGGTGTGTTCGATATTCAGTCGAAGGTAGCCGAGAGTGTTGCCCAGGCGATGAGATTGAATCTCAGTCAGAGCGACAGGAGTGCGCTGGCGTCGCGACCGACGAGCAATCCTGAGGCGTACGATTATTACCTGCGAGGGATGAGCATCTCCGACCGGATCAATAACAACCCAAGCTCCTATCTTCGCGCATCCGCTCTTTTCGAACGCGCGATCGACCTGGATCCGCAATTCGCGCTCGCCTACGCACAAAAT
>JANMWS010000142.1:0-1896 GCA_031394125.1 Gemmatimonadales bacterium
GATCGCCGATGCGGCGATCGCTGAGGTCACTCAGGTCCTGAACGAGCGGCTCGCCGGGCTCAGCCTGCGTCAGATTCGCTCATCACTGGGCGACCGCTTGCGCGACATCGGTCCGACTCCGGAAGCATCGCATCTCCTCAATGTGTTCATCGAGGAAGGCGACCAGCTTTTCGAGAGCGCACTGGAGCCAAGCCCCGACACCGTTATGTTGGGACAGGCATCGGTTCTCGCCGAACAGCCCGAGTTCGCCAGCATCGACAACATGAAAAAGCTGGTGGTGCTCACGGAGACGCGCGAGAAACTTGGCGAGCTGCTGCGTCGTCGTAGCGAGACAGGGGGTGTCTCGATCACGATCGGCAACGAGCACAGCGACCCGAGGCTGGCGAGCTTCACGGTCGTCACTGCTTCGTATCACGCCGGTCCGCTGACAGGCGTCATCGGCGTGATTGGACCGACCCGCATGCCGTACGACAAAGTCATCTCGCTCGTGACACACACGTCCGAGCTGGTGACGGATCTATTGAAGGAGAATCCCAGGAACCATGGCTGATTTTTATCAAACGCTCGGCGTCCAGCGCGGCATCGGCGACGAAGAAATAAAGAAGGCGTATCGCAAGCTCGCGATGGAATGCCATCCCGACCGCAATAATGGATCGAAGGAATCCGAAGAAAGGTTCAAGGCGATCACCGAGGCGTACGACGTGCTCCGCGATCCGAACAAGCGCGCGCTCTACGATCGTTACGGTGAGGCGGGTCTGCGCAGCGGCGCCGGTGGATTCCACCACGTCGATCTCTCCGAAGCGCTCAGCATCTTCATGCGCGATCTCGGGGGTCTTGGTGGATTCGGCGATCTGTTTGGCGGCGCCGGTCAGCGCGGAGGTGGACCTCGTACGGGATCCGACATCAAGCTTCCGATGCCGCTGACACTCGCTGAAGTCGCGACCGGCGTCGAAAAGACCGTGACGGTGAAGCTGCTCGAGCCGTGCGACCGCTGCGATGGAAGGGGCGCCGAACCGGGAACGTCGACGACGGTGTGCGCGACCTGCGGCGGCAACGGCGAAGTCCGTCGCGCGCAGCGCTCGTTCTTCGGCCAGGTGATAAGCGTCGCGCCCTGCTCGGCGTGCTCCGGCGAAGGGACGATCATCGCGTCGCCGTGCAAGAAGTGCCGGGGAGAAGGGCGCGTTCGAGCTGAAAAGCAGATCACCGTGCGCGTTCCCGCCGGCGTAGCGACGGGTCAGTACATGACCATGCGCGGCGTGGGCAATGTCGGACCACGCGGTGGACCGGCGGGCGACATCCTCGTGGTGTTCGAGGTGGAAGAAGATCCACGCTTCGAGCGCGACGGCGAAGATCTCTACACCGAGGTGCTCGTCACGTATCCGCAACTCGCGCTCGGCGCCAATGTCGAAGTGCCGATGGTTGGCGGGACCGTGACGCTGCAGATACCCGGTGGAACCCAGAGCGGGCAGGTGTTCAATCTGCGCGGACGGGGGCTGCCGAGGATCAACGCGAGCTCGACCGGCGATCTGCACGTGAGGCTGCAGCTGTGGACTCCAGACGTCTACTCGGACGAAGAGTCAGCGCTGCTTCGAAGACTGGCGGAGATCCAGAAGGTTCCCGAGAGCCGGCCCAAGGGACTGTGGTCCAAGCTGAAGGAATCGCTGGGCGCGTGATCGAAAGCGCTCCGATGGTTGCAGCCCGCCGCAAAGCGTGAGCTGGATCTCGCTGCGAATTACTCCGGATTCCAACCGGGACGGAGTAATCGCGGCGCTCTTTGAATCGGGATCGCAGGGAGTGCAGGAGGACGGAGAATCCGTCGTCACGCATTTCCCGTCGGACGCGCGACTCCATGAAATTCGCATTGCGGTGATGATGGCGGATCCGCGCGCCGACATA
>JANMWS010000172.1:0-4597 GCA_031394125.1 Gemmatimonadales bacterium
TGGATGTCCAATCGCGATCGAGCCACCCATCACGTTGAGCTTCGCCCTGTCGACTTCGCCCACCGGCTGGGAGAATCCAGCACGCTCCGCCCACCACTTCGATTCAAACCCCTTGAGATTGGAGAGCACCTGTGCCGCAAAGGCCTCGTGCATCTCGACCAGATCCATGTCCTTCAGGGTAAGGCCGGCGCGCTTGAGCGCTACCGGCGCGGCAAGCACGGGCGCCTGGAGCAGCTGCTCCCCCGGGTCGAGAGCCGCATAAGCGTACGAGCGGATGATTCCGAGCGGAGGATAGCCGAGGGCGCGCGCTTTTTCTTCGTTCATGAGGAGCACGCAGGCGCCACCATCGGTGAGAGGTGAGGAATTTCCGGCGGTCACCGAGCCGTATTTCCTGTCGAACACCGGCCTGAGGGCAGCGAGCTGCTCGTAGCTCGTATCCTCGCGAATACCATTGTCGGAGGTGAGCACGCTTTCGAATCTCGGCGGCACATACACCGGCATGATCTCAGCCGTAAGTCTGCCATCGGCAGTTCCAGCGGCGGCCAGGCGATGTGATCTGAGCGCGAAGTGGTCCTGCTCCTCACGTGCGATGGCGTTGAGCTTTGCCATTTTCTCCGCCGACTGACCCATCGTCTCGCCGGTCGAAGGCTCGGCGATCGCCGGTGTGACAGGAACGAGATCTTTCGGACGGATCCGCGACAGAGCCCTGAGTCTGGCGGGGAACGTTCTCGCCTTGGATGCGAGCACGAGCGCGTCGGCGAATCCCTGTGCGTGAAGGATCGGGATGTTAGAGAGGGACTCCGATCCACCGGCAATCGCGACGTCGAGATGACCGAGGGCGATCTGGTCGGCCGCGTCGGTTATCGCCTGATTTGCAGACGCGCACGCGCGGCCGACTGTATATGCCTGGACCCCTTTCGGCAGAAGAGGAAGAAGCGACACCTCTCGGGCGATGTTGGGCGCAAGCACGGAAGGAATGACCGTGCCGAACACGAGCGCCTGAACTTCCCTACCGTCGAGGTTGGTGCGTTGAAGCAGCTCAGCAACGCAGAGCTTGCCAAGATCTATCGCAGAGATCGACTTGAATGCAGTTCCCGCTTTTGCAAACGGGGTCCTCACGCCGGCGACTATAGCGACGCGGCGCCCGTTCCCGAATGTAGCCATGCAGGGAACATAGACGGGCGTCGTTTATCTTTCTAGGACGTACCTCGCTCTCGTGCGCTCTGTTCTTTTTCGACCAGACGTCTCTTGCGCTCGATTCCCCATCGATAACCGCCGAGCCCGCCGCCCCGCCTCACGACGCGATGGCACGGGATCACCACCGAGACGGGATTAGTGGCACAGGCACTAGCCACCGCGCGTGCCGCTCGCGGAGATCCAATCGCCTCAGCGATCTCCGTGTAAGTCCGAGTCTCGCCAAACGGGATTTTCTGCAGCTCGCGCCACACCTTCCACTGGAAAACGGAAGCCTGGACATCGAGCGGAACATGTGGATGAGCGCGTTCCCCATCGACAGCGGCGACGATCTCTTCTACCCAGGTGGCGAGCTTGCTCGAGGGAGCCATAACTCGCGAGCGAGCCGCCGCAGGATATTCGCTCTCGAGCGCCACCTCGAGATATTTCGCATTGTCGCCAAGAGTTACAGCGCAGACGCCCCGATCCGTTGCAGCGACGAGGAGTGTGCCGAGCGATGTCTCCACAGTCAGGTAGTTGATTCGGGCTCCCGCGCCGCCACGGCGGTACGTCGCGGGCGTCATGCCGAGCCTTGCATCGGCATCGCCGTAGACTCTGCTGCTCGATCCATAGCCAGCGCCGAAGGTAGCGCGGCTTACCGTTTCGCCGCGCTTGAGCTCACTCTTCAGCCGTTCACTCTTTCGCACGCGGATATACTCGGCTGGCGTCAACCCGAGCAACTCCTTGAACTTCCGTTGGAGATGATATGGACTGAGGCCTGCTGCTGCGCCGAGCAATTCGAGAGTGATGCGCCCTTCGCTGGGATCGGTGATGTGATTGTCGATGTAGTCGCGTGCCCGCTGGACCGCGGGGTTTGATGATTTCGCGCGATTTGGACGGCAGCGCTGACAGGCGCGGAATCCAGCGCGCTCCGCGGCTTCCGTCGAGGGAAAGAATGCGACGTTGTTGCGCTTTGGCCGCCGCGACGGACACGACGGGCGGCAGTAGATGCCCGTCGTGGTGACCCCATAGAGAAGCCGATCATCGGCGGACGCATCCCGGTGGAGCACAGAGTCCCATGCGACAGCTTCATTCATGGGAGCTTCCCTCGTCCGACGTCGTGCTTTGCGTAGCTTCACCTTCATTGCCTGTCCTTTCGATACGAAAATCAAAACAGCCGGCGTTGGTATCCCTCACGTGGATATAGGCCACATCGCGGTTTTCGAGGAGCTCCTGGATCTGCGGCCCGACGACACCATTGGAAACATAGCTCTGGGAAATCAATCTCCGACCGGCAGAATAAGCGTTGAAGGTCAGGCGATGGGAAAGCAAGTCGACCGGAAAGCCCGCATCTTCCGGGTATCGTTCACAATCGTGCTCGTGGATGAAAACAGGACCGGGCAGCGGGAGCGTTTCATTGCCGTAGAACGCATCGTAGGTAAAGAGTATCCGGCGATCTTTACCGACGGAGAATGCCTTAAGACATTGCCGGCATGGCCCGTAACCGGTAGCGACATCGGTGTGAGCAGGATGGCCGTAGCCGGGTGAGCGCAGAGTCCTGCGGACAGCATTGGCGATTCGGTCTTCGACGGCCACTACACGGTACGACTGCATTGTCCCCCCTTGCTGGTGACACTGTGTTTTGCTGATCGTGCCGAACGATGTCAGTGCTTCGGAATGCGCGATATCCGAATCTTGCGGTCAAATTCCTTATACTTGGGCTGATCCTCCGACACTCCCGACATCAGAAGAGAATGACTGCACCCTCCGGAGAACAATTCGACCTTCTCGTGATCGGCGGCGGAATCACGGGTTGTGGCGTTGCTCGTGACGCCGCGATGCGAGGTCTGAGAGTGGCGCTGTTCGAGGGTGATGACTTCGCGAGCGGTACATCAGGGCGATCATCCAGACTGGTTCACGGCGGCATCAGATATCTGGAACGTGCTCAGCTCCATCTCGTTCACGAGTCCATTCGCGAGAGACAAACGCTGCTTCGCATCGCGCCGCATATCGTTAAGCCGCTCGCGTTCACCTGGCCGCTTTATCGCGGCGCACGCGTGGGTAAGCTGAAGCTGAGCGCGGGATTACTCGTATACCGGCTGATGGCGTTGGGACGGTCGCGCCGACACTTCACGCTCAATGCCGCGGAGACGATCGCGCGCGAACCGGGGCTCGAGGGCGCGGGGCTGACCGGCGGGGCTGTCTACTATGACGCGTGCACCGACGATGCGCGTCTGACAGTTGTGAATGCTCTTTCAGCTCGAGAGAACGGAGCGATGGTCGCGAATCACACGCGCGTGACCGAGCTTCTCAGGAAAAACGGAAAGGCGATTGGCGCGACCATAATGCCGCGCTACGACTGCGAAGCGTACGAAGTGCGAGCCCGCGTCATAGTGAACGCAACGGGCGTTTGGGAGAACAGCTTCATCACCGACGAGCGCGCACTACATCGTCGCGGAAGCAAGGGTGTTCACATATCGGTGCCCAGGGGGCGAGTTGGCAATCACGATGCGCTCACTCTCATTTCCCCCATCGATGGACGAGTGATGTTCTGCCTGCCCGCGGGCTCACAGACCATCATCGGAACCACCGACACCTGGACGGACGAACCTCCCGACACGGTCCACGCGTCGCCCGACGATGTGGATTACCTGCTGCGATCGGCGAACGCCTACTTTCCGCGCGCGCAGCTGACACGCGATGACGTCGTGAGCGCTTGGGCCGGCATCCGGCCGCTGGCGCGTGCATCATCGACCAATCCAAGCGCAGTATCTCGCGAGCATAGCATCGTCACCGACAGCTCGGGCGTGATCAGCGTCACCGGTGGAAAGCTCACGACGTACAGATCCATGGCGGCAGAGATAGTCGATCTCGTGCAGAAATCGCTGGGTCACAATCGCCAGCGCGCTCCTACCGACTCAACCGAGCTTCCTGGAGCGGATCGCGAGAAGGAAATCGCTCGGCTCCAGCGCGAAGACGAAAGCCTCTCCACGCCGCTGGCGGAAGGTCTTCCTTACACCGGCGCCCATCTAGTCTACGGGGTAACGCGAGAGATGGCACAAACACTGTCCGATCTGCTGATCAGGCGTACCCACCTCGCGTTCGAGACGCGTGATCACGGGTTGAGTGTCGCACTCCGCGCGGCTCGGATCGTGGCCCCGCTGCTGGGCTGGAGCGAAGAGACGAAAAGCGCTCGAGTCCGGGAGTATGAGCGAGACGTCGAGCACATGTTCGCAATCTCAGGAAGCGTCTAGTCGGCTAATACCGCGACGGGTGCCCGGTATTGTGCGCGAGCCTCAGGAATTCATCTCTCGTCTTGGGATCTTCGCGGAATGCGCCGCGAAGCGATGAAGTGATGGTCTTCGAGTTCTGCTTCTGCACCCCTCGCATCATCATGCAAAGGTGATAAGCCTCGATCACCACG
>JANMWS010000173.1:0-17102 GCA_031394125.1 Gemmatimonadales bacterium
TCGGCCGTCTGCATCACTGATATCGTGACGTCGAAGAGCCGCAGGTAATCCTCGAGACTCGTCGCGTCGTCCGCCCTCATGGCTTCAGCCAGCTCCTCGGCGGTTTGCTTGGGCATGGGGACTCGATACTCGCGCGCAAGATCGAGAAGCGTTTGCGGGCGAAGCGAACCATCGAGATGGCAGTGCAGCTCCGCTTTTGGCAGCTGGCGGAGCTTGGTCGAGAAAATCGAGAGGGGCATTACGGTTGGTTGGAGTCGGTGTCGTCGTCCGAGGCCTGACGAGCGCGAACGATGCGAAAAATTGCGCCGTTGTGCAGGCGCGTGTCGCTGGCTGTAACTATACCGCGACTGTCGGTGATCAGCCGCTCGCCACGGCGGATTGCAGCCGCCTGGGTCGCATCCAGTGCCTCGACCGCGTCGAGAGCGGTGGCCGTCACGGCAATTTCGATCGGCTTGGAATTGATGTAGATCCGCACCGTCTCGCTCATCGGGTAACGGGCGCGATTCGGATCTCCGTTGGCGCCTTGATTGGCGCGGGCAATGCTCGGAGATAGTCAATGAGCGCGTCGAGGTCGACAATGTCGAGCGGGCGTGAGGCGCTCGCCCGCCCACCGGCGTTGTAACCTTCGCCGCCGGTCGCCAGAAAGTCATTCACAATTACGTTGTACTCGCGCGTGTCCGACAACGGTGCTCCGTCAGCCATTGTCGCTGATACAATGCGCAACCCTTCGGATCTCGACGGGTCGTACGTAATAGTGAGTCCGCTCAAGTGGTCGTTTACCGGAGATTTGTTCAGCATTGTCTCGAGCAGCCCACGAAGCTGCGCACCCGTCATTGTGAGGGAGTAAAGCGTGTTGCCGAACGGCTGAATCTCGAATAGGGATCCGTAGGTCGCCTCTCCCGCTCTCAGCTCGGTTCTGATGCCGCCGTTGTTCATGATCGCGACATCGCCCTTCCCCGCCCATCTCTGTGCATCGGCGATCAGGTTGCCAAGCGGGTATTGCGGTCCCTGTTTGGCAAGCGTTTGCGGAATAGTTGCAACGTGCCGGTTCACGATGGGTCCAACGCGCGCGACCGCTCTTCTCACAATTGACGCGACGGAGGGAAACGGCTTGATCGTGTCGACCGCGAGCTCGCGGACCTCGTGCCTGACAGCCCGGCCCACGTCGGGACCCGTCGGTAGATCCAGTATATCGATGGCTCTTCCGCTCGAGCGAGCCTGCACGATCGGAATTCCGTTGATCTCGATATTCACCAGCGTGTGGGTGTGGCCACTCACTATCGCGTCGACTTTTGTTTTTAGTTTTCGAGCCAGATCGATGATCTCGCCGTTGCAGGCACCGGCCCCATCTCTACCGCAGGTCGCGCCGGCGTGAGCAATGACGATAATGAAATTTGCGCCTCGCCTCCTGAGTACCCTTCCGATACTGTCGACGATCGGCGCGGGATCATCGAAGCGGAGGCCGACGACGTTGGCGGCACGAGTAGTCGTCGGCGTGTTGACCGTCGACACTCCGATGATACCGACTTTGATTCGTCCGCGGGCGACGATGGTGTCATTCGGAATCCATCTCACATCGCGCCCAGTGGTGTCGCGGACGTTGGCCCCAAAGATTCCAAATGTCGCCTGCCGCATTCGGGCCCGGAGAGTGTCGACGCCCCAGTCGAACTCATGATTCCCCAGAGCAGACGCGGCATAGCCCATTCTATTGTAGTACTCGACTACTGGACGTCCGTAAGACAGGTTCGACGCGAGGGTGCCCTGAAAGAGATCGCCGGCATCCAGCAGAACGGTTTCGCATCCGGGTAGGCATTCCCTTCGAGCCCGGTCCAACGCTGTCGCAACGTAGGCCGCGCCGCCGCGTCTCACTCCCGAAGCATCCGGTCGTGGCTCCAGTGCGCCGTGAAAATCATTGGTGGCGATGACGCGCAGAAACTTGACTCCGGCAGGGAATGTGGGCTGCACGACCGGCAGTGCTCTGATCGGCCGGACCACTGCGCCGCGGTCGTTGAGCTCGAGTCCGGGACCGCGTACCAGCTGCCAGTTGGGCGTGAAGTAGTCCTCCTGCTTCAGAACTCCGCGCCGTTTCACTTCATCGATTAGAAGCTGCCTGATCTCCTGCTGCTTGTCGTACACAACGGGCGCTCCGCTCAACATCGCGTAACCACCTCCACCCGTCTGCCGGTAGTTGTTGAGCGCCATCGTAAAGCTGTCCGTATCTCGAACCGGCGAACCCTTGTAGTCCAGGCGAGTGAGTCGATATCCAACTGGTTTCGAGATGTCGATTGCGTAGTCGACCCCCGACACGATGTCAAAGTTGTAACCAGGAACCTGGGGATCAGTTTCCAGCGGCGCCGCCGGAGACGGAAGGGTCTTGTAGTATCGGCTGCTGAATTCGAGGTAGTCGCGAAGCTGCCGGCCGGTAATGCGTACGACGCGGAGCGTGTTGTCGTACGGGTAAAGCTGCGCGACCTGGGCGATCGTTATCGGGCCCAGCCCCATCGTAACGTCAGTGGAGAAAGCAGCTGTAGAAGCTAGATCGGACCCGGCAGCCCTTCGCTCGGTTTCCAGAATGAAGTCGATCAGCGGAGTGTCCTTAGTGCGCGCAGAGTCCGCGGTCCAGCGCTCTGGCGTGCTCCCGATTGGTGTCGTGACATACGCTACAGTTTCACGGTGAATGGACGCTGTAGCAGCCAACACCGCCGGATCCTCGGCATGACCTGCAGCCTGGATCAGATCACTTCGTCTGTCAGTGACACGCCAGCCTCCACCGACCCGCGAAACGGTCAGATGCGCGACGTCGACGCTCGTCGCCCAATTCTTTGGCTGAATCAGCAGAGTCTGGCCGATCGTCGCGCCGCGGACTTCCTTGTGCGAATGTCCGTAGAGAACGAGATCAACGCCGGGAATTTCGCTCGCGATCCGCGCGGCCACGTTCTCACTGGGCACGCCCGTCGTTACGGTATCGTAGCTCGATGGCTCGTTGAGGCCGGAGTGAACCGTCACGAGCACGATGTCCGCCCCGGCGCCTCGCGCTTCCTGCACGGCCTGCCGCACCGCCGGAACGATGTCCCCGAAGCGAAGGCGTCCCCTGATGTTTTCCGCGTCCCACAGCATGACGCCCGGAGTCGTTGCACCGACCACTCCAACCTTGATGCCGGCGCGATCGACGATAGTCCACGGGCTGTATGCATGAGCGTCGGCGGGATCCAGGCGGTAGGTGTTGGCCGAGAGGAACGGAAACGTCGCCTGTTTCACGGCGGTGTCGAGATAGGGAACGCCGTAGTTGTACTCGTGATTACCGATAGCCGCCGCATCGTAGTGCATTGCGTTCATCGCCGCGATGATCGGGTTGCCCCGATTTGCCGAGACCTTCGCCGCGACGTACGCCAGCGGGTTTCCCTGAAGCAAATCGCCCCCATCCAGAAGGATCACCCGACCGGGATTGGCGGCTCTGACAGAATCCACGATCGTGGCCGCGCGGGTGAGGCCTCGAATTGTCTCTGACTTGTTAGCGTAGTAATCCCAGGCCGTTACGCGCCCGTGCACATCGGTAGTACTGGCGACAATGAGATCGACGGATTCAGCAACGCGCGGCAACTGCGACGGAGCGCACGCCAACACGAGCAGAACCGCGAGGAACGAGTGGGCGAATCTCATTGTGTAGGGGGATCCGATTGTATGTTGATTCTGCAAAGCTACGCGGACGTCCCCCGACGAGGGAGTGCAACGTTATCGTAACGTGTTCGTGGAGCGCTGCTCGGCCAGCACGTTGACTATGTCGTCGGCGGTGGGAAGGAATCGAGACCGAGCCTAATCATTATCTCTCCGAGTTGTTGAGACTGAATCTCTCCGAGTGGTTGCGGCTGAATCTCTCCGAATGATTGAGGCTGAATCAATCCGAATGATTGAGCCCGAATCTCTCCGAATCATTGAGGCCGAGTCACTTTTGACGACAATCCGTCCGCTGAAAGTTCGGGCCGTCACTCTGGCCCGCCCGTCACCAATCGTAAACTCGACGCGTCCGCCTTTCCGATCCCGCTCCGTAGGAGGCGCCTCGGCGGCGAAGTCGGTCTGTACAGTCCCGCGGAATGCCTCGAGCCTGAATTGGGCACCCGAGCTGCGCGGGACGGTAAGGCGAATCGTACCCGAGTGCGATTCGAAGTCGTAGGTCCCTCCCGTAGCAACACGCCCGGCGTATACGATGTCGCCGCTCGCCGTCTCGGCGCGGATGTCGTTCGCTCGCATGCCATTCAGCCTGATGGTTCCGCTGATGGTTGACGCTTCGACGCGTCCCGAAACATTTTCGGCGCGTACATTGCCGCTCACACTCTGGGCGCGGAGCTCACCCGAAAGCTGGGATGCCCTGACCGAGCCCGACACCGATTCGAGGCCGACCTGTCTTCTGCCCCCGCTGACCTCGATGGCGCCGCCGACGGTCGTCGCAGAGATCTCGCCCTGCGACCCGCTGGCCGTAATGTTTCCAGAGACGGCCTGCAGTCTTAGGCGAGTCCCCCGCGGAACAGATACATCATAGCTCGCGTCCCCCCGCGGCCTCCCACGCTCCCCCTCTGTGTCCACGCGAAGAATGAGCCTGCTCGGAGTGGCGTCAAAGCGCAAGACACTTGCTTCCGTCGACGCCAGAATACGCACGTCGGGCAAGTCCCAACCGTGGACCGTGATCCTTCCCGACATGAGTGAAAGATCGACAGTGCCTCGTAGATCGAGACGTACTGTCGTATCGAGCCGCGCCCCTTCCTGCCCCGTTAAAGAAAGCGGAAGCGCCAGGCCGAGGATGACTGTAGCAATAAGCGGAGCGATCTTCATATCATTTCCGGTCAGGTGTTGGATCGCAGCATCGCCACCCTCCGCAGGAGCTCGACTTTCAACTCGAGTGCCCGCGAGACCTGATCGCCAAGCAGGGAGTTCTCCGGATCTTTCTGCAGTGCGGCCCTGATCTGGGCGATGTTGGAATCAATAATCCGCAGATTCTTTTCTATCACGGCGGCGGTCGAAGCGTCGAGCTCGTCCTTTCGCCGCCGCCTCATCGCCTGGAGCATGTTGATTTCCTTGTCGTACACCACCTCGTCCGGGGAACGCGAAACCTGCGGCGCGGATGCTGTCGCGACCGCCAGCGACGAACGCAGCGGACCAGGCGGAGGAGCGGGAGCCGACGAATCCGATGCGCTTTGCTCGCGCCCCACCGACGGCGCGCGAATTCTCCGCTCGCCCGGCGGGGTCACGCTCGACGAGAGTCGTCGGGTGACAGTATCGGTCACGATGTAGGGCGTTCGAACCGGTCCGAGCCAGCGTTCACTCAGAAGAAAAGTAGTTCCAGCCGTCACCAGAACGAGCGCAGCCGCGGCCAGACCCGTCCACGCCGGTTTCCAGCGTTTTTCGCGGCGCTGGGGTAACGCAATTGCCTGCGCAATTGTGGACACCGGCGCCTCAGCTGAAAGCAGGAGCGGTTCGCCCACCCGCACTGATGGCTCACTTGTGGGCACTGACGGCTCAGTTACCGGAAGTGGCGGCTCAGCTGTTGACAATGACGGCTCAGGCGTCGCCAGTGACGGCTCAGTTGTCGGTGGGTAGCGCTCGCTTATCGGAAGCGAGGCGCTAGCCAACACTGATGGTTCACTCGGCGCGATTAACGGCTCACTTTCCGGCACCGACCCCGAAGTGGTGATGGGCGCCCCGATGCCATGCGCAACTTCGGGCCAGAGATCGCGTTCGGGAACGAGAGCGGGCAGAGCGGCAGCCTCACGCTCCATGTTCCGAAGGTCCCGTGCGAGACCGGCGCATCGCTCACACTCACCGAGGTGCTCGTCAATGGATTTGCGCACCCACGCTTCCAGAGTCTCGTCGAGGTAGTCGGGTAGGGTCGCCTCGACGGCTTCACACGTCAGATTGAATGTCGTCATCGTGCGAGTGTCTCCCTCACGAGAAGCCGTGCCCGGCGCAATTGCGCTTTGCTCCTACCAACCGTGATGTCGAAGATTTCTGCGATCTCCTCGTGCTTGTAACCTTCCACGTCGTGCAGCACGAACATTGTCCGCGCGCCCTCCGGCAGCCTGTCAATCGCCTGACCAAGATCGAGTCTGTCGGCATCGTGTGAAGCGCTCGCAACATCGTTCTCCCGTTCGGTGGGCGAGCCTTCCCGCTCGATTCTGGCGGGCCCTCCATCTGCTTGCCGTGCGTGCAGCACGACGTCGATCGCCAGCCGGTGCAGCCAGGTGCCAAACGCGCTTTCCCCCCTGAACTCGGTGAGCTTCTCCCATGTTCTCACAAAAACATCCCGCGTCAACTCTCCCCCCTGTGCGGGGCTTCCCGACAGGCGCGTGCACAACGAGTATACGCGAATGATGTACCTCCGGTACAGCCGCTCGAATGCCTGGTGATCCCCCTCCGCCGCAAGCGCCACGTCGGTGAAATCGCTCATCAGCCGCGCAACTGCCGCCGACATCGTCCGGCCAATTCGTTCATCGCTCTCTTGTATGCAGATTGGGCGCCGGAGGGGCGGCAAAGGCTGAGCCCCAGCGCGAAATAATTGTGAGCCGGGTTCTCGGAATCCCCTGACCGCCGGTTGCGGGGCAAAAACAGATCTGTAGTTCGGCAATCCTCTTGTCCGTTCCTGATCAGCTAGGCGCCCGCTACCGTCGAGGGAGTGCAACGCTATCGTAACGTGTTCGTGACAAGCGCAGAGTTGACGGCCTGTCGCTGGACCCGACAACTTGAACCCGTGGCTGAAACAGGCACTTCCGCTGAGCGCATACTCGTCGTGGACGATGAGCCGGACATTGTCGCTCTCGTAGCTTATCATCTGGCGAAGTCGGGGTATTCGGTCTCTACAGCCACCAGCGGGCCCGAAGGGCTCGCCGCCGCACGACGAGACAAGCCGGCACTCGTGGTTATGGACCTGATGCTCCCGGGTCTCTCCGGGCTCGAGGTGATGCAAGAGCTGAGGGGAGACCCGAACACGGCGCGGATCGCGGTGCTCATGCTCACCGCGCGACGCGAGGAGAGCGACCGAATCAAAGGCCTTACGCTGGGCGCCGATGACTACCTGACGAAGCCTTTCAGCCCGCAGGAAATGGTTCTTCGAGTTGCCGCAATTCTGCGCCGCGTTAAAGCGGGCCGGGAGCAGACCGGAGATGTCCAGCAGCTGGGACCACTCCGAATCGACAGAACCGCGCATCGCGTCACCGTCGATGGTCGCGAGATAGATCTCACTCCGACCGAGTTCAAGCTGCTGCTGCTCCTCGCCGAGAGGAAGGGCCGTGTGCAACCGCGCAATCTCTTGCTCGAGAGCGTGTGGGACGCAGCGCCCGACATTCAGACACGGACCGTCGACATGCACGTGCAGCGCCTCCGCGCCAAACTTGGTGAGGCGGGAGATCTGATCGAGACCGTGCGCGGGTTCGGGTACCGGATCAAGAACGTCGCGGATCGCTTGTGAAACTCGCGCAACGGTTGCTTCTTCAGTCGCTCGCAATCGTTGCCGTGATGGTCGTGTCGGTTGTAGTCATCATCGACAACCAGCTCCACTCGAGCATCACCGATCAGACGATCCACGATCTCGCGGGCGAAGCCAAACTGCTGGCAGTGCAGTGGAAGCCTGGGGTCGACGCTGATTCGCTGGCCGATGGAGCCGGGAGCGCAACCGGTCACCGAATCACGCTCATCGATTCGGTGGGCCACGTCGCCGGTGATTCAGAGTTCGATGGACCAGCACTCCAACGGCTTGAGAATCACAGCAATCGCCCAGAGGTGATAGCTGCGCTGTCAGGCGGGGTTGGGTCGGTACGCCGCATGAGCCCGTCGACCGGTGAGGAGCAGGTCTACGTCGCAGTGAAAGCGCCGCGCGGTGTCGCGCGCGTTTCCGTCACCACGCGTACCGTGGAACAGCTCTTCGGGCGCGCTCGAAACGGGGTCATGGTAGCGGGATTGATATCCTTCCTCGTCGCGGCACTCCTCGCCTTGCTTTTCTCCCGCGCCGTTTCCAGGCCGATCGTCGAGCTGAGAGACGTCGCGCGCTCGATCGCTGCCGGAGAGCGGCGGCGGCACCCGGCCCTGTCCGCTCCGGGAGAAGTCGGAGATCTCGCCGATGCCATTTATCGTCTCGCTGAGCAGCTCGAGGCGCGCCTGGCCGCTCTCGCCGCGGAGCAATCGATCCTTTCCGCGCTCGTCGAGACACTCAACGAGGGAGTGCTCGCGATTTCTCCCGCGCATGAAGTCGTGCGAATCAACGAAACCGGGCGGAGGCTGCTTTCAATCGATCGTCCACTGCCATTCGGTATTGACTACCTGCCGCGCGAATCCACGCTCCGGAGCGCGATATCACTGGCGTTGAACGGAACGGAGACTGAACCTGAAGAAGTGGTGATCCGCGGGAACACAATGTCTCTCACCGCGCGCCCACTGGTCAGCGGCGGAGCTGTGGTCGCTCTCTTCGATCTGACAGCGATCAGAAAGCTCGAAGCCGTCCGCCGGGATTTCGTGGCCAACGTGTCGCACGAGCTCCGCACTCCACTCACAATCGTCGGCGGATTCGCCGAGACGCTTCAGGATCCGGACATTCCGCCGGAGAAAAAGGCAGAATTCGCTCAGACGATTTACACCAATACCCAGCGCATGCAGCGCATCGTCGATGAGCTGCTCGACCTCTCGCGAATCGAGTCGGGTCACTGGAGGCCGAGGCCGCAAAACGTTAGAATCGCAGAGGTGACGGCTGAGGTCTTCGCGCGCGTTTCAGCAGCCGCCGCCAAGAAAGGCGTTAGACTCGAGACAGAGTTCGACCCGGCCACGAGCACGGTCCACGCAGATCGAACCGCACTCGAGCAAATCCTGTTGAATCTGGTAGAGAATGCACTGCGCCACACCGCTCAGGGCGGGTCGATCAACGTCGACACACCAGCGGCGAGGAATGGAGTTCTTCTTGAGGTGCGGGATACGGGAAGCGGAATACCGCCCGAGCACCTCCCGCGAATATTCGAGAGGTTCTACCGCGCGGACAGCGGCCGGTCACGTGAGGCCGGAGGTACCGGACTTGGTCTGGCGATCGTGAAACACCTGGTCGAAGCACACGGGGGATCTGTGAGCGCTGACAGCGTTGTAGGGTCAGGAACTGCGATCAAAGTCTTTTTCCCCGACGTCGCGTCAGAAATTCAGTCGTGACACAGTCTTTACCTCCGGTGTAACTGCCCGTTACACGACCGTGAGAGCTTTGGGTGCGACAACAACCACTCACGGAGTCATAAGTGATCAAAACCGTCCGCAGCATCGCCACCGCCCTAGCAGCGGTGGCGTTTCTCGCAGGCAGCGCCTCAGCTCAGTCAGTTGACCTTACCGGAGCGGGCGCCACGTTCCCATATCCAATCTATTCGAAGTGGTTCTCGGATTACGCCAAGAGCACCGGAGTAAAAATCAACTATCAGTCGATCGGTTCCGGCGGTGGAATCAGACAGCTTTCTGAACAGACCGTCGATTTCGGCGCTTCAGACAGCCCGATGAGCGACCAGGAAATCGCCAACGCCAAAGGCGGGCCTGTCCTCCATTTCCCAACCGTCATGGGCGCGGTCGTCATCACATACAACGTCCCTGGCATTACGCGCCCGCTGAACGTCAGCGGCGACGTTGTCGCGGACATCTTTTCGGGGAAGATCACCAAGTGGAATGATGCGCGGTTGGTCGCACAGAATCGCGGGGTGACTCTTCCCAACTCTGATATCCTCGTCGTTCACCGTTCGGATGGAAGCGGCACCACCTACATCTTCAGCGACTATCTCTCCGCTGTAAGTCCGTCGTGGTCGAGCACGCTCGGCAAGAGCAAGGAGATCAAGTGGCCCGTTGGTCTGGGTGCGAAAGGCAATGAAGGCGTCGCAGGTCAGGTGAAACAGACTCCGGGATCCATCGGCTACGTCGAGCTCCCTTACGCCAAGCAGAACGCGCTCGCTTTTGCGAATCTCAAGAACGCCGCCGGCCGTTACATCACTCCATCGATCGCGTCGGTCACCGCAGCTGCTGCTGGCGCGAAGCTCCCGAAGACGACAGACTATCGTGTGTCGATCGTCAATGCGGCAGGCAAGGACTCATATCCGATCTCATCGATGACATGGATCCTCGTCTACCAGAATCAGCCCGACGCCGTGAAGGGCACGAAGCTGGTTAACTTCCTCCGCTGGGCGTACAAAGACGGGGAGAAAGCGGCACCATCGCTCGACTACGCACCGCTTCCCGCACCGATCGTTGCGCAGCTTCAGAACAGATTGAAGACCATCCGCGTCGCCAACGCTCGCGTCGGAGGCGCTCAATGAACTCCACAAAGACCGTTGGATTGATCGCGGCATTGTTAGCACCGCTCGCGCTGGCCGCCCAGCAGCCGGCAGACACCACCAGACCCGCTCCGCCGGCGCCGGCCCCTGCCCCAAGCCCAACCTCGACCCCGACGGTATCAATTCCCGTTGATTTTTCGGGAGTGATATACGCCAACTTCCAGTACCAGGGCGCCCAGGGAGCATCAAAGTCGCAGAACAAGTTCGATCTCGAGCGCGCGTACCTGACGTTTCGGATGCCGGCTGGAGATCGTGCAAGCATTCGGATCACGGCTGACGTCTTTCAGCAGCAGGCAACGGGGCCCGACGCGTTCTACAAAGGCTGGGTTATCCGCGCCAAGTACGCGTATCTGCAGTACGACTACCTGAAGAGCGGCGGATGGAACGGAGTAGCTCGCGGCGGATTGATCCACAACGTCGTGATCGATCACGTTGAGTCCTTTTGGCCGCGGTGGATCTCAACAACTCCAGTGGAGCGCTCAGGATTCTTTTCATCCTCCGACGCAGGTGTCGGCACGCTGATTACGCTTCCCAACAAGTTCGGCGAGTTCTACGCGAATATCGTGAACGGGCCGGGGTACACGTCCCGTGAAACGGATCGGTTCAAGGACTACGCGGCGCGACTTTCGATCACGCCGCTGTCGGGCTCGAACAACAAGGTCATCAAGACGCTCGCATTGACCGGCTGGACGTACCAAGGCGCGGTAGGCAGCGGCTTTGCTGTTGGCGGTCCCGGACAGATCGGCGCTGTAGGATCCTCGCTGCCGCGGACGAGATCCGGCGTCTTCGTGGGCGTTCGTGATCCCCGCCTTACCGCCGGTTTCGATTGGGCGACGCGGAAGGACGCCAGAGAAACCGGATTGAACACCGTTGCGTCGCCGCGCGCCGAGGTGGATAGCACGGGCCGACTTATCGCGGGCTTTGTAACGATCAAACCGTTCCAGCTACTGAACGATCAGTCGACCTTTCCTCTCGGTCTGATTGCCCGTTGGGACCGGTTCAAGCCGAGCACCGCGTCACCGGGTTACGTAAACACCGTGATCGGTGGACTTACCTGGGACCTGAACAGGAAATCAGCGCTGTCTCTCGACTATCAGGAGCAGACCCCCAGGAACGGGGCAATTGCAGCCACCACCAAGACTTACTTCCTGCACATGGTAGCAAACTTCTAGACGGCGCCCCTGTTGGGAGCCCGGCGCCCCCGGCGGTTGTGACGATGTCGTTACCTGACATTCGTCGTGACCTGCCTGGGGCGTTCGTATTTTGCCCTCATGTCCCGATCGAACCACAAATAAAGGAGCAACAGTGAAAGCCCTGAAGCTTGCCGTCTTCGTGCTCTTTGCCGTCGCGTGCGCCAAGGAAGGCAACAATTCCAGTACCGCGTCGTCGACCAGCTCATCGAGCGGCTCAGTCGATCTTACCGGAGCTGGCGCCACATTTCCCTACCCGCTCTACTCGAAGTGGTTTGACCTGTACGCCAAAGCGACCGGCGTAAGGATCAATTACCAGTCGATCGGCTCGGGCGGCGGCATCAGGCAGCTATCCGAAGGCACTGTCGATTTCGGAGCGTCCGATAGCCCGATGAGCGATGCCGAATTGGCGAACGCGAAGCTCGGCCCGATCCTGCACATCCCGACCGTGCTCGGTGCCGTGGTGATCACCTACAATATCCCCGCGTTGAGCGCCCCCCTCGAGCTTACACCCCAGGCCATTGCCGACATCTTCGCAGGCAAGATCACCAAATGGAATGACGCCCGAATCGCGTCGCTCAATCCTAGGGTCTTGCTTCCCAGCTCTGACATCCTCGTCGTTCACCGCTCCGATGGCAGCGGAACGACCTACATCTTCACGGATTATCTGAGCACGGCAGTTCCGTCATGGAAGGCGGGCCCCGGAAAAGGGAAGGAAGTGAACTGGCCGGTGGGACTTGGCGCCAAAGGCAATGAGGGTGTCGCGGGACAGGTGAAGCAGACGCCCGGAGCGATCGGATACGTGGAGCTCGCTTACGCCAAGCAGAACAGGCTTCCAATCGCGGCCGTGAAAAACAAGGCGGGCAAGTTCGTCGTCGCGTCGGTTCCGGCTGTCACCGCGGCGGCAGCGGGTGTAGCCAAGACCCTTCCGGCAAACACCGATTTCCGGATCTCCGTCGTCGACGCGCCGGGACCGGACGCTTATCCGATTTCCTCGTTTACGTGGATTCTCGTCTATCAGCACCAGCGCGACTCCGTAAAGGGCAAGAAGCTCGTCGATTTCCTCAACTGGGCGTGGACCCACGGTGAGCCCGAAGCGCCTTCTCTCGACTACGCGCCGCTGCCTTCCGAGATGACTCCCGGCGTGAAAGCGAAAGTGGCCACGATCGATTTCGCCGGCGCTAAGTGACAGCACTTCCGGCACAAGCTCTGTCGTCGGACCGGCGCCGTCTCAAGGTTCATGAGACGGCGATCGGTGACAGGATCTATGAGACAGTCACCACCGCCTGCGCACTGGTGGTTCCCGCGCTGGTGATAGCGATCGCGATCGCAATATTCGCCGCAGCGTGGCCGGCCTTTTCAAAGCTGGGTTTGTCGATCGTTACGTCGAGCGATTGGGACGTGAGCGCCGGAAAGTTCGGCGCGGCGCCCGCCATATTCGGGACACTGGTCTCCTCGACGGTCGCATTGATCATCGCAACTCCGCTCGCTATCGGCGTCGCGATTTTTCTTTCCGAGTTTTCGCCGAGCTGGCTGCGGCAGCCGATTGGCTTTCTGGTGGATCTTCTCGCCGCTGTGCCGAGCGTGGTGTACGGACTGTGGGGGATCTTCGTGCTGTTGCCGCTGCTGCGTGAGCAGGTGATGCCTTTCTTGCGCGACAGGCTGCACCTCGGCGCGACGCCGCTTTTCGCGGGGCCCGCGTACGGACCCAGCATGCTCGCCGCTGGAGTCGTCCTCGCAATCATGGCGCTACCCTATATATCGGCCGTGTCGCGCGAAGTGCTGATGGCGGTGCCACGGTCCCAGCGAGAAGCCGCACTGGCGCTCGGCGCTACGCGTTGGGAGATGATTCGCGACGCCGTCATTCCCTACGCCAAGTCCGGCATCATTGGCGGAATAATGCTCGGCCTCGGTCGCGCCCTCGGCGAAACAATGGCCGTTACGATGGTGATCGGGAACCGCCCGGAGATATCCGCGTCACTCTTTGCTCCCGGATACACGATGGCCTCGCTGATCGCCAACGAGTTCAGCGAAGCGACGAGCGATCTTCATCTTTCGGCGCTGATGGCAGTCGGGGCGATACTGTTTGTCATCACGCTCATCGTCAACGCGGGTGCGCGCTGGCTGGTGTGGCAGGTTTCGCGGGATCGGGCGGTATGAAGACGCGGCTCGCTCGCCACTGGATGAGCGGCGTGATGATCGGGTTGACCTACCTCGCCGCCGTGCTCGCCACGCTTCCACTGTTGCTCATGCTCGCGCACCTGCTGAAGAAGGGGGCGACTTCCCTCTCTCTTTCGTTCTTCACCAGCATGCCGAAGCCGGTCGGCGAGATGGGCGGAGGCATGGCGAACGCGATCGTGGGCACGCTCATCCTTATTGGTATTGCGTGCATGATCGGGCTGCCCATCGGAATTGGAGCAGGCATCTACCTTTCCGAAAAGCGCTCGCGACCGCTCGCCCAGTCAGTCCGGTTTCTGTCCGACGTGTTGAACGGACTTCCATCGATCGTGATGGGAATCTTCGCCTGGGAATTCCTGGTCCGCCCCGTCGGCCATTTCTCGGCACTCGCCGGCGGCACTGCGCTGGGAGCAATGATGATTCCCCTGGTGACCCGTACCACAGAGGAGATGCTCAAGGTCGTTCCGATTTCGTTGCGCGAGGCAGCCTTGGCACTCGGATACCCACGGTGGCGCACATCACTTTCCGTTGTCGTGCGCACTGCGCTCGCCGGCATCGCGACGGGCGCGCTGGTGGCGGTCGCAAGAATTGCAGGCGAGACAGCTCCTCTTCTCTTTACCGCATTCGGGAATCAGTTCTGGTCGACAGGCCTGCGGGAGCCGATTGCGGCACTCCCACTCCAGATCTTCACCTACGCGATCAGCCCCTACGACGAATGGCACGCACAGGCTTGGGCCGGGGCGTTGGTGCTCATCTCCATAGTGCTCGTGATCAGCCTTGCGGCGCGTCTCGTCACCCGGTCGAAGTTCGGTGCTCCAGTCGATTGAAGTCTCGCCGGTGGCGCGAGTGATTCCGCGTGTCGTCGCGCCGCGAGCAGCGGCAGCGGAAGCGCACCCGGCTGTCACCCCCGAAAAGCCGTGCATAATCACGAGCCAGTTGTGGGCGTTCTTCGGCGATACGCCGGCCATCAAGGATATCTCGATGGTCGTTCCGCAGCAGGCCGTCACAGCGATCATCGGACCCTCCGGGTGCGGTAAGTCTACGTTGCTGCGCTGTATCAACCGGATGCACGAAACCGGGCCCAACACGCGCGTGGATGGGCAGGTGGAAATTCTTGGCAGCGCGATTTATGGCGATGGGACGAGCCCGACGGCGGTTCGCCGCCACGTCGGGATGGTGTTCCAGCGGCCGACGCCCTTCCCCACAATGTCTATCCGTACAAACGTGGCGGCGGGGTTGCGAGCGGACCCCAAATCTCGTTTGGCGCAGCAGAACGTTAACGAGATTGTGGAAGAAGCCCTGCATCGAGCCGGCTTGTGGGACGAGGTGAAGGATCGCCTCAACGAGAGCGCGATGACGCTGTCCGGCGGACAGCAGCAGCGACTCTGCATCGCGAGAGCTCTTGCGACGCGGCCGCGTGTCATCCTACTGGACGAGCCAACCGCATCGCTCGATCCCCTCAGCACGCAGAAAGTAGAGGAGCTCGTGTACCAACTGCGGGAAACGGTGACTGTCGTCATCGTCACTCACAACATGCAGCAAGCCGCGAGGGTCTCTGATCGGACAGCGTTCCTGCTCGCGGGTGAGCTGATCGAGCTCGCGCCCACTAACGCTCTCTTCACTGCTCCAAAAGACCCCCGCACGGAAGCGTACATCACTGGTCGGTTCGGATGACCTCGGCGCTCGCCCAGCCTCCTGCGCCCGACATCCCACGGCAATTCGGAACTATTGAGGCGCGCGACTTCTCGTTTTGGTACGGGAAAAAGCAGGCGCTCAAAAAGATCAGCCTCGCCGTCCCTCCCCGCGCCGTCACGGCACTGATCGGTCCTTCCGGGTGCGGAAAGTCGACGTTTCTGCGGTCGATCAACCGCCTCAATGACTTGATTCCGGGTATTCGACATGAGGGGGATATGCGCCTCGACAGCCAGAGCATCTTCGAGAAGAGCATGGATGTCGTGGCTCTTCGCCAAAGGGTAGGGATGGTTTTCCAGCGGTGGAATCCTTTCCCCAAATCGATTTACGAAAACGTCGCCTACGGCCCACGGATCAATGGCGTCGGCGCTCAGGAATCACTCGATGAGATCGTCGAGCGTTCGCTGCGGCGGGCAGCTCTTTGGGACGAAGTGAAAGATAGATTGCGTACGAGCGCCCTCGGACTGTCTGGTGGGCAGCAGCAGAGAGTCTGCATCGCGCGAGCTCTCGCCAACCAGCCAGAAGTGCTGTTGCTCGATGAACCGGCGAGCGCGCTCGACCCGAGCTCGACGCAGAAAATCGAAGAGCTCGTCTATGAGCTCAAACAGGAGTTGACGATCATCATCGTGACGCACAATCTGCAGCAAGCCGCGCGCGCATCCGACCACACCGCATTTTTCTTCATGGGTGAGCTCGTCGAGTTTGGAGCGACGGACCAGATCTTTACGCGACCGAGCGAGGAACGGACCGAGGCGTACATCACCGGGAGATTCGGATGACAGAAACTACTACCACGGCCACGGCCGGGTTCCGCCATTTTCACGACCAGCTTGGCGCGCTGAAGCAACAGCTGTTGGCAATGTCCTCCAAGGCGGAGGAGCGCACCGATCTGGCTGTGGAGGCGCTGCTCAATCGCGACCGCGAGAAGGCAAACCTGGTCATAGAGGGCGACGTGGATCTCAACCGGCTGGAAGTTGAAGTCGAGCAGGCAGCGGTGGAGCTGCTGGCTCTGCAACAGCCGATGGCGCGAGACCTCCGGTTCATTATCGGAGCCATCAAAGTATCGAATGACCTCGAGAGAGTTGGGGACCACGCCGTCAACATCGCAGAGAGCGCGATCAGGCTCGCCGACAGCCCAAAGGTGAATATCCCCATTCCCGAAATCGAGGTAATGGCTCGACGCGCGCGAAAAATGCTCAGCGATTCGCTGGACGCGTTCATTCGCGCTGACGGGACGCTGGGAAGGAAGGTCTGCCGGGACGACGACGTAGTCGACTCGCTTCACGACTCCGTTTTTCGGGTTCTGCTCACGCACATGCTGGCCGACCCGAAAACGATCACGCCTTCGTTGGAGCTACTGCTGGCAGGCCGGAACCTCGAAAGGATTGCCGACCTCGCGACAAATATCGGCGAGGACGCTGTCTACCTGGCCGAGGGGAAACAGATCAAGCACCACCAGGAAGGCGGGGCGTCTTCAGCCGGTGATCGCCGTTAAAATCCAGTAGCTGACCGCTGCGACCGAGGCCGAAGCGGGAATGGTGATGACCCAGGCCCAGACGATCCGCCGCGCGATTCCCCAGCGCACGGCCGAGAAGCGGTAGGTCGCGCCGGCTCCCATGATTGAGCCAGCGATCGTATGCGTCGTGCTCACCGGAATCCCATAGTGGGTCGCAAGAGTGATCGCCAAGGCTCCGCCAGTTTCGGCAGCGAA
>JANMWS010000179.1:0-29230 GCA_031394125.1 Gemmatimonadales bacterium
GTGATGAGCCAGTCTACGCCAAGGTCGACAGTAGACGTATTCCCGTGACCTGGCGCGGAGAAAGTGTTGACTCCGCTCTTGAATCCCCAAAACCACGAGTTGTCGAAGTTCCGCATCTCCTGCGCATTCGCGCTCGCGGACACGACCAACGTGGCGACCACTGCCACGGCTACTGCACTGAGCTTCTGCATGAAGGCGTCCTCTAGATTATGCCTAGCTTCGTCCCGACGGTCTTGAAGGCCGCGATGGCCTGATCGAGATCGTCGCGTGAATGGGCAGCGCTGAGCTGACAGCGCACCCGCGCCTGCCCCTGAGGTACGACCGGAAAGCCGAACCCTGTCACAAAGACGCCTTCGTCCAGCAACATGTCACTCATTTTGATTGCGGTGGCCGTCTCACCCACGATTATCGGGACGATTGGGGTCTCCCCCGGCAAAGGCTTGAACCCAGCCTCCGTAATCGCCGCCCGGAAATAACGGGTATTGTCGCGGAGCTTCTGCACCAGCTGAGGATTGTGCTCCAGATGGTTGATCGCGCCGAGCGCGCTCGCCGCCACAGTGGGCGGCAAGGCGTTCGAGAAGAGCTGCGGCCGCGACCGCTGCGTGAGCATATCGCACAAGGACGCACTCCCTGCCACGAATCCGCCTGCCGCCCCGCCCAGCGCCTTTCCGAGAGTGGATGTGATGATGTCGACTTCGCCGAGGACCCCGAAATGCTCCGCCGTTCCTCGGCCGGTCGCGCCCAGAACGCCCGTCCCGTGCGAATCGTCGACGGCGACTATCGCGTCGTACTCCTCGGCGAGCTGAAGTATCTCCGGCAGCCTGGCGATGGTTCCTTCCATCGAGAACACGCCGTCAGTCCAGATGATGCGCCTGCGCGCACTCTTTGCGCTCTCGAGCTTTGACCTGAGATCGTCCAGATCCGAGTGCTGGTAGACGGCCGTCGTGCATTTGGTGATCGCCTTGGCCAGCCTGATCGAGTCGATGATAGACGCGTGATTGAGCGCATCCGACACCACGAAATCGGCTTGCTCGACGATCGCTGCGGTGAGTCCTTCGTTGGCGTTCCACGCCGACACGTAGCTGAGCGAGGCTTCGGTCCCCACCAGATCCGCGATCGCCTGCTCGAGATCGCGGTGGATGGTGAACGTGCCGCAGATGAATCGAACGCTGCCGGTACCAGCCCCGAAGAACTTCAACCCTTCCACCCCCGATTCCACCACGCTCGGCTCGCTGCACAAACCGAGGTAGTTGTTCGAGGACAGGATGATGATTTCTCCGCGTCCTTCCATCTCTACGCGAGCGTCCTGCGGTGAAGCGAGATAATTGAGACGCTTGTAGACCTTATCCTGCTTGAGCTTTTCGATTGCGGCCTTCAGCTCGGAATCGAACTTCGCGTTGAGCGCCACTTCAGCCTCTCAGTGGTTCAATGGTTCAGGCGATTTCGAAAATGACTTTTCCCGCTTCGCCGGATTTGATCGCGGCGATCGCGGCGTCCGCTTCGGAGAGCGGGAATCGGTGCGTGATCACCGGCGTCGGATCGAATTCTCCGGAGCGGAGAAAGCGCGTCATCTGATGCCACGTCTCGTACATGCGGCGGCCGACGACGCCGTAGATGGTGAGACCCTTGAAGATCACCTCTGTCGCCAGATCGAAATCCACCTTCCTGGAAGGAATGCCGAGCATCTGCACCCGTCCGCCGACCCGTACCAGCGCGAATGCCTGGTGGATCGCTGCCGGTGCTCCCGACATCTCCAGCACGACGTCCGCGCCGAGCCCGCCCGTCGCCGCTTTCACGATCTGCTCCGCCTGGTCAGGGTGAACGGCGTCGTTCGCGCCCATTTGCTTGGCGAGCGCCAGCCTGGTGTCGTTGACATCGGTGGCGATCACTCGTGACGCTCCAGCGGCTCTGCATATGCCGGCCGCGAATATTCCTATTGGGCCGCAGCCAGTGATCAACACCACCGAGCCGGGAATGTCCGCGGTAAGCACTGTGTGAAACGCGTTGCCCATCGGGTCGTGGATCCCCCCTATGTCGAAGGAAATCTCGTCATCGAGATGCCAGACGTTGGTTGCCGGCATCGAGATGTAATCAGCGAAGCACCCATCGCGGTCCACGCCGATGATCTTCGTATACGGACAGACGTGAGCGTTGCCGGTTCGGCAGAGCAGGCACCGCCCGTCGACGATGTGGCCCTCAGCTGTGACGCGGTCTCCCTCCTTCACATCAGTGACGAGACGACCTACCTGCATCACGTCACCCGCGAATTCATGTCCGATTACGAAGGGGGGCTTGCAGCGCCCCTTCGCCCACGCGTCCCAGTCATAGATGTGAACATCGGTGCCGCACACTCCAGCGCGTCGTACGCGAATCAGAACCTCATCCTCGCGGATCCTCGGCTCCGGAACATCCTTCAGCTTGAAACCTGGCGCCGCCGATTCCTTTACCAGCGCTTTCACGAGGAGCTACTCCGTTGAAATTCGAGAAAAAAGTTTTCGTTCATGCGCGGATCTAACCTGCCAGCAGCAAGGCGCTTTTGGAAGTGATTGATTGCGTCGCGGCAATCGTCGGCAAAAAGCATTGCACGCACATCTCTTGCATTCTATATTCGCGACGAGTCATGAGCAGTGGATTGCGAGCTCGTTGTCGTGCCTGTAAAAGTCAAAAGAAAAGGTTGAGCGGGACGAAGTTGTTTTGTCACACGCGTGCCGGTCAGGACGCGATGCAGGACTTGCCGGTTCCATCGGGGCGCTGGCGAGCGTTCTACTTCATCGTGGAGAGACAACATGGCAGCAGCGAAGAAACGTGGTCGCAAAGCAGCGGCTAAGAAGGCCGCCGGAACACGCAAGCGCAGCAAAGCGGCCCGTAGCGCATCGGCGCGCAAGGGCGCACGCACGCGTGCAAGGAAGAAGGCAGCTCGTAGTTCGTCCGCCCGCAAGGGCGCGCGTAAGCGGCGGTAGCCCGCTTCGAGCGAAGCAAACTGAAAAGCCGGCGATATCGCCGGCTTTTTTGCGTTCGCGGGTCTCACCTGGAGTAACGCGCGCTCGCCAGCTGCACGATTCTCTCGATGAGCGCGGGATATTCCATCCCGCCTTTCTGGGCCGCGCGCGCAAACTCGCTATTCGCTTCCAGATAGCAATTCGGGTTGGCCTCGATCACGTAGATCTCCTCCTTGGCGGTGACGCGAAGATCGATGCGCGCATAATCCCGGAGCCGGAGGGCCAGGAAGGAATCGATCGCCACCTGCTGGATCTTCGTCGCGAGCTCCTCGGGGAGATCCGCGGGGAACACTGACTCCGTTCCTTCGAACTCCGCGCCTTTCTCGTCTCCGTCGTCTCCCCACTTCGCTTCCCAACTCGCGATCCTCGGCAAACCCGCGGGGAACTTGGAAAAATCCAGCTCGATGATCGGCAGCGCTTCGACCTTGCTGTTTCCGAGCACTCCGACGTAAAACTCCCTGCCATCGATGAACTCTTCCACGAGAACGGGCGACTGATATTCCTGCTGTGTGCCGCCCATCACGTCGAGAAGCTCCTTTACGTTGTTCACTATCGACTTCTGCGTGATGCCGAGTGATGCATCCTCCTGGGGCGGCTTCACCAGCAGTGGGAAGTTGATGTCTCCTGCCCAGTCGACCTGCCCGCGGTACATCGTCGCGAACTTGGCGCTCAGAATTCCATGGAACGCCAGGACCTTTTTCGTGAGAGTCTTGTCGCCCGCGAGGATGAGACCGGCCGGGCTCGACCCCGTGTAACGCAGGTCGATCAGGTTGAGAAGCGCCGCGACATTCGATTCGAGCGCGCTCTTTCCCCGAAACGATTCGGCGAGATTGAACACGAGATCGGGCTGCTCGCTGGTCAGCTCGTCGATCAGCGGCTGCACCGCGTCATCGACCGCCAATCGCCGGGACGTATGACCGTTGGCGGCGAGTGCGGCGTCGAGCTGATCGAGAATCGGATCTACCGGCGGATCGAGCGCGTCCTTGCTGTGCAATACGGTAACCTTCACTTATCGTCCGCCGGGTCGGTGCCGTCAATTGCGTTCGTGTGCCTGTAGTTCATCATCACTGCGGTCCCGAATGCCGTTAGCTCGATGAGCGTGGCGGCCTCGAGGCCGGCAAGCTTCAGCTCGAGTTGCGCAACGCGCTGGGCGAGAAAGTCCACGAACTGTCGCACGACGGATGCATTTTCACCAGTCCAATACGAGATCCTGGTTACGATCTCACGCTTGTGGCGGGCGATGAACTCCGTCGCCGACACGGCTCCAGGCGCATGCTCCGCGTCGGCAAAGATCGTTTTCAGATCCCCGTCGAATATTCGCGGATCGCGGATGGGGATCGTCTCCTCGCTGTCCTTGTAGTGCTCCGCTAGAGTGTATTGCATCGCCGTCACCGGCAGATCGTCCTCCGACGGCTCCGGAACCTCTGGCACCTGATGCGCGATCTCTTTCAATACTTTGTCAACGTATTCCAGCTTCGCGAGGGCGCCCCATCCCTCGTATGCCCGACGCCAGTCGATATCGGGTGTGAGCCATACCGCGAACGTCTCCGCGAAATCCTCGTCCGGATGCTTTTGCGCGTACCAGCCGAGTATGTGCCGAACGAAATCATGTGAGAACGGGTCGGCGCGATATCTCTCGCGATACGGGCGCGAGTACGGACCGAACATCTTTCGCCAGTCCGGCCGGTCGTAGAGGCGGTATGCGTAGTTGAAGGCGTGCCCTGCTTCATGACGAAGGTATCGCATCGATTCTACTTCGCCCTCGACAGTCGTCGAGTAGTCTTCCTCGATTCTGGACAGGCGCGCGTCGGCGAGATAGAACGGTACTCCGATCAGCGGTACTCCGTCGGGACAACCCCACTGGTCGCTGAGGTAAACCGGAGGCCGGAAGTCGAGCCCCTTGGCGGCGAGCTCTTCGTACAACTGGTTGACGAGCTTCTCGAGCAGCGTCCCCCGGATCGCCAGGCCGATGTCGGAGATGCGCTGTGCGAGGAGCGCATGACGCTCTCCTTCCCAGTTTGGCGCCGTTTCTTCCACGGGCGCCAGTCGGGCAAGATTAACACCCGTCGCTGTAGCTAAGGACCAGATGCAAAAAGGCCCCGCGATGCTCAGCGGGGCCCAACCTTCTTTTATAGTAGCAGCCGCGCCTAGGCGGCGCGGGTCGCGGACTCAACCTCTGCGTCGGGTACCGGTCCCCAGACATAAGCGAAAAAAACGGGGGTCGGCTCCGTCTTGTCGCCTCTCGAGATGATGATGCCGAGTGGCTCCTCGGAGACTGCTTTCTTACGATCCTTTTTCATTCTGCTCTCACTTGTTATGTGCCTCACCATGGCTCGCCGCCTTATAGAAGCACCCGACGTGCCCTGATGGACACCTATCGTAAATGATTGCTGATCAAGGGTTTGCGTTATGGCGTCTGGTTTCTCTTGGCCAACTTGTCGCGCAATGACACGCTAGTATGGGACACCTGTGTCGGTAAGACACGGGGCTAGCTGGCAATCTTTCTCGCGAGAAAGGTCTTGGAAGAGCTGGAATCGTCTTCGACCGAGATCGACCAGCCCTTGTACTGGCGGCGCAGCTCGGCCACGGAGACGCCCGGCTTGCCGCGTACGATCGTTCCCACCAGGTGGACGCCGCCGTCCCGGGTTGCGCCCTGAAGAAGCTCGAACGCGCGACCACGCTCCTCTGCGGACAGGTCGCCGAACGCCTCTGATGTGCAGACGAGAGCGCCGAGTGGCACATCGGGCGACCAGTCGGAAAGGTCGGCGACATAGCTCTTGATCCGATCGGCGAGACCAGCAGCGTGCGCGGCATTCATCACACGCTCCAGTGAATCCACTTCGCGGTCGACGGCGGTGACATCGCATCCGTGCGCGGCAAGATAAAGCGCGGTCCGATCTATCTCCCCACCGGCGACGAGCACCTTCGATTCAGCCGGTGGATGTATCTCGCGGGCCAGAACACCATCGGGTCGGATTCCCCAATGTTCGGGCCGGCGATACTCCTCGAGGAGCTTGATGCGCTTTCTTCGCCACGTGTCATACGCAGGGATGCGAAGGCGTTTCCGGATTATGCGGTCGACTTCTGCCCAGAGGAGAAGCTCGTCCATCGCGAACTGCTCGCCGGCGCGAAGGGATGCTGCGGCTTCATCGCCAATCTTGAGAATGGCGGACCGTGATACCGACTCCTTGTAATTCTCGATCTCGTTTTCTACGTACAGCTCGTACTCGTGCTTGAGAGACCGAGGACTGTGTTGCGTCATGTCGTCAGGCAGGGGTGGACAAGGCGTTTAAGGTAGACCGCCTGATGCAACCCGCAAGAGCCAAGTTCGACAAGCTCGACTGTAATGGTCACACGCTCGCTGGTCTCCTCTATGCAATCAGTGAGGACATGCATCGTAAATACTAGATGCCCGAGCTTCCCGAGGTTGAACGTGCTGCTCGACGACTGGCTCGAGCAACGATCGGCAAGACCATCGTCTCGGTCAAAGCGATCCATCCCGCGCTCAGGAGGAAACTCTCTCCCTCTCAATCGCGCGCGGTCAAGGGAAAGCGGATCGATCGCATAGAGCGTAGAGGAAAACACCAGCTGCTCCATCTTGAAAACGGAGATACGCTCGTCGTTCACTTCAGGATGAACGGCGACTGGGAGATCGGAACCACTGATGAAGATCTCGACCGGTTCGCGCGGGCTGTGATCGATCTCACCGACGGAACCAGGATCTCGCTCGTCGATCGAAGAGCGCTGTCCTCTATCACGCTGGACAAAAAAGGCGCGTCGTCGCTGCCGAAGCTGGGAAGGGAAGCGAGCGACCGAACGCTCGATGCGAATTATCTCGCCGAAGTGCTCGGGCGCAGAAAGATCGCCATCAAGCCCGCGCTCATGGATCAATCCGTGATTGCCGGACTCGGCAACATCTACGCGGCGGAGGCACTCTGGGAGGCGGAGATGGATCCTCGAGCGCCATCCGCGAGCGTGACCAAGCAGAATCTGGAGAAGCTGGTCGAGGCGATCAGGCTCGTTCTCAGTCCAAAAAAACGCCGGCCCGGACGCTACACGGACACCCGCGGAACGAGCCGGTTCGCGGTGTACGATCGTGAGGGCGAAATCTGTCGACGCTGCAACGGGACAATCGAGCGCATCGTTCAGGCCGGACGCTCCACCTACTTTTGTCCCGACTGTCAGCGCCGGTAGTCACTCCATCACTTCGAGCAGCGCGCCTTTGATGTAGCCGGTCTCGGGGATGGTCAACACCTCGGGATGATCGAGTGGTTGACCAGTAAATGCGCGGATCGCGATACGGCGGCCGCTGTCTGCGGCGGCATCCTGGAGCATCTCCAGAAAGAGCGGCTTGGTCAGGTGAAAGCTGCAGCTCGCGGTGTAGAGTAGGCCGCCAGGCGCAAGCAGACGCATCGCTCGCAGGTTGATGTCCTTGTAACCCCGCATCGCTCCGGGAATTGCGGCGCGCGTCTTTGCGAACGCCGGGGGATCGAGCACGATCGTGTCGAAGGTGATTCCTTCGCGCTCTTTCTCGCGCAGGTAGTCGAACGCGTTTGCCTCGACGAAGGAAATGTTCGAAAGCGAGTTGCGAGCGGCATTCTCTGCCGCGCGGATCAGCGCGGGGCCCGATGAGTCGAGGGCTGTAACGTGTGTTGCCTTCTGCGCCAGGTGCAGGGCAAACGACCCGTGGTAGCTGAAGCAATCGAGTGCACGTCCCCTGGCAAGCGTTCCGACAAAGTGCCGGTTCTCGCGCTGGTCGAGGAACGCCCCCGTCTTCTGCCCGGTCCACGGCGCGGCCAGGAATTTTACGCCGTACTCGTGCACTTCTACCTCGCGCGGAACTTCCCCGTGCAACACGACGGTCTCCCGCAGTAGGCCTTCTTTTTCTCTCAGTGGAACGTCGTTCCGCGCGAGAATGCCGGCCGGCTCGACGAGCGACCGCAGCGAAGAGAGAATTTCTTCTCTGAAAGATTCCAGTCCGGCGCTCATGAACTGCACCACGAGCCACTCGTCATACCGGTCGCACACGAGAGAAGGGCATCCATCGGCCTCGCCGTGAATCAGCCGAAAGGCGTTGGTGTGATCTTCGAGTGGAACGCGACGCGCAATCGCCGAGGCGATTCGCTCGTCCCACCACGCCTGGTCTATGACTGCGTTCGGGTCGCGGTCCAGCAGCCGTAGCGAGATTTCCGACAGGGGGCTCCACAGCGCCCATCCGAGGGGCCTGCCGCGATTGTCGTGGACGAGCACGGCCCCGGCATCCATGAGCGGGCGCTCGATCACATCGGTACGGTAGATCCACGGATGCCCGTCAAGCCACCGCCGCGCGCCCTTCAGGTTCACCCGTGCCACTGTCATGCGTGAATGTAACCGCGGCAGCCATCGCGAGCCGACACCCAACTCGGATAGTAGCATCCCACTCAGAATTCGCGCCCGACTCAGATACTAGCGTATGCTTCTTGCGAATTACCCTCGCATGAAAGATTTCGTCCCACTCACGATCGGCGCCGCGGCGGCGGGGGGGCTGCTATTCCGCGAGCATAGCATGCGGACCAAGGCCGAGCGGCTCAGCGCGGCTACCCTGGAGACTCTGCTCAACGCCATCGATGCCAACGACGCCGTCACTGGCTCCCACGTACGCCGAGTCGCCGCCGCCGCCCTGACACTTGGCGAAGCAGCAGGTCTCGACGAGCGCACTCTACGCAGCATCGAGCGTGTCGCACTCTTCCACGACATCGGTAAGCTCCACGGAGCTCTGACCGATATCTTCCACGAGGAAACGAAGCTCACTCCGGAGGAGCGTCGAGCCGTGATGACGCACCCTTGGCGCGGCGCGGAAGTCCTGGCTCCACTGAAGGGATTCTTTCCTGACCTCCCCAAGGGAGTGGCCGCCCACCACGAACGATGGGACGGCAAGGGATATCCGAAAGGACTGAAGGGAAGAAGAATTCCGCTCGTGTCGCGAGTCGTGGCCATCGCCGACACCTTCGACGCGATCACTCACCGGCGGCGTTACAGCCATGCTCGGAGCTTCAGCGAAGCGATACGAGCGATCGAGGAGGGGCGCGGAACCCAATTCGATCCTGAGCTGGCTGACGTATTCCTAAGCCCGCCGGTACGCGCCAAAATCGAAGAAGTGATGCGGGAAGCGAACAAGCCTCACAAGAACAGTGACAATCGGAGGCGCGGTGGAGCTCAGCCAGCGCCGGACGTCACTTTCCGATGGCGTCCGCAATCTCGCGGGCCGCGCGCTCGGGGTCGTCAGCCCTGAATATCGCGTTGATTACCGCGACTCCCACCGCGCCGTGCACCGTAATCTGAAGAGCGCGGTCGGCGGTTATTCCCCCGACCGCGACGGCTGGCACTTCCACCATCCCCGCGAGTCGCTCGAAGCCATCGACACCAATCGCGCCGCCCGCGTTGGTTTTGGAGTCCGACCCGAACACGGGGCCGATCCCGACGTAATCAGCGCCCTTCGCGTTCGCCAGCTCCGAATCGCTGCCGAGTGATGCGCCGATGATGAAATTGGCGGGTGCGAATCTTCGAATGGCGGCGACGGGCAGATCCGCTTCGCCCACGTGAACTCCGGCCGCGCCCGCGGCCAGAGCAATATCGGCTCGGTCGTTGACTATCACCGGAACCGATGTACTCATGATTATGGCTCGCGTAATCTCGACGACTTCGCGTGGCGGCGCTGTCTTTAGCCGCACCTGAACGCTCGTTGCACCACCACGCACAGCCGCCGCCACGCGGTCAACGAGGGTCCCGCGGCGATCCTCCGCATCATCGGTGATGGCGACGAGACGCAGGATCCTTGGATCGAGCATCTGTTATCGAGTCAAGTGTGTCGAGCGAACCGTACGCTTTGGCGTTGGCTTCTTTTTGGTGGTTGTCGCGCGTTTTTTCCTCGTTGTCTTTGCCGGCATGGATCCGCGGACTTCCCTGATTGCGCTAGTATGTTCCTGCAGCGTCATCCGGAATTCGTGATGACCATCGGGGCTGGCGACGAAATAGAGATAGGGAACGTTGGCCGGATTGGCCGCGGCCGCGAGACTCGCGACTCCGGGCGCTGCGACGGGACCGGGAGGGAGTCCCTTATTTACGTAGGTATTGTAGGGCGACTTCACGGCCAGATCCTTGTACAGCACCCGTCCCACGTGGTGGCCGAGCGCGTACTGCACCGTCGGGTCCGCCTGAAGCAGCATCCCCTTCCGGAGCCGGTTGTAGTAGACAGCAGCTATGACGGGCCGCTCTTCCGGCACCCGTGCTTCTTTTTCGACGATTGAAGCCATTGTCACCAGGTCGTTGCGATTGATTTTGAGGGCCGACGCTTTCGCATCCCAATCAGGCTTCCAGCGGCGCTCGAAATCGTAAACCATCTCGTGCACGGCCTGGCTCGCCGTCGTGCCCAGCGGAAACGCATAGGTATCGGGAAAGAGGTAACCCTCGAGCGTCGGACTCGGGATGTCGAGCCTCGCCAGCAGCGACGTATCGCGCACTGCGGCCTGCACTGATTCCACCGGAACCTTGAGCGTTTTCGCGAGAAGCGGCATGATCTGCGAGATGGTGTAGCCTTCGGGAATCGTGATCGTGTTGACGAGCCCGTGCCCACCATGGAGTGCGCCGATGATGTCCTTCCACGGCGTTCCGTGTCTGAGGAGATACGTGCCCGGCTTGATGTTGCGATCCCCACCCGTCACGCGCGCGTAGACCCGGAACATCTTCCGCCACCCGACCAGGTTGGCCTTCGACAGTGAATCCGCTGCTTCGGCGAAGGTCGAACCCCTGGGGATGATCACGCGCGTGGATGCGCCGTAGGGTTCCTGTCCGCACGCGGCCAGCACGATGCACCCCGCGGCGAGTGCCGCGCGGAGCTCAGTCCGGAACATTGAGGGCGTTCTGCAGAAGAATCGTCGCGGCGAGCGAGTCAACGTCGCCTTTCCGGCCGCGTGTGGATTCTCCCATCTCTCGTACTGTACGCAATGCTGCCGCCGTGGTGAATCGTTCATCATAAAAACGAACGGGCATGCCACTACGTTTCGAGATTTCTGCCCCCAGGGCCCTCACTTCGGCAGTCCAATCGGTCTCGTTGCCCTCTCCGTCGAGCGGAAGGCCCAGAACGAAGCCCACGGCTTCCAGCTCCGCGGCGCGCGCGAGGATCTTCGTGATCGGCGGGCGTTTGCCCTCGCGACGCGTGATGAACCCCGCCGGCGACGCAATCATCCCAAGGGGATCGCTGATCGCGAGGCCGATGCGCTTCCGGCCGTAGTCCACCGCGAGAAAGCGAGCCAGCGCCGCCTTCACGCTACCCTATCCCTGCGCCATTTGAGTGAAGAATTCTTTGTTGTTCTTTGACTTCGCCATCTGCCTGAGCAGGAACTCGATCGCTTCGGCTTCGGGCATATCGGCGAGAAACTGTCTCAGCAGCATCACGCGGTTGATCTCGGCTTGACTGAGCAGGAGCTCCTCTTTGCGCGTGCCCGAGCGAAAGATGTCGATCGCCGGATATATGCGGCGGTCGGCGATCTTCCGGTCGAGAACCAGCTCCATGTTGCCGGTGCCCTTGAACTCCTCGAAGATCACGTCGTCCATGCGCGATCCGGTCTCGGTGAGCGCAGTGGCGATGATGGTAAGCGACCCGCCTTCCTCGATATTCCGCGCGGAGCCGAAGAAGCGCTTCGGCTTGTGCAGCGCGCTCGCGTCGACTCCACCCGAAAGAATCTTTCCCGACTGCGGTGCAACGGTGTTGTGCGCCCGACCGAATCGCGTCAGCGAATCTAGCAGGATCACGACGTCCTTTCCGCTCTCCACGAGTCGCTTCGCCTTTTCCAGAACCATGTCTGCGACCTGCACGTGGCGCGCGGCTCCTTCATCGAACGTGGAGCTGATCACCTCCGCCCGGATCATGCTCGCAATCATCTCCGTCACTTCCTCCGGGCGCTCGTCGATGAGCAGCACGATGATCGTGACCTCCGGATGATTCTCCGCGATCGCGTTCGCGATCTTGTGCATCAGGATCGTCTTACCAGCCCGAGGAGGCGAAACGATGATTCCGCGCTGGCCTTTTCCGATCGGCGCCATGATGTCGACGACGCGCATGCTGAGATCGCCATCGGCCGTCTCCAGCCGGAGCCGCTCATCGGGGTAGCGCGGCCGCAGATTGTCGAACGGAACGCGATCCTTTGCCTTCTCCGGGTCGTCTCCGTTGACGCTCTCCACCTTGAGAAGCGCCAGGTAGCGCTCCCATGGCTTCGGCGGACGCACTTGTCCGCGGACCTCGTCGCCAGTTCTCAGTCCAAAGCGCTTTATCTGCGACGGCGAGACGTATATGTCGTCCGGACCCGGGAGGTAGCTCCAGTCCTGACTTCGCAGAAAGCCGTAGCCCTCGGGGAGAATCTCCAGCACGCCATCGCCGTGAAGAACGACGTCCGTGTCGAGGAGATTCTGCTCGATCTGGAAAATGAGGTCCTGCTTTCGGAGACCCGACGAGCCATCGATCTTGAGGCCGGTGGCCATCTCCTGGAGCTCGGTCACGGACTTTCGCTTTAACTCGGCGATATCCACGCTATGGATGGAAGGGAGATGAAGGGACTTGCAAGCGGGCTGAGCTCGCTCGAGCTCAGGAGGTGCGGAGATTGGTGCGGAGGAGATGAATAGAGGAGGGGAGCGTCGCTGCGCCCGATTTATCCGAAGGTAATGGCGCTCAAAAACGGGGTCAAGTCAGAAGTTGATGTAGCGGCCTTTGTGCTTCCTGGCATCGTTGAGGAGCGAATCGAGCAGAAAGCGAGTGCTGGCAAGCTGGCGCGTGAGAGCGCTGTCCGGATGCGCGGCGGCGATTGATCCCATCGGGTTGGATAGAAGCGAGCGCAGAGTGTCCACCTCAGCCAGAACTTTGCTCGCTTTGGTCACGAGCGTGCTGTCACGCCGGAAGCGGCCGATGCTTCCCTTGTTCGACGACATCAAAGCCCGAATGGAATCGGCGGCGGCCATCGCGCGGGACGCCCGCCCTGTGAGGTCGGTGCGGGCGGCCAGCGCGAGCGTACCATTGCCACTCGTCGCTTTCCGAGCGATGCGCGACATCCGTGCGCTCACATCCGGCAGGCGCGGGATGCCGTGCGCGCGAATATTCCCAAAAGTCCCCACCGGTCCGCTGGTCTTCGTGTTGAGCTCCTGCACCTGGGCCATCAGCTCGGAGAACGCTGGTCCTATCTGCCCGACATCTTTCGTCAGGTTGGCTATTCTTGAGTGGTGCTGCACGTGAACGGTGTCGCCGTCATGGAGCTGTGGAGATGCCGCGGTGCCGGGCGAGATGTACACGACAATCGCGCCGATCATGCTGTCACCCGGGCGGATGCTGGCGTGCGAGTCACGCCGTACGTTGGGCAGTCCTTCCTGCAGGACCTCGGTCCTGATGACGAGGCGCTCCAGGGTATCCCGCGAGGGAGGACGAAAGCCCACAGACTTCACCAGCCCCTCCTTCTTTCCGCCTAGCCAGACCTCAGTTCCGGATAGCACTCCGGTGGCGTCGTCAGTGAGGACGTAGAGCGTTACTTTCTTGCCGTGCAGCGCTCCGACGCGGGCGAACAGGAAAATGACAACGATGAGGCCAACGATCAGCGCCGTCGCGATGATTCCCCCGGTCAGTTCTCTCCAATGAAGGTGGCGGGGCATTGAGCGTGAATATAAACGCGCGCCCTAAGGACTGCTTATCTTATGGCGCATTGATGACGCCACGAAACCCGACAGAATGCTGATAGGAGTTCCACGCGAGATCGCGCGCGGCGAGCGTCGCGTCGCCCTCGTACCCGACGTCGTCGCGCAACTGACGCGAGCCGGCCATCGCGTCATCGTCGAGCGGGGCGCCGGCCAAAGAGCCGGCTTCACCGATGAAGCATACCGGGCGGCTGGCTGTGACTTGGCCGACGTGCCCGCCGAGATATACTCGTCCGCCCAGATGATTCTCAAAGTGCAGCGGCCGGGTAGGGAGGAGGCCGGCGGAGAAGCGGAGCTCAATCTCTTGAAGGAAGAGACCATCCTGATCGGCCTGCTTCAGCCGTCAGGCGACCCCGCCCTGTTTCAACAGCTCGCCGAGCGAAAGATCATCGCTTGCAGCATGGAGCTGGTACCGCGCACCACGCGCGCGCAGATGATGGACGCCCTATCATCGCAGAGCACCGTCGCCGGTTACAAAGCTGTACTTCTCGCGGCCAACGCTCTGCAGAAATTCTTTCCGATGCTCATGACCGCGGCCGGGACAGTTCGCCCCGCGCGGGTGCTCGTCATCGGGGCCGGAGTCGCCGGACTGCAGGCTATCGCGACCGCCCGGCGCATCGGCGCTGTCGTAGAGGCGTTCGACACGAGACCGGTCGTGAAGGAGCAGGTACAGAGTCTCGGCGCGACTTTCGTCGAGCTCGATGTGCACGCGGAACAGGCGCAGGATGCGGGCGGCTACGCGAAAGAGCTGAGCAAGGAGCACATCCAGCGCGAGAGGGAGCTGATTCACAAGCGCGCTCTCGAGGCTGATGTCATCATCACCACCGCGCTCATTCCCGGCAAGCCGGCGCCACTGCTGATCGATGCGGAAACGGTGAAGGCAATGCGACCCGGATCGGTGATCGTGGATCTCGCCGGTGAGCAGGGCGGCAACTGCGAGCTCAGCGTGCCGGGCGAGACCACGGTGCAGCACGATGTGACGATCATCGCTCCCCTCCACATATCGAGCGAGCTCGCATATCACGCAAGCCAGATGTACGCCAAAAATGTCGCGGCGTTGGTGGCCCTGCTCGCGCCCAAAGGCGAGCTGAATCTCAACTTCGCTGACGACATCATCGCTGCCGTCGTCGTCACCGCTGGCGGCGAAATCCGCCATGCCCCCACGCGGCAGCGCCTCGGCATGTCCAGTACAACCCCTTCCATCGTGGAGCCCGCAAAGTGAGTCAGGAGCTGATACTCGGCATCTATGTCTTCATCATGGCGATGTTCGTCGGATTCGAAGTCATAAGCAGGGTTCCGTCGGTGCTGCACACGCCGCTCATGTCGGGCACCAACGCGATTCACGGGATTGTGGTGCTCGGGGCGATGCTCGTCGCCGGGTCCGCAGATACCCCACTGCTTCACGCACTCGGTTTCATCGCCGTCGTGTTCGGGGCGGCGAACGTGTTCGGCGGATTCGTGGTCACCGACCGAATGCTGGAGATGTTCAAGAAGCGCGAGACGGGACAGGCGGAGAAAAAGGATGCTTGATCTCCGCGCCTCGGTGATAGCGGTGAGCTACATCGTCGCGGCGGTTCTCTTCATCTTCGGTCTCAAGCGGATGACGTCGCCCTCGACGGCACGCTCGGGAAATCGCCTCGCCGCCGTAGGAATGGCGCTCGCACTCATCGCTACGCTCATCGATCATCAGATCGTTTCGTACTGGACGATAGCGCTCGGCACTCTGATTGGCGGCGTGATGGGAGTCTATTTCGCCAGAACGGTGCAGATGACAGCGATGCCGCAGATGGTTGCGCTGTTCAACGGCATGGGGGGAGCCACCGCCGCACTGGTCTCGGCCGCCGAGTTTCTCCGGCTTACGCGCGCCGGTGAAGCGATCGGGATTGGTGAATCCACTTCGATCGTTCTCGGCACCATCATCGGGGCGATTTCCTTTACTGGCAGCATCATCGCTTTCGGCAAGCTTCAAGAGATCCTGCCCGGCAGGCCGCTGCAGTTTCCTCTGCAGCGCGTGATCAACGTCCTCATTCTGCTGTCGGCCCTAGCTCTCGGAGTTTTTGTCGTCGCCGGCGCCGGATCGAACGCGCTGTGGGCGCTCTTCGCGGCGGCCCTCGTGCTGGGCGCCATGTTCGTTCTGCCTATCGGTGGCGGCGACATGCCAGTGGTGATCTCGATTCTCAACTCGCTGACTGGACTCGCCGCCGCGCTTACCGGGTTTGTGCTGCACAATCAGATGCTGGTTGTTGCCGGAGTACTGGTCGGGGCATCTGGTACCCTGCTGACCCTGCTCATGAGTAGAGCGATGAATCGGTCGGTCGGCAACGTCTTGTTCGGAGCATTCGGCGCCCCCAGCGCTGACTCTGCCGCAGCGTCCACCACCGTCGGGCGGACGGTGCGCCAGACGACGCCCGAGGACACTGCGATCGCGCTCGCATATGCGCGGAGCGTCGTGATCGTTCCCGGCTACGGATTGGCCGTCGCGGAGGCACAGCACACGGTGCGAGAGCTCGCTACCGATCTGGAGAAGCGCGGCGTAGATGTGAAGTATGCGATCCATCCCGTGGCCGGGCGGATGCCGGGCCACATGAACGTTCTTCTCGCCGAGGCGAACGTCCCCTACGATCAGCTGCTGGAGATGGATCAGGTCAACGGAGAGTTTCCGCAGACCGACGTCGTGCTAGTCGTCGGAGCGAATGATGTGGTGAATCCAGCCGCGCGCGACGATCCGTCGAGTCCGATCTACGGAATGCCGATTCTGGATGTAGATCGTGCGCGCAACGTCATAGTGCTGAAACGCAGCATGGGCCACGGTTTCGCCGGAATCGACAACGCGCTCTTTTATAACGACAACACGCGAATGTTGTTCGGGGATGCGCGGCAGTCGCTAACTCAGGTAGGGCAGGCCCTCAAGACTGCGTAGTGCGCGCGGCGGGACTCGAACCCACGACCTTCGGCTCCGGAGGCCGACGCTCTATCCAACTGAGCTACGCGCGCGGTAGAAACGACATCACAGAGGGACTAACTTCCTCTGATGACAGCTTCAAAACGAAAGATAACGGTTCTTCCGGGTGATGGGATTGGTCCCGAAGTGGTCGACGCCGCGTTGGCGATCGTTCAGGCAACGGGTGTCCCAGTCGAATTCGAGAAGTGCGAAGCCGGCGCCCGCGCGTTTCAGAAGGGCATTGTCACCGGAATCCCGAAGGAGACAATCAGATCGATTGAGGGCACCCGCGTCGTGCTCAAAGGTCCGCTCGAAACGCCGATCGGCTTCGGGAACAGGAGCGCGAACGTCACACTCCGCACCGTGTTCGAGACCTACGGCAACATACGTCCCGTTCGCGAGCTGCCGGGGGTCCACACTGCGTTCACCGGCCGGAATCTCGATATCGTAATCGTTCGCGAGAACATCGAGGATCTCTACGCCGGAATCGAGTACATGCAGACCCCTGGGGTAGCGGAGGGCCTCAAGCTGATTTCGCGCGAGGGCTGCGAAAAGATCGTCAAGCTCGCTTTTGCGTTCGCGATCGCCGAGGAGAGGAAGGCGGTTCACTGCGCCACGAAGTCGAACATCATGAAGCTGACGGAAGGCATGCTTCAACACACCTTCGAGGAGTTCGCCCCACAATACCCGTCGATCGAGTCGAAGCACATCCTCATCGACAACTGCGCGCACCAGCTCGCGATGCGGCCTGAGCAGTTCGATGTCATCGTCACCACCAATATGAACGGCGACATCCTCAGTGATCTGACGTCGGGCCTGACCGGCGGGCTCGGCTTCGCTCCGTCGGCAAATATCGGCAACGACGTCTCGATTTTCGAAGCCGTGCACGGCTCGGCGCCCGACATCGCGGGGAAGAACAAGGCAAATCCCACAGCGCTGATCCTGAGCGCGGCGATGATGCTGCGCCATATCGGCGAAGGCAAAGCGGCGAACGATGTCGAGCAGGCGGTGCTGGTAACGCTGGAAAGCGGAATCCGGACCAGCGACATGATCGGAGTTCGGAATCCTGCCTCTACCACCGAGTTCAGCAGCGCGGTGATCTCCAACCTGGGCAAGCGCTCGAAGGTCAGTCCTCCGCGCGACTACAAGAAAGTGGAGCTTCCCGCAGCGCATCTCGGAGTGAATGTGATACGTGCGAAGAGTCGTCGCCTCATGGGGGTGGATGTCTATGTGGAGTCCGAGCTAGAGCCAAAAGCGCTGGCGACCAGCCTCGAAGGGCTGGCCAAGTCGTCCCCGTTGCGTCTGGAGATGATCACGAATCGCGGAGCGATGGTTTATCCGTCCAGCGAACGACGAGTCTCACTCGTCGACCACTTTCGATGCCGGTTCGTGCCCCGGAATTCCGCTTCCGATCTCGCCGACGCCGACATTCTCACCCTGGTGGCTGCCATTGGCAGTCAGCACCGCTGGATGCACATCGAGAAGCTCCAGGAGTTCGACGGAAAGTCGGCCTTCAGCAAATCGCAGGTTTAGCTCAAAGCTGCTCGCACCCGTTCAGTTGCAGTTGCTACATTCTGTCCCAAGAAAGGAGCTACCGATGCCGACGACGTTCGACCGCCGTTCCTTCATGGGCTACTTCGCTGGAGCTGGACTGTCCTCGACGCTTTTTCCAGGTGTGTTGTGGGCGAAGCTCGCGGCGGGCGCGGACATAACCGTCGAGACGATCGCCAGCGCGGAAGAAGTCGCGGGCGTGACGTTCGATCCCGCCGAGCGGGAGCTGATGCTCGACGGGCTGAGGCAGCAGGAACAACGAATCGAGGCGCTGCACAAGGTTTCGCTTCCGAACTCCGTCAGCCCTGCGATTGTTTTCAATCCGCTGCCGCCCGGAAAGAAAGTGCTGGTCGACAAGCCACGACCAATGATACGGAGCCGGGTCCACCTCCGGCCGCTCACCAAGGATCCTGAGGATCTTGCATTTCTCCCCGTGACTGAGCTCTCGGAGCTGGTCCGGCGGCGGCGCGTGACACCGCTCGAGCTCACGCAGATGTATCTCGCGCGACTCAAGCGATACGACCCGGTGCTGCGCTGTGTCATCACGCTGACGGAAGACCGTGCATTCGAGCAGGCCCACGCGGCCGATGCGGAGATAAGGCGAGGAAAATATCGCGGACCGCTGCACGGGATTCCGTGGGGCGCGAAGGATCTCCTCGCGGTGCGCGGCTACAAAACGACCTGGGGCGCCGGCCCGTACAAGGATCAGGTGATCGATGCCGATGCCACGGTCGTGCAGCGTCTCGATGCCGCGGGCGCCGTCCTCGTCGCGAAGCTCACGCTCGGCGAGCTGGCTCAGGGGGACATCTGGTTCGGCGCGACGACAAAGAATCCGTGGAAGATCGACCAGGGCTCGAGTGGATCGTCCGCGGGACCAGCGTCGGCGACCGCGGCGGGGCTGGTTGGATTCGCGATCGGCAGCGAGACATTGGGGTCGATCTCTTCTCCGTCGACGCGGTGCGGTGCAACGGGATTGCGTCCGACGTTCGGGCGGGTTCCTCGCACCGGCGCGATGGCTCTTTCGTGGACCATGGACAAGCTCGGCCCGATTTGTCGGAGTGTCGAGGATTGCGCAATTGTGCTCGACGCCATCCATGGCCCAGACGGAAAGGACAATAGCGTCATTCCCGCGACCTATCACTGGAACGCGCATCTGTCGCCCAAAAAGCTGCGGGTGGGCTACGTCAAGTCGGCATTCGATCTTCCTCTCACGGATCCGAACGATCCGAAGAAAACGCTGCATGGCACCAGACAATTCGACGACGCCGCGCTGGATGTCTTTCAAAGACTCGGTATCAATCTGATCCCAGTCGATTTGCCCGACCTGCCTTACGACGCGATGCGGATAATCCTCAGCGCCGAAGCGGCCGCCTCGTTCGATGAGCTCACCCGGTCCGATCGGGACAAGCTTCTCGTGCAGCAGGGGAAATTCGACTGGCCAAACTCGTTCAGAACTTCGCGCTTCATTCCGGCGGTCGATTACGTGAACGCGAACCGGCTTCGCTCCATCGCGATTCAGAAGTGGGACGATCTGATGAATACGGTCGATGTAATTGTCACCCCGACCGGCGCAGCCAATCTCTCCCAGCTCGTGGCGACAAACCTCACAGGCCACCCCGCGGTAATCCTGCCCAACGGCTTCAGGGATGATGGTACGCCGGTATCCCTCACCTTCCTCGGGGGACTGTTCGAGGAAGCCAAGCTGCTTGCGGTTGCGCGCGCGTATCAGGATGCGACGGGGTTTCATCTCAAGCATCCGCTCGTGCCGCTTACGCCGCGAGCGCACCCGGCAAGCTGAGTGGTATCGCCCCCGCCGTCCGCGCTCGAGCCCGTAACACTCGAGCGCGCCTTCGTTCGTCTCGAGCCGATGACGATGGCGCACCACGCCGGACTTACTGCAATCGGACTCGACCCGGATATCTGGCGGCTTACGGTTGCCAATGTTCGCACGTCCGAAGAGATGCGGGGCTACATGGAGGCTGCTCTGCGACTCCAGACCGAAGGCAGCAGCCTTCCATTCGTCACCATCGAGCGTTCGTCCGACCAAATCGTCGGGAGCACCCGCTTCGGCAATTACGATCCCATCAACCGTCGGATAGAGATCGGCTGGACCTGGGTGGCGAAAGCGTGGCGGCGTACCGCGACCAACACCGAAGCGAAGTATCTCATGCTAAAGCACGCATTCGAGCGCCTGGGATGCGTGCGAGTCGAGCTCAAGACCGACGTGTTCAACCTTACCTCGCGGAACGCAATGATGCGGATCGGCGCGAAAGAGGAGGGAATTCTCCGCAAGCACACGCTGATGTGGACCGGCCGCTACAGGGACACGGTTTTCTACAGCATTCTTGATGAAGAGTGGCCTCAGGTCAAAGCCCACCTCGAGACTCTTCTAGTTCGACGGCCCGCGCCACAATGAAAAAGACCCCCGGAAACTTTCCGGGGGTCTTTTGGTTTTCAGGTCACCCCGTGAATCACGGAGAGAATGAGAACTCGAGCTTGAAGTAGGCCGCCGACTCACGGGGCGATGAGGCCCCGAAGAAGCTTCCACCGACATTCTTGTAACCGATGACGCCGGTCGTGCGGAAGTTCGGAGTCCACGCGTATTCGAGCGTTGGGCCGATCTGGAACGCGTTGCTCGTGATCCCGTTCTTGCCACCGCCCTGGCCGACGACCTCGAGACCGATCCGGGCCGGATGCTCCACCGAGTATCCGAATGGGACCGACGCGCGGCCGCGAGCCCAGAGGTACCGACTGCCGAAGTTATAGTTTGAAAGCAGTTGGGTGTGCAGCGGACGGTTGCCCGATCCGTTGTTGTACGCGCCAAAGCTTGCGGTCACGCCATTGCTGCTACCGCCTTCAGCTCCGGGCGCCGTAACGACTGGGTTGTGAACAAATGCATACCCGACGCCGAACGACACGCCACCAGTCCGGCCGGCGTATGCCAGTCCGACCGAGGGCGAAATCGCGCTCAAACTCCGCTTCACGCGGTTAACGGGGTACTCGAGAACGTAGCCGTTCACATTGAAGAACGGCGACCAGCCAAGTCCACCCATCCCCACATACATGCCGAGGAGGTAGAACTGCGTGTTCCGTGTATCAGCTTCCGCCGATCCGTAAAAGGATGGGTGCAGCTGTGCGGCCGCAGGGCGTCCGATCACCGTCAGCCCCGCGATCGCTGCTACCGCGAGAACTACATGCCGATGTCTGTTAAGTCTCATTTTTCTCTCTCAGTTGTAGGTCTTTCCACTCACTGATGCTGGATCGCGCCCGAGAATTATTCTCGTCATCCGGAGCGGAGCCCTGCTGCCCATGAGTCTGAGTTTGCTATGCCAGATTCGTACCCCTGCCGGGCCAAAGCGCCGCGTTGCGTTTGTAGGGGATCCCAACATCTTGCCCCGGAAACCCAAGTCCCGCAAGGACCTAGGCAGGCGGCAGAGTTCGTGCATAAAATCGCGGGATTCGAATCCTCATTCAGCCTTAACCTAATGCGATTGAACAAGCGTCTTTGCCTGGCAATACTCGCGATTCTGGCGGTTTCCGTCACGAACGTCGAGGCTCAGAGCCGGACCAAGAAAAAACCTCGACCAAAACCGACCCCCACCCGCCCCGCGCCACCTCCCGATGGGACGGTGTTGACGAGTCCAGACGGGGGCAGCATGGTGGATGAGAGGCAACTCTTTCTCAACGCCGCCCGTATCGCCTGGGCCTTCGCGGACCGGAACTACATACCGGCTACAGGTCTCTCTCGCGCGCACGATACCTATCAGTACGTGACGCTTTGGGACGTTGCCAGCGGATTGGCAGCGACCCATTCAGCGCACGAGCTCGGTTTCATCAGCGACGCGATCTACAATCAACGAATCCAGCGCACTCTCAGCACCCTGGCGTCGGCGGATTTGTTCGAGAACGCTGCGTTCAACAGATCCTACGATTCAAAAACTGGCAAGATGATCGATCGCAAACAGCGTATCTCATCGCGCGGGTACGGCTGGTCGGTCACCGATATCGGGCGCCTGCTTACGTGGCTGCGGATTCTCGCCGTCAATCAGCCGCAGTTCGCGACCCAGGCAACGAGCATCGTCAAGCGGCTGGACATGTCGCGACTAATCAAGGACGGATACCTTCGGAGCGAGGATCTAAGCCCAACGACTGGCGCGCTGCACCCGTATCAAGAGGGCCGAATCGGCTACGAACAGTACACCGCCGCCGGCCTGGCCCTGTGGGGGTATCGCGCCGAGAATGCGCTCGATGCGCGGCTGAACGCGGTGCCGGCAAGCGTGCTGGGAGTTTCAATCGTCGCCGACAAGCGCGGGGATGAGAGAATCACGAGTGAGCCGTACATAATGATGGGAATGGAGACCGGATGGTACTCACCGGAGCTGCGGCAGCAGGCGTGGCGCATTCTGGCGGCGCAGGAAGCGCGGTACAAATCGACAGGGATACTCACCATGGTGAGCGAGGATGCGCTGCCCGATCCGCCGTATTACTTCTATTACTACGACGTGTACCGCCAGGGCCGTTCGTTTGTCGTCGACGGTCCGATCGGGGGACCATTCGTGGAGAGTCCACGCTGGATAAGCTCGAAAGCCGCGTTCGCCTGGCATGCCCTCCTCCCCTCATCCTACACACTCGCGGTGTTGCAGGCCGTTCAGGTTTCCGGCCTCCCGGGACGTGGCTGGGGAGCTGGCGTGTACGAAGGCAGTCTACGCCCTACGGGAGATGCAAGCCTGAATACCGCGGCGCTGATCCTGGAGGCGGCGGTCTACAATCTTCGCGGACATCCCTTCCTCGTTACTCCGTTGAACTGACGCCTACAGAGCGCTCCGCTCCGCGAGTCCGAGCGCGTAATCGGCCCACCAGAGACCTGCCGTGGGCGCTCCGTTGCAGGAACCGTCCGATTGGCCCGGTGGTTTGATCCATAGGTAGGCGTCGGCGCGGGAATCGTCGGTCAAGGTCGTATTGGGACTGCCGAGGGCTCGGCCAGCTGGGTTGCACCACTGGCTGTCCGGAGACGGTCCCAGTCCGTTCCGGCTGGTGTCGATGACGAAATGCTTTCCTCCGATCAAGTCGGAAACAGCCTTGCCGTAGGCAATGCTGTTCGACGTGAACTGGAAATTGGACACGTTCAGGGCGAACCCATCGGCGCCGGCGATATTCGCGCGTATCAGCCGGCTCGCCTGGTCCCTGGCCGATTTCCACGAGGAGTTACCGCCGTCGAGGTAAACCGTAACGTTTGCCTGCGCCTTGAGAACGGCGAGGGCGTATTGAATGAGGTTGATGCGCATTGTCTGGTCCGCCGCGGATAGACAGTCCATCTGCGTCAGCGCATCAGGCTCGAGGATAACCACCGCCTTGCGTCCGGCAAGTCCGTTGGCGAAAGCGGCGATCCAACCCTTGTAGTCGTTGATCGTCGTGCCGCCCGCGGAGAGCCCGCCGCAATCGCGCTGCGGAATGTTGTACGCGACGATCACCGGTGCCGCGCCTACCGCCGCTGCGCCAGTTACGACATTGTTCACAGCGGTGAACACGTCTGCGATCTTCCCGTCCATCCACTGAGCCTGTGAGTTGCGGCCGATCTTACCTAGCTGCGCCGCATCGGCGGGACGGTCCACGAGCCATGCGTCAGCCTGGAGCTTTGCGCTCGAATTCGGGTCCACCCAGAACGTTGCGCTCGAGATCGGGTTGGCGCCCACAGGAAGTGGTGGCGCCGGAGGCATTGGATCAGGGAAAGGCGCCGGAGTGCCGCCCTTTTTTGACCTCGCATCCAGCATCGAGGCGTCCGGTGAGATGGAATCGGAGCACGCCGCCAGCACGACGAGAGCTGCACCAATTAGCAGTTTTTTTCCAGCCACTCAATCTCTTTTTGAATGGGGAATCGGCACAACGCGAACAGCGCGTTCTGCGCGGCCTGACTTGCTTCAGGCTCCAGTCAAATGGGGCGTGGTGCCTGCTCCTTAGAGACGGATTATGAAGCTCAGCGGTAACACCATTCTCGGTCCGTGGAAGGCCTTCTTCTTCTCTTTCCTAACCCTCGGAATTCTTCACGGCTGCGCGACTACCATGACATCCAAGGAAGAGCCGGTTACGATCGCGATCGTCAACGGAATCGTCTGGACCGGCGAGCCCTCACAACCGTGGGCCGAAGCCGTAGCCATTAGCCGTGAACGCCTCACAGCCGTTGGGTCGAACGTGGAGATCCGGGCCCTGGCCAGTCCCGCCACACGCATCATTGACGCGCGCGGCGGGATGGTAGCTCCGGGATTCATTGACTCCCACGTGCATTTTCTCAGCGGCGGCATGAGGTTGGCTTCCGTCCAGTTGCGGGACGCGCGTACGCCGGCCGAATTCATTTCGCGCATCAAAGCCTTCGCCGCCACCGTGCAGCCCGGGATCTGGATCACTGGTGGCGACTGGGATCATCAGAGCTGGGGCGGCGAGCTGCCACAAAGCTCGTGGATCGATTCCGTCACCCCGACAAATCCGGTATGGATCAACCGGCTCGATGGCCACATGGCGCTCGCCAACGGTGCGGCAATGCGTGCGGCAAAGATTCCCGCAACCGGCGGCGACGTCGTTGGGGGAACCATAGTGCGCGACCGGTTGGGTCATCCGTCCGGAATATTCAAGGACAACGCGCAGGATCTGATCGATGTGGCACTGCCTGATCCGTCGCCGGCAATGCTGGACCGTGCGCTGGATGCCGCCATGACTTATGTGAGCGAACGCGGTGTCACTTCGGTCGATCACATGGGCACCTGGTCCGACTTGGCAGTTTTCCAGCGAGCCCACCAGGCAGGGAAGTTACGAACCCGGATTTACGCGGCGGTACCGCTCTCGACCTGGGGGCAGCTACGGGATACCGTGACCGCGCGTGGACATGGTGACCTCTGGCTCCGAATCGGTGGGCTGAAGGGGTTCGTCGATGGGTCACTCGGCTCCCACACGGCCGCGATGATGCAGCCCTTCACCGATGCTCCGGGCGATAGCGGGCTTCTCGTCAACACACCTGAACATCTCTACCGATGGACTTCCAACGCCGACAAGGCGAAGCTGCACGTCATCGTCCATGCAATCGGTGACCGGGCCATCAAGCTTCAGCTCGATATTTTCGAGCGCGTCGAGCGGGAGAACGGTCCGCGTGACCGGCGGTTCCGGATCGAGCATGCCCAGCACATCGCACCAGCCGACATTCCGCGCTTCGGCCAACTGGGTGTGATACCGAGCATGCAGCCCTACCACGCGATTGATGATGGACGGTGGGCGGAGAAAGTCATCGGTCCCGAGCGAGCCCGGACCACATATGCATTCCGGTCATTGCGGGATTCGGGGGCGAGGCTGGCATTCGGAAGCGATTGGTTCGTCGCGCCTCCTACGCCCCTTGAAGGGATCTACGCCGCTGTCACCAGACGCACCCTCGACGACAAACACCCGCATGGTTGGGTGCCCGAGCAGAAGATCGGCGTTGAGGATGCCTTGCGTGCCTACACCACCGCCGGAGCGTACGCGTCGTTCGAGGAGGGAGAAAAGGGCTCGCTCACTCGAGGCAAGGTTGCGGATATAGTAATCATCGATCGCGATCTCACTCGGATTCCGCCGGAAACCATTCGCGAGGCGCGAATCATGTACACGATCGTTGGAGGTCGAGTTGTGTTCGATCGCAACGGCAATCCCTGAGCAAAAACAAGGATGGAAGCGCATGCCCCCGAAAAACGAATGTACGTTCTACCGCTGGGACTCGATGAAAAAGGAGCGCGTTACTGACATGCTCGAGCGCAGGCTGATCACCGGCGACCGCATGATGCTCGCACACGTGTATCTCAAGAAAGGATGCATTGTTCCTAAGCATTCGCACGAGAACGAGCAGCTCACCTACATCCTCGAGGGGGCGCTCAAGTTTTCGCTCGGCGAGGACGGGTCGGAGGAGATAACAGTGAGCGCCGGTGAGGTTCTCCTCATTCCTTCGAATGTGCCCCACCAAGCCGAGGCGCTGGAAGAGACGCTCGACGTCGATGTGTTCAGTCCTCCGCGCCAGGATTGGCTGGATAAGACAGACGACTATCTGAGGCGTTAGAGTGGATCTCGGTCTTCGCGGCAAGGTTGCGCTGGTGGCGGCCAGCAGCAAAGGGCTTGGCCGAGCCGTGGCCGAAGAGCTCGCAGCGGAAGGCGCGCATCTCGTGATGTGTGCACGCGGACAAGAGACTCTCGAGCAGACAGCAGAATCGATTCGGCAGACAACCGGCGTAAAGGTCGTAGCTGTCGCTGCCGACGTCTCGAATACCGCTGACGCCGCCCGTGTCGTGAAAGCGGCCTTCGATCAGCTGGGAAGGGTCGATATCCTCGTCACCAATTCCGGCGGACCTCCCAGCGGGCCGTTCGAAAAACTCACTCCGGAGATGTGGGACGCAGCCACTGGCTTGCTCCTCAAGAGCGCCGTCGAGCTCACCCGCGCGGTGCTGCCCGGCATGAAGGAACGGCGGTGGGGAAGAATCCTGAACGTCACATCGATTGCCGCGAAGCAGCCAATCGAAGGGTTGATGCTCTCGAACAGTCTGCGCGCGGCGGTGATTGGATTCGCGCGCACGCTGGCCAGCGATGTCGCGCCGTTCAATGTTACCGTGAACAACCTGCTTCCGGGCTTCACACGGACCGACCGCGTTCAGGAGCTTGCGCGCGCCGCCGGCGGCAAGGCGGGAGGGTCCAGTACGGACATCGTCGCCAAATGGGAAAAAGAAATTCCCATGGGTAGACTTGGCGAGCCGCGCGAGTTCGCCGCACTTGCGGCCTTCCTCGCTTCCGAGCGCGCGAGCTACATCACCGGCAGCTCCATCGCGGTCGATGGAGGCTGGATCCGCTCACTCCTCTGACGCCCCGGTCGGGCGTCAGAGGTCCTCCGCAATTAACTGATCGGCTGGGACAGGAAAGGCTTCCCGTTCTTCTGATACAGAGCCGCCTCGAGGATCATTCCGGCGGTGTTGAGGCTCGGATAACCGGTTGGCTTCAGCGTGCCCTCGTAAACGCCGGCTCCCCAACCGTCCCCAGGGATGGCCGCGACCTGCACCGCGTTGAATGCTTTCAGCGTGTAGTCGGTCGGGATGAGGGCGCGCCACGCAAACGCCGCTTTTGAGCTGACCCAGCGCGGATTGGAAACGACTGTCCCGTAACCCGGGCCTTCGACCACAAAGGTCTTTCCGCTATGGTACACGCTGTAGTAATAGAAGTAGTATGGAGCGTCGGGCATCGCATCCTCGGTGACAATCGTGATGATGCCCTGCTGGTCGTTCCGCGCCTGCTGCGCTGCGAGAACGGCGTGGGCCTGGTCACTGAGAGCCGAAGCCCACCAGCCAGTCTCCAGTCCCATCATGATGTATGGCTCGCTCGTCAGTCGTGCACTACCGCGCGAATCGACCCACACATTTACTCCGAGAACGCTCGTTGCTTGTGCGTTCGCCGTGGGATTCAGGGAATTCCACGCCCGCTGCGACCACAGGGCGAACCCTCCAGCCGCGTATTGCTCGTAGCCCAGTCCGGTCTCGGCGTAATAAACCGTGCCCCCGTTGGCATCGACGTCCACGCCCTGAAGCGTTCCCCCGCTGATCAGGCGCGACATGTTGAGGCGGTTCTTGATCGCGGTCGCCTGCGCGGAGTACTGCGGCTGATTGACCGCCAAAATCCGGAGCCACGTCAGCAACCGCCCAATGTCGGTCGTGGACCACCCAAACCCTGTGGTCGACGCTTTGAAATTCCGGTCGACCATCTGGCCCGTCTTCGAATCGTAAAACCTGTTGAATGCCGCGCCCTGAAAGAGCGGCAGCGTCGTCAGAGTAGCCAGAATCTTCCTGATGCGCGCGTCATATTTGGCATCATCGATGATCCCCAGCTCGTGCGCCGAGTAGGTTGCAGCGATCTGGCTGGCGATGTCCCAGGTCGTCACGAACTGGAAAGTGTTGTGCGCCTGGGCGAGGCCAGTCGATGCCTGGGTATTGTTCTCGACAAAGGTCCACGCGGTACGAGCGCCGGCCAGAAAGACATCGGACTCGGTCTTCGGCGTCACAGGAGGCGGAGGCGGAGGCGGATTCGTCACATCGGCTGGAGCGGTGGTGTCTTTGCTGCACGCGGCAAAAGCCACCACGAGCGCGAGCGCGAAATACTGTCGGATCTGTTTCATACGGTCATCTCCCTTCGATCGATGGCAGGAGCGAGTACGTCACCCACGGGTAGTCGGGCTGCACCGAGAGTGCATTGTTGTACGCCGCGCGCGCCTCTGCGATCCTGTTTTGTTTCTGGAGCACCTGCCCCAGCCACACGTATGCTTCCGCCTTGCCCCAGAATGGAGCGGGTGGCGTTGGATTATCTGTCGCGAACAACTCGATTGCTTTCTTGAGCTGCGTCTCCGCTACCGGAAGGCCGCCTCCGTATTCTTGCGACGTGTAAAACGATTGGATGCCGCGAAGAAGCCAGATGCGAGGGTTGTTAGGGGCTAGGGTTATCGCGGCGTTCATCTCCTTCGGGATCAGCGGGCCGAGGGTTGGAGAATAGATCTGGTCCAACCCGATCATCCGGCCCATGGTCATCGCCAGGAGCGCGTGCGTTTCAGCAAGTGGATGAGCCGCGAGGGATTCCAGCAGCTTGATTCTCGCGGTGGCTGCGACGAGCGGAAGCTCCCCCTTTCTGGTTGAGCTGCTGCCGCCGAGAAGGCCCGCCTCCCGATACAGCTCATACCCTTGATACTGCAATAGGAGCGCGTCGTTAGGATATGCAGTCAGCGCCCGATCGAGCAGAAGGCTCGCATCCCGGAGTCCCTGCAGATTGCCAGCGAAAGTCGCCTGGTCTATAAGCCGGCCCGCGGAATCCGCCCATTTTGCGGCGCCGGTCAGCAGTGGTCCTGACAGCGACACAACCGGGGTCGGGGTCGGAGCCGTCGTCACGGGAGCCGATGCACATGCGGTGCAGGCAAGCAGGACGACAACGAGTTTGGTCATAAGGCGCCGGGTGGGGTCAAAAACATAAGAACATATGAGGCTAATTC
>JANMWS010000181.1:0-2061 GCA_031394125.1 Gemmatimonadales bacterium
CCGTCGAGGCAGTGCGAAGATCAGAGCGGCCAGCGGGAATATCTTGGTGACGGCTCCGAGCCCAACGGCGATGCCCGCGCGCCACAACCAGCCGCGCTCGTAGCACACGAACGCGAAGATGATCAGCGCCGCCATCAGTGCGTTGCTCTGAGACGACTGCATGGAGCGAAGGGTAGGAAGAAATACCAACGCCTGCGCTATGGCGGCCTTGTCCCGCGGAAGAAGAAGTCTGAGCGCAAAAAAGAGCGCAAGCGCGTTGACTACGTTCCACAAGAACAGGCCGACGGCGAAAGGGAGCGCCGCGAATGGAGCGAACAGCAGCGCAAAGGAGGGCGAGTACTTGAAGTAGTCGTGTGCCTGGTCGAGACGCAGCACGTACAGGTCCCGGCCCGCGATCAGGTTCAAGAACGACGCGCGGAAAATCGCAAAGTCGTTCGCAAACTGGAATACACCGCGCTGAATCGTGACCACCAGTGCAGCGGCGACGTAGACGACCAGGATCAACTGCTCACCCCGATGGCCGACGAAGAGAGCCCGGAGACGCTGTCGTCGTGTCACGTTAGTTATCGGTGCCTTGGCGCGCGTTGCCGCGCCAGGAGAAGGATTGCAGCACAGCGGGAATTAGCTGCCCGAGTGTTCCAACGATAGTGCCGCCTGTCCGAGGCTGATGCCGCCGTCGTTCGGCGGTACGTCGCGATTCGTCCAGAGTTGAATGCGCGTTGACTCGAGACACGATGCGACGTCGGCGAGCAGCAGGTCGTTCTGAAACACACCACCCGACAGAACAGCGGTGTCGGCTCCCTGCCCTTCACCGAGCTCCACGATCGCGTCGGCGATCCCTCGCGCGAGCCCTTTATGGAACGCACGCGCAATCTCCGCGATGTCCCGTCCCCTCCGTCGATTTTCGACAACCGCCAGTAGCGCTGGCCTGAAATCCAGTTCGCCGCCGACGAACGGAACGTGGTACGGTGACGCCCCACCGTCGCGGCGAGCCTGCTGCTCGAGCCAGACCGCCGCTTGCCCCTCGAACGTGACCGCGCGAGTGAAGCCGAGGAGCGCGGCGACCGTATCGAAGAGGCGCCCCGCGGAGGTCGTGTTGAATGTTCGCAACGACTTTTCAACCAGCCGCCCCGCGATGACGTAACGCTCGGGGAAGGAGAATGGCGGCGCTGCGAGATCGGGTAGGCCTTCAAGACCATGGAGGAATCCCGCCGCGGACGGCACTGGCCATCGCGCCGCCGCATCGCCACCCGGAAGCGACGACGCGCGCAAGTGAGCCACGCGCCGAAATCCCTCGAGCACGCTTCCCACGAATAGCTCACCTCCCCAGATGTTTCCATCGTCGCCGTAGCCCGTGCCGTCGAAAGCCACGCCTATCACACGCTTCTCGAGCGCACCGCGCTCGGCCAGGACGCTCGCGACGTGCGCTCGGTGGCCGCGTCAGCGCGGTGCACCTGAAGCTTGGCGCACTGGCCGGCGTCGTGAAAGACGCGCTACTTTTCTCGTACGATGTCGCTTGCCAGGACACACCGCTCGAAGGATCGCGACTCCTCATCGAGGAAATGCCGCTGATTGTTTTTTGCCCGCAATGCGAAGCGCAGCGTGTGCTGAGTCCTCCCCATGCGCTGTGCTGCCCGGAGTGCGGTACCCTGACGCCCGACGTACGCGGGGGACGCGAGCTGGAGGTCGTCGCGATGGAGATAGTGGAATGACGCGTGAGCCGCGATTGGTCGAGGTGCGAAGGAACGTGCTGAAGCGCAACGATCTCCTCGCTCGCGAGTTGCGAGATCGCTTTCGTGAAGCGGGAGTCTTTGTGGTCAGCCTCGTCTCCAGTCCCGGGTCGGGGAAGACGATGCTGCTGGAGAGAACGCTTACGCTTCTTCGCAGGAATCATCGAGTGGCGGCGCTGGTCGGTGATCTCGCGACGGCGAACGACGCCGCTCGCCTGGCGCGGAGCGAGGCTCCCGTCAGGCAGATCACCACTGGGACTACGTGCCACCTCGAGGCGGAGATGGTTCGGACCGCACTCGAAGGATGGGATCTCGAACAGCTCGATTTTCT
>JANMWS010000042.1:0-8955 GCA_031394125.1 Gemmatimonadales bacterium
GTCCTTCCGCTCCCACGGAACCACATGCACAAGCGTCACAGTCGCGCCCGGGGCCGCGATCTCGAGCGCGAGCCTCGCTGCTTCAATGCTCGATTCGCTGAAATCCATTGCGATCATGATGCGGTTGGGAAGCGCCCGCAGCTTGCTGTCCACAGCGAAAACCGGTACTTGGCTGACCCTCATTAGGCGGAGCGCGGTCTCGTTTCCAAAAAACCTCGCTGCAGCGCCGTGACCACCGAGACCGACCAACACCAATCGAGCGCGCGATTCCTTCGCCAGCGCGGCGATCGTAGTTGACGGATCTCCGGAGCGGACTTCTACGGCCCAATTCAGGTCTCCGTGCCGATCAAGCTGTGCTCTTACCTTGCTCTGGGCTTCCCGCTGCAGCCCACGCTCATAGTCCATCACCAGCGAGCGGTCGACCGTACCCCACGGAATCGGAGCGCGTTCTACCACCGTGAGAACCTTGAATTCGCTTTGGCCGGCGAGCGGCAGGAGGCGGGCAAGCGCAATGGCCGCGTCTGATTGAGGGGTTCCGTCAGTCGCGATCAGCAGCCCAGTTGACCGTAAAAGCGGACGCTCTGGCTCTGCGTTCAGTGTCGTTTCAGCAATTGCATTAGACACAATATTCTCCTTTGTTTGATGGGTCGGTAAAGACATGCGTTGTCGCCGGCCCAGTGACGCGCAGCATGTCTATCACACCTCGCGAGCCCTTGATGCTGTGAAGGCGGCGGACGACATCGTTGCGAGTCCTTCTGGAATTTGTGACGCCCTCGAGGCGGAGCCATCCGTGCTCGACGCTGTTGCGGGCGAGAATCGCTTCACATGCTTTGCTGCCGAGTACGCTGAAAAGAGGTGCGTCGACAGCGGCGGGAGAAGGATTCAGAACTGCGGGGTCGGTCAACATGGTAAATCTCTCCAGCGAGGAACCAAGGTCCGAGGGTGGTGCAGCTGCGTGACGCCGTGCTGTTGCTCAGCCGCGGCGCCACGCAGCCTTCGTCAAAAGGCCACAACGCCCTCGACCATGAATCCCTTGAACTTCCCACCGTTCCGAATGTCGGTCGTCGGGAAGTCGAGGTACTTCTGGTTCACGTACTCCATCTTGGTGAGCACGTTCGGGGTGAGGAACCATCCACCGCCGACCTGCGTGCGCTTGACCGTCACATCGGGCGTGCCTACCGACAGCTGTCCCTTCACCGTGTTGTAGCGCGCGGCAACGTAGAGCCGCTGGTCCGGCAGGAAGCGGTACACCACTTCTCCCACGTTCTGCTTCCAGGTGCGGTTGGCCGATTCAGCAGCGGCACGTCCCTTTGCCCTCTCGAAATTTCCGAAGAACTCGAGCCCGTGGAACTGGACGAACGGGTTCACCACAAATGAGTGAATGCTGTTCTTAAGACCCGGCTGTATCGCGCCGGACCAGGCTTGCGCGGTTTCACTCGAGGTGCTGTTCTCCAGAACGTCGTAGTACCGCGATCCTGCCCTGTCGCCGCTGAACAGCGTGTTGCTAACCGAGCTCGCGGTCGCATAGCTCGACCCTGTAAGCCGGAAGCGGAAGTCGTCGTTGAACTGCTTGTCGTACCCGATCTTGGTCAGAAAACTGGGTGAGCGCTTCTCGGGGGAAGTGATCATGCCGCGGCTCTCGCCACCGGTTACGCCACCCATCGCCAGAAAACCATTGGCGCGGACGTAGACTTCACCACCAACCTCGGTCGTGAAGGCATCCATTATATAGTTGCCGACGAGCGGGTTGCGGATGGAGTTGCCGTTGTCGCTGCGACGGAAGTGAGCATCTCCGTAGTTGATTTCGAAATGCCCGGCGCGGATCGTCACGTATTTCATCATGTCGTTGAGCGGCTTCCAGTCGATCGGCGAAGCATCGACGAGGAGGTAGCCGTCCTTGACCCACGTCTCATTGTGGTGCCGTGCGGAGGAGTAAGTAGTCATTGCGACGCGGATTCCGCGCGCCAGCTGGCCATTCAGGTAAAGATTGGCAGTGGCGTTGTTTGGACCGTGTCCGATGCGAATAAGCCGGTTGGCGTCGGTCGTGACACCGGCGGTCGTGACAAGTCGCGGGGCAGCGGTATTCCTGTGATCGAGCCCCTGGAACTGCTGGGTGAAGGCAGCGCCCCATTGAAGCTTAAAGCCATCGTAAGCAACTGACTCGTCCTTCGGCGCTTCAAAGACGTTGATTCCGCGCTTGTCCTCGGGACGGTAGTTCTGCATCTCGACATTCGGCGCGGTCGTGAGGAAGTTCGTCTTTCCCTTGGACACTTTCGTCCTGCCAATCATTTTCACGGTGTCTATCGTGGTCGATTCCGGTAAGGCAATGACGACGTGCGTCGTGTCTATCCGCGCCGGCGCCCGTACCGGGGCAGCGGCGGTCAGCTTGCTGGTCTCCTGGGCCTTTGAACGCGGCGCCACAGCAACCATCGCGAGCGCGGTGGTGAGAATTAGGTAAGTGCTTTTCATGGTGACCCCCCTTTTATTGAATGCGTTGTGGCCTGCGTACTCCGGTTGTTGGAGCTCCTACTGTCCGCTGCGATTGGTAACCGCGGCGAGCTGCGCCAGAAGCTCGGGTCCTGCCTTCAGATTGAACTTCACCTTCACTTCGTTCCCCACCTTTAGCGTGCCCAGCATGAAGCTCGGTGGATTGATGCCGAAGTCGGTCATGAGAATCGCCTGCTCTGCCCGCGCGGTGGCCTTCCCATCGCTCAGTCGCTCAGCGTTGATCTTCATGTCGATGACTTTTTCCTTGCCGGAAATCGTCAGCGTCCCGGTCGTCTTTGCCACGAACGCGGCGGGTGACGCACTGCCATCGAGGATGTCGTAGCCAGACATCGTGTACTTGATGAGCGGGTTCTTATCGGCGTCGAGTGTGCCGTACATGTTCTTGTCCATCTGCCCATTTCCGCAGGTGAGCGTACGGACGACAATGTTGACCTTCACGCTCACGATCGGACGCGCGATCTTGGTGAGATCCTTCGTGTAGCCGGGATCTACATCCACGTAGGCCATGATCTTGTTGGTTTTGCAGTGAAAGGCGTGAAGTGAAGACGTCCCCTCGATGGTCACCTCGCTGCCTGGATCGAGGCGGAGTCGAATTGCACTCGCGCTCTGTGCTCCGGCGGTGGTGGCTGCTGCTGCCATCAAGGCTGAAAGCGTAAATAAAATCTTTCTCATCTTCGTATCCTCTGTTCGTGAGATGCGGTCGTTTCTGTATGCACTCAGGATACGAGTCCGGGGGATGCATGACTGTCGGAGTTCACCCCAAGCTTGGGGCAAATGTGCCTGAACTTTCAGCGCGGAACCCCTAGTCTGTTTTGAGGGAAACCCTGACAGGATTGGAGCGCGCTCCCCGACAGTAAGGAATGCGGCGGCCCGCGATCTTGAGGGCATGATATCGCCATCTCTTCTCAGCCCGCCGCAGACGGGTCTTACGCGACTTGGCACCCGCGTCATCCAACTTGGACAGCCCGGATTCGTTGCGCTCGCAGTGTTCGGTGTCTGCGCAAGCAATTTCGCACCCACGGAAAATGCCGCCCTGCCCTTCTCCGTCGGAGAGAAGCTTACATATGAAGTGAGCATCGCCACGGGCGGGAAAGTTGGGACGGCGACAATGTGGATCGAGGGTCCGGTCGATGTCCGCGGGGTGAGCACATACCTGCTGCGCTTTGATTCCAAGATTCACGTTGCATTCCTCAGCGCAGTGAGCCGCAGCTCCTCGTGGTTCGATCCGCTACGAGGCTCGTCGCTCCGCTTCTTCAAGCACGAGCAGAACCCTCTCGCGCATCACGACGAATCGGTCGACCTATTTCCCGATCTAAGGGAATGGAAGACTGCGAGCGGCGAAGTCGGCCAGAGCCCTAGCAGCACGCCTCTGGACGAGCTGTCATTCATGTATTTCATCCGCACGCTACCAATGACTCCGGGATCGAACTACAGCTTCGACCGGCATTTCGACCAGACCCGCAACCCGGTCACCGTAAGCGTGATCCGCCGCGAAGTCATTCCGACTCCAATGGGAGAGCTGCGGGTAATTCTCGTCGAGATGCGGGTGCGCGATCCGCGGCACTACAAAGGGGAAGGCGTCATCCGGATTCATCTGACCGATGATGGCTGCAGACTGCCGGCTAGAATCGAGAGCACGATGCCAGTGGTCGGAACCGCAATACTCACTATCGCTTCTCAGAACACTCACTGCAGCAAACCGTAGTTTCCGGAGGAGGCTTCTATGTATAAGGTGATCATGGTTCCCACAGACGGCTCTGGCTTCGACCGCGAAGCGATCCGGGTGGCCCTCAGAATTGCGGAACGGAGCAACGCGAAGGTTCGGTTGGTGCGCGTTCTCGCGAGCGATTCGTTCTTCGGAACGACACCGGAAGGACATTGGACGCCCATGTCAGCGGAGGTCGGGCACAGCGAGCGCACCAGCGCATTGAGCGACCTTTACGCGCTCGCGGCAGAGTGCAGAAGCGGGTTCAAGCCGGACGTCACCGTCGATCTGCATGGTGGTCCGGTCGCCGACGTTCTTCAGGGTTACGCCCGGCGGCACGACGTCGACCTCATTGTAATGAGCACCCACGGACGTACCGGCGTCTCCCGGCTCTCTCAGGGCAGCGTAACAGACTCGCTGATCCGCCACACATCAATTCCAGTGTTGGTCGTGAAATCGCCGGAGAGCTATCTCAACCCGCAGCTCGGCCGCGCATTCAAGCGAATCGTCGTTCCACTCGATGGATCGACGCTCGCCGAGCAGATTCTCCCGCGCGTGTTGACACTGGCGAAGCTCGAAGACGCCGAGGTTTCGCTTCTTCAGGTTCTCATTCCGCACTCGTACTCACAGAAGGAGATGTTCGATCCGAATCTCCCCTGGTGGGACATGGACGTGTCGCTCGCTCAGGCGTATCTGTTTCGCGTCGCCAGCAGGCTGCGCCGGAATGGCCTGGTCGTGACGACCGACATCGTCATCGGCGAGAACGTTGCCGACGCCATCGGCGATTTTGCGAGCCGGGAGAAAGCGGGCCTCGTTGCGATTGCAACGCACGGACGGGGCGGCCTCGCCAGAATGGTGCGTGGTAGTGTCGCCGATGCGATAATGCACTCGGGGAAACTATCCATGCTGGTGTTGAAGCCGGACGACGTCGCGAAAAAGGAGCAAGCTCCTGACGTTAACGAAGACCTGGCCGCCGCGGTGGCGCTGCCCATGGTCGCTTGCTCTTCTGTCAATGAGACCGATTGCAAGGGATTGATTACCCAGCAGTAAATGTGTGTGGAGTGTTTCAGGACAGGACGATAGTTTGTGGAGGACGACAGAGACTGGGCGAAATCGGCGGAGCCGGCTACATCGCCAGTCACAGCGAGGAAACGCGAATGGAGATCCGATTCACCACCGGACAGAGCCCGCTCGGCAGAGTGCTGGTCGCGGCTACGGACAGAGGCATTTGCGCCGTGAGCCTGCGTGAATCTGATGAAGGAGCAGACGATTCCCTGCGGGCGCGTTTTCCGAAGGCGAAAATCGATCAGGATGATGCGGCGCTGAAGCCCGCTCTCGATCTGGTGCTGGCGAGAATCGCGGGGCGGAAGCTGGACGACGCGCTTCCGCTCGATTTACAGGGCACCGATTTCCAGCGCGAGGTGTGGAACCAGCTCCTCGCGATTCCGGCCGGTAAGACGCGGACTTATCTGGATGTCGCGCAGGCTATCAACCGGCCGAAGGCGACGCGGGCAGTCGCGCAAGCGTGTGGGGCGAACCCGGTCGCGGTGGTCGTTCCCTGCCACCGTGTCGTGATGAGCGATGGATCGATCGGCGGGTACAGTGGACTTCCGGGCGTCAAGGCGGCATTACTCGCCGCCGAGGGAGTAAAGGAATTCGCGGCGGTCTAACCGCAACTGAACGGGTGGGGCAGATGACGGTCTCTGAACCTGGAACGCAGGGCTGTTTTGGGGCATTTTGAATCGTGCATTCGCTCGTACGCCGTTACATCAAGACCGCTATCGCATTTCTGGTCCTTGGGCTCGCCATAGGAACCAGGATACTGATTCGACGCGAGATATTCCTGCGTTCTCCCAGTCTGTATGAGGTGAGCGCGCACACCCACGCGATCCTGGTGGGCTTTGTGATGATGATGATCCTGGGCGTGGCGCTTTGGCTCTTTCCGCGCGCTGAACGCGGTGAGCAGCAATATGACCCGAGGCTGGCCGCTGCTGCCTACTGGCTTCTCACGATCGGAACGGCCGCTCGTGTCGCGGGCGAGCTGGCGCGGGGGTACTCCGCTGCTCTGTGGCTGCGATCGACCGTCGTGTCTGGTGGTGTCGCGCAGTTCGCGGGAATCGCTCTTTTCTTTTTTACGATGTGGCCCCGAATCCGCTCCGCCGGAAGCCACATTCGAGAAGCGAAAGGGGAGAAGTTTTAAAATCCAATTCGGAGAGATTGCAATGGCCACCGCACTTCCAAAGTTATCCGAACTTGCTGAGCGTCCAACCACCCGCCGAGAGTTCCTGATCAAGTCGTCGGTATTGGGCGCGCTCGCGCCACTTGCTCTGGGCGCCTGCGGGCCGGACGAGTCGGGGGACAAAACCAGAGGGTCCGCTGGCTCGAACGCTGCCACCGCTCCGCAGGCCGGGCCGGCAACGGCCGTGCGCAATCCCGACAGCAAGCTCGACACCGGAGGCCATGCCAACATCCATCAGTCGACAGCTTCGCTTGCGAGAGCCCAGAACGTAGCCTTTCACCGGTTCGATCCCGCCCTCCCGCCGGTTGCGCGCGAGCGCACTACACGGCTTCAGTTCACCGCTCAGGAAATCCCGATCCGCATTTCGGACGATGCCGTCATCTCGGCGTGGACTTTCGGCGGCGACATTCCAGGCCCCATTGTGCACGTGAAACAAGGCGACACCGTCGAGTTCACTCTCACCAATCACGGATCGATTCCGCACTCGATGGATTTTCACGCCGCGCAGATCGACCCTAAGGTCGCCTTCCGCTCCGTCGCTCCCGGACAACCAGTATCGTTTACGTTCAGGGCGCGCTATCCAGGTGTGTACATGTATCACTGCGGAACCTCGCCCGTTCTGATGCACATCGGCTCCGGAATGGTCGGCGCCGTGATAGTCGATCCACCCTCCCCGCTGCCCACGGCGAAAGAGTTCGTCCTGGTGGAGAGCGAGTACTACCTCGGCGCCGCCGTCGCTGGTGTGCTGCCGTTCGACTACACGAAGATGCTAGCGACTCTCCCCGACTATGTCGTCTTCAATGGGCGCCCGAGTCAGTACATGACCGCGCCGATCAAGGTGCGAGTCGGGGACCGCGTGCGATTCTACGTTGTGAATGCCGGACCCACTCACCCGTGCAACTTTCACGTCGTCGGAGAGCAGTTCGACACCGTTTACCTCGGGGCGCCCCCGGGTTTTCCGCTACGCGGTGTTCAGACCTTTGCCGTTGCTCCCGGCGGCGGAATGGTGTTCGAGATGCTGGCGGACATTCCAGGCGAGTACGTGTTCGTCAATCACGGATTCGGCCACGGCCAGAAAGGGGCGATCGGAATTCTCAGCGTCGAGAGTTAGGAATCGCCCGGCACGAGCGGAGGGCGCCGCGATGCTGGGGCCTCCGCGATCCGGCTGAGCGTCGTGGGGCCATCAATCGTGCGCCAGATGTTGAAGATGAATGCGAATGCGCCAAGCGCGCTGAGCACGCCCCCTGTTGCGAGGACGGGTACACTCCGCTCTCCAACATGTGGCGCCATGAAGAAGCCTACGACCATCAATGCCAGCCCAACGTTCGAGAGCCACCAGTGGGCTCCGCCGAGCCTCTTGCTGTGTAGCGGGTGGCCGAAGAAGCGTGGCACGACGTGGTATCCCACTCCAAAGATCATCATCGTGACGAATCCGAGGAGATTCATGTGCACGTGCGCCGGACGGTAAATGATCCACAGCGGATGCGTGGCCATTGCTACGCCCATGCTCACGCCCAGGCCGAGCCATGCCAGCGCCGACTTGATGAAACGTCTTACGAACCAGTCCACTTCAGTGGCCTTAGTCTTCGACTTTCAGGTGTCCTTTCATGCCGAGCGCGGCGTGCGGATCGCACTGGAAGTAGTAACTCCCCGCAGCGAAGGTGACGAGAACGTCGAAGGTCTGACCCGGCAGTTGCAGCAGCTCGCTTGCCGGCGGGAGTCCTGGCTTCCCGGGATTCGAATCCGGGAGGAAATGCACATTGTGGACGCCCACCTTGAGCGTGAACCGAAGCACGTCTCCTTTGTGTGCCTCGATCTCGTTCGGCGTGAAATAGTTTCCTTTTTCATCACTCGTTTCCTGGACGACGATGATCTTCCGGCCGGGGCCCGGCTTCACCTCGCCTCCAGGAGCGGTCGTCGCGGCAGCGGCTCCAGACGTATCGGCTGTGCCGGCTTTTTCTCCCTTGCTGCACGCCGCCAGCAATGCGATAGCCACGACCAGGGTCAGTTCCTGTTTCATAGTGTTGCAGTCCTGTTGGTAAAGTGAGCGCGCGATCATCCGCGCGAGAGAGAACATCTTGCGGATCAGAAATCCTTTTTCTGGAATGCGCGCATGCCGGCAAGGAGTGGGGCGAACACCCAGACTGCGAGCGCCATGGAAGTCACTGTGACGCCGATCGCTCTGCCGAAGAACTTCTGCATGACGGCGCCGGTGTACCCAAGAAGTGCTGCGACGTCAAATTGCAGAAGCAGAGCCACCCTCGCCAAGTCCATCGGGTTTGCGAGCATGAGGCCGATGAGCGGCCGCTCAATGGGATAATCGGCCATGATCGAAATGACCAGCAGAACGAAACCGTCGTAAAGCACCGCCAGGAATAGCCACACAGCCACGGCCAACCCCAATCCCTTGATCCTGTCCTCGGTGCGAGCGACGATCAGGAGCGCCAGTGCGGTAAAGATGAGTGTCAGCGCAATTCCTGCCAGAAGCAGCGCCGCGAATGTG
>JANMWS010000085.1:0-23913 GCA_031394125.1 Gemmatimonadales bacterium
ACGTAGCGCAGTCCGCCGCCAAAGGAAAATGCAAACGGGGTGCCGAAGGTGTATGGATCGGGGTCGACGGTGCAGCCGCAGGTTGCGATGCCCGCGCCCAGGTTGATAACCGGAACGATCTTATGAAAACTCTTCTGGCCGGTGAGATTGAGAACCAGGTTCAGGTCGAAGAGGTTAAGCGAGACGTTCTTTCTGCCGAGCTGTGCCGCGGCTCCGCTCTTGGTGGGATCGATCGGAAAGCGCTCGCTGTTGACGTGCGCGACGCGCGCCATGAGAAAAGCGGGGCCGCCGACGTGGATCTCGTAGCGCGCTCCATACATTGGACCGCCGCGCGGCGCCACGCCGATCGGATCCTGTCCCGTGGAGTAGCGGCCACCGAAGAAGGAGAGCTCCTGACTCGACTCGAGGTCGCGGTAGGGACTGTTCTCAGGAAGGTGTCCGACCTGCGCGCGCGCAGCGGTCGCAACGAATGCAAGCGCCAGAGCGCCCATGAAAGGCTTCACTAATCGACTCCAAGATTGACGCCGCTCATCTCTGGCGGCTGCTCGACTCCGAGCATTGATAATATAGTTGGCGCTACATCGCAGAGAGCGCCGCCAGCGCGGACCCGCTGCTCCTGCTCCCAATCGATCAACACGAAGGGCACGGGATTCGTGGTGTGAGCCGTGTGCGGCCCGCCCGTCTCGGGATCAATCAGCATTTCGGCATTGCCGTGGTCCGCAGTGACGATGAGGCGCGTCCCCGCGATCTCGGCCGCCTTGAGGACGCGTGCCAGCATTCGGTCGACGGTCTCGACGGCTTTGATCGTCGCGGGAATCGATCCACTGTGTCCCACCATGTCGGCATTCGCGTAATTGCAGAGAATGAAATCCTGTTCACCCGATAAGAGGCCTTTGCACAAAGCTTCGGTCACGCCCTCGGCGCTCATCTCGGGCTGGAGATCGTAGGTCGCGACCTTTGGACTCGGCACGAGCACTCGGGTCTCGCAGGGATACGGCTGTTCGACGCCGCCGTTGAAGAAGTAAGTCACATGCGGGTACTTCTCGGTTTCCGCCGTTTTCAGCATCGACAGGCCGCGTGACGACAAAACCTCGGCCAGGATTCTCGCCATCGATGTCGGCGGAAAGGCGACTGGGACTGGCAAGGTCTTGTCGTAATTCGTAAGTGTCGTGACCGAGACCTTGGGGCGCCGGGAAACATCAAAGCCCTCGCCCTGTGGACTCCAGTCAACTGGGGCGTCGTCATCACCGTGGCGGTTCGAATCAATCAGCGCGCGCACGATCTGCCGCATTCTGTCCGAACGGTAGTTGAAGCAGAGCACCGCGTCGCCGTCCCTCATCGGCGCGACAGGTTTTCCATTCTCCGTCACGACGACTGGCAGCGCGAATTCGTCGGTCTTGCCGGATTCATACGCCTGCTTGATTGCTTCGATCGGATCGGTGACCTTCGTGCCCTCGCCCAGAACAATCGCGCGGTAGGCGAGCTCCGTGCGCTCCCACCTCCGATCGCGATCCATCGCGTAATAGCGCCCCGAAACGCTGGCGATCTTCGCCGGGCTCTCGATCTTTCGGATGTACTCGAGTAGCTGCTGCATGTACCCGAGAGCGGACTTGGGCATCGTATCCCGCCCGTCGAGAAAGGCGTGGATCGCGACGCGCCCCAGGCGCTGGCGCTTGGCGAGCTCGAGAAGCGCACAGAGGTGCTGATCGATCGCGTGTACGCCGCCATCTCCGATCAATCCCATCAAATGCAGGGTCCCGCCATTGTCCTTTGCCTGCCGGCATGCACCCAATAGCGCTGGATTGGTGTAGAAACTCCCATCGGAGATGGCCGAAGAGATGCGTACAAGATCCTGCATCACCACTCGCCCAGCGCCAAGATTGAGATGTCCGACTTCGCTATTGCCCATCTGGCCTTGCGGCAAGCCGACGCGAAGTCCGGAAGCTTCGAGGAGCGTGCGGGATCCGCGACTCCAGATGGAGTCCCAGGTGGGGGTGTTGGCGAGTGCGATTGCGTTGCCGTCGGTGTCGGGACGATAGCCCCATCCATCGAGGACGATGAGCGCGACTGGCCGCGCGCGCTGTGAGATGGCCATAATATCAGTAATGTAATCCTACCCTGACTCGCGGGGCACGAAGGCGCACAATGGAAATTCTCAGACCGAAAGACCCCGGCCCCGAGACGCGACGCAGCGCGGCGCGGGCCGACGAAGGCGATCGCCGTCGCGGCACCTGGCGCGATTTCCGGCGCGCATATCCGGGATTTGTGTTCGTGCTCGGCTTGGGGTTGGCGGCGATGGTCGCGGTCGACGCCTGGCTGTTGTTCAAGCGTGTGAGCTACAACCACGAGGTCGCGCAGCTCAGAGCGCACATGACCGCCGCCGAGCGGGAGCGAACCGACGCGATAGTGCAGGCGGAGCAGAACAAGCTTCGAATAGCGATCGAGCTCGCTAAGCGGCAGGCGAAATTCGATAAAAAACTTCACCTGAACGTATCAATCGACAGCTCTCGAATGTACCTCACACGCGAGGGAGCGCTCTTGCGCGAGATGGCAGTGCAGTTTGGTCCCGAGCGCGGAGCTTCAGATTCGTCCGGCGCACCGCCGGCGGCGGTCCCGCGCGGGGAGAGGACGATCGCCGATCTTTCGGATACGAAGATTACCCTCGACGGCGGGGCGGACATCCTCACGTCCAAGGCCTCGGAGCTCACTGCCGACACCACCCCGGTTCCGCCCGGCTCTCTGCGAATCCGCCTCGAGGATTTTAAGGCCATCATGCCGAACCTTAACGCAGGCATGAAGGTATACTTCTACTGACGGCGCGTGGAAACCACGCGTCGCTGACTTTTCAGGGGTAACGAGATGGGAGCGAGCAGAGTCTTTTCCTACGGCGGCAAGACCGTCTGGATGCTGATAGTTGGTTTTGTCGGTGCCGCGGTCCTGAGCGTGATGCTGCTCACGAGAACCGCGGAGCTGCGCTACCAGCGCGATGTGAATCGCATGGTGTACAACGACAATCTCGGCGTGCTGAACGAGGTCAAGTCCAAGCTCGGGATGACCGGCGACAGTCTGAAGAGCCTTCTCAACGAATCACCGGCTGCCGCCGCAAATCAGCCGTACATCGTTGTGAGCATGGCGGATCATCATCTCTGGTACAAGCAGGGCAAGGAAGTCCTGTACGAAGCGGCCGTCGCGACCGGCAGCGGCAAGGAGCTCGTAGGCGGAGCGAGCGGACAGTGGCGCTTCGAGACGCCGCGTGGGCGCCTGACTGTGAAGGCCAAGGACGAAAATCCGGCGTGGGTTCCGCCCGAGTGGCATTACGTCGAGCAGGCGCACAAGAAAGGTCTGGGCATCGTGCACCTTAATCCGGGTCAGGCCCTGTCCACGGGAGACGGCGTCATCACGACTCAGAACGGCGAAGTCGTCAAGCGTTACAACAACGGCAGCACCGTGTCGCTGGGCGGTGGCGTGGAAGGGAAAGAGATCGTCGCGAACGGGAACATCGTCGTTCCGCCGTACGGTACCACCGCCCGCAGGTACATGGGTGTGATGGGAACGCGCCGCCTCGAGCTCGGCGATGGCTACGGAATCCACGGCACCGATCATCCTGAATCGATCGGGCAGTCGGTGAGCCATGGCTGCGTCCGGATGCGCAATGAGGACATTGAGAAGCTCTATCCGATGGTCCAGGTCGGCACGCCGGTTTACATCTATTAAGAAAGGCCCGTGGAGTCCGCGGGCGTAGGCGACCGGCGTCACCAGACAGGCGAAGAGCTCGAGCTTCCTGACGAGCTCCCGGTTCGAAAGCGCCATACAACGCGCATAGTGTGGATCACGGTGGCTGCGATCGCCGCCGTTGGCGCGTTCCAGTTTCTCCAGGCCTCCAGTGACACGACGAAGCCAATCGGAGTATACCTCACCCGCTCAGTCGTTCCATTAGCGGAACCGTCAATCAGCGCGTTCGGGGCGAGCGGCGAAGTGAAGCTAGCCTTTGCAATGCCGGGCCAGGAAATCTCGTATCCGCTAGATGTGCACGGCGATCCGACAGAGCTGCAATACGCGTGGGTTCGAAACGGCGACACTGCTCTCTCCACGGTGCCGAAGACACTCACAAGCGACAAGGTCTTCGCTCCACCCAAGGCCGGGTTTTACAGATTGGCGCTACTCAAGAGCGGTCCGCACCGCGAGATCGAAGGTCTCACTCTCGCTGTTCTCGTCCCCTTCGAGGAGAAGGAGGGCGCGATGTTGCGCGGATACCGTATCGGGACCTATATCGCCGAGCGCGTTGCGGGCCGGCAGCCCCCACCCACGGGCTTTCTCGAGATCACACCCGCTGACGTCGACCTGCCGATCACGAAACACCTGCGTGTCGGCGATTTTCTGAACCACGATCAGGTGGGAGTCTGGCCCAGTTATGCGGCGGTGAATCCGAAGCTGCTCGACAAGCTCGAGCTGGTGATTCAGGAGATCGCGCGCTGGCACGGCGACAAAGCGGTCGTCGACATCGAGCTCGATGTGCATTCCGGATTTCGAGCGCCCGAGCATAATCGGAAGATCCGTCGCGCCGCGCGTGACAGTCAGCACCAGTACGGCGACGCGGCGGACGTCGCCATCGACGCCAACGGCGACGGAAAACTCACCGCCATCGATAGCCGTATGGTAGGTTTGGCGGTGGAGATCGTCGAGCTCAAGCACCCGGATCTGGTCGGCGGGCTCGGCATCTACACCAGTGGTCATTCGAGCACGAACTACGTACATATCGACGTGCGCGGCAGACGGGCGCGTTGGCGCGGCCGCGGCTGACGACCAGGGGAGAGAGAAGGAGATGAACGACATTTTGCGCGAAAGGTTGATTCGCAAGCTGGATACGCTTCCCGAGGAGAAGATCTACCAGATCCTCGATTACATCGACTTTCTGGAGTCGAAGTACGCGCCAAAGCCGTCCACTGCGCCCAATCCGCTCAAGCGGTTTGCCGAAGGAGTTGAGGACACCCTTCGCGCCGGCAGAATGTCGGCGAATATGATCGGTGGGACGATGAGTGTGATGAACAAGGCCGTTGGAGTGCTTACAGACGTGGCTAACGCTGGCAAGTCAGTTGCAACGGAGATCGCAGGGGTCGCGTCGTCGGTGACGTCGCCAAAGCCCCAGGCGCCACAGGCGGGCAGCGCCGGTCCGGCCGCTCCACCTGCGTCACCAGCGGCACAGACTCCGCCAACACAGCCACCGGGAGATCAGCGCAAGTGAGAGCTCAATCGGCGCGCGCGAGCGCAGCATCATCGCGAAAGAAGAGCGCAAATCGCGCCCGCTCCGCCGGCGCGGCCCGATCGGCGGCACGCGGTCGAGAGGCGGAAGCAGCATCAGTAGCGGGACCAGCAGTCACCCCGAAGCGGACGGTCATCTCGACGATGAAGGAGCTGCCGAATTTTCTGCGGCTCATCGGGGGACTCCTGACCGACATGCGTGTGTCGACCACCGACAAGCTGCTCGTCGCTGGCGCGATCGGATACGTGCTGCTGCCGATGGATTTCGTTCCCGATTTCGTTCCGTTCATCGGTGAGATCGACGACGTGTTTCTGCTGGTTCTCGCTCTCCAGCGGCTGATTGCCAATACCGACCGCTCGGTGGTGCTGGAACACTGGATGGGCGATCCGAAGCAGCTTCGCTCACTGGATCTGGAGCGTGTGCTCGTGGCGGCCGCGTTCTTTTTGCCCCGCCGGGTGCGGCGCCGGCTGAGGACTATTGGCCGCGACATTTAGAGTCGCTGTGCTCGGCGCAACCGCTGCGTTGAGCTATTCCACACGAGACGGAGACTAGTAATGGCGACGACGCGCCCGGTTTCGCATGCGATGACTGCAACCGCGATGACGCTCGATGGTTACCGTTCCACCAAAACGCTGGGCGTGGTCAAGGGCATTACAGTGCGGTCTCGTTCCGTGTTCGGGACGATGGGCGCGGCGCTTCAGACTTTGGCGGGCGGAAACATCACCATACTCACGGAGCTTTGCGAGAAGACCCGCGAAGAGGCTTTCAGCCTGATGCTGTCCCACGCGCAGGCGTTGGGCGCGAACGCGGTGGTTGGAATCCAGTATGACGCGACCGAGGTGATGCAGGGAGTCACCGAAGTTCTGTGCTACGGCACGGCGGTTGTGGTAGTACCCGCCGTATAAGGGCACGCTTGCGACTCAACGGCGGCTGCAATCCTCTCGCCGCGGTGTATTACACCTACAGATGCGAACCACAAAAAAGTCCGTTGCTCTAGCGGAACATCTCGCCTCGCTCGGCGCTTGTCAGCGATGCCGGCTCGGGGCGGGCATCCGGCCCGTCGTTTCTCGCGCGGCTAACCCGAACGTGATGCTCGTGGGTCAGGCGCCCGGTAAGGTAGAGGCAGAAGGCGGGCGGCCGTTCTCGGGCAGAGCGGGCCGAACGCTTTTCCGCTGGCTCGACCGCGCCGGACTGGACGAGGCTACGGCGCGAGAGACGATCTATATCGCGGCGGTGACTCGCTGCTTTCCCGGAGCGCATCCGAGCGGACGAGGGGACCGAGTCCCAACGCGCACTGAACGGTCGAGCTGTGCGGATTGGCTCGACACCGAGCTCCGAATCATCCGGCCAAAGGTGTTGATCCCGGTCGGGCGGCTCGCGATCGAGCGATTTCTGCCGAACCTTCCGCTGTCGGAGCTCATTGGAACGCGACATACCGTGCAGCATGTAGGCGGGCGCTCCACCGTGATTCCGCTTCCACATCCGTCCGGTGCGAGCAGCTGGATTCACGAGGCCGACAACAAGAGTCTCGTGGACAAAGCGATCGATCTCGTTGCCGACGAGTTACGTAGATTTGTGCTCTGACATTCTGCAGCTCGAGATCAAACCGAAAAGGGGGTGAGTCGTGTGCAGGCGCGCAACCGGACCGTTCGAGGTAAAGCTCAACCCGCAATCGGCTTACGACACGCATGAGACCGCGCTACTGGCAGGATGTCCATCGACAAGCAGTTTCACGGTGATCTCGAAGGTACGAGCAAAGGGGAGATGCTCACCGCCGACTCCGTGGTGAAAGGATCAGCCGGCTATGTAGCGATCGAAAGAGTTAATGGGACGCTCGGCGCCAAGCCGGCCGAAGCCGTAACAAACGTACCCAGTAATCGATTTGAAACCCCCAGGTGTCAAAACCGTAGTGCCAGAAAAGGCGCACGGTTTTTTTGTCGCTCGGCGGAATTCTGCACGCCACAATCTTTTCTAAGAGCGGGTCACATGAAGCGCATCGCGTTCGCAGTACTTGCTCTCGTTCTTGGCGCCGCTGTTTCGATCCAGGCGCAGAATCAGCCCCAGGCAAAGCCAATGGCCCCGCTTCCAGCGGCTAGCGGCGAAGTGTTGGGCACCGTCGTCGACACGGCAACCAAGGAGCCGGTCGCCCGCGCATCCGTCGCGGTCCGCAGCAGGAAAGATTCGTCGCTGGTTACCGGAGCCATCGCCGGCCCCGACGGAACGTTCCGCATTCAGGGATTGCGACCCGGCGACTACTATCTGCGCACCACGTCGATCGGATTCAAGCCGCGCAGCTACACCTTCTCCATAACGGATGCGGCGCCGCGCGCCAACGTCGGGAGCCTAACGCTTACCCGCATCGCCGTGACCTTGCAGAGCGTGCAGGTCGCTGGTCAGGCACCGACGATGGTTATCGAGCCCGATCGCAACACTTATCGCGCGAAGGACATTGCGCCCGCCGCGGCAAACGCGAGCGAGGTGTTACAGGCGACGCCGTCGGTCGAAGTCGATGGAGACGGGAAAGTCAGCTTGCGCGGCAACGAGAACGTGGCGATCCAGATCAACGGACGCCCCACTCCAATCACCGGTCCCCAGCTAGCCGCATACCTCAAGCAGATTCCCGCCAACATCGTCGAGCGTATCGAGGTCGTGCCGAACCCTTCGGCCAAGTACGATCCCGAAGGAATGGCCGGCATCATCAACATCGTTCTCAAGGCGCAGACCGATCTCGGTGTCAGCGGAGGCCTGAACGTCGGTGGTGCGAACATCAATCGCATGAACGCAGGCACCAACCTCGGCTACCAGAGTGGCGCCTTTACACTGTTCGGCACTTACGGCTACAATGCCGACAACCGTGGCATCAATGGCCTCAACGATCGCCAGCGCTACGATCTGAACGGGGCTCCTGCCTCCTACACGAATCAGCTGATCGACGGCAATAACAGCAATGGAGGTCACAACTTCTCGACCAACGTCGATTACAAGCTGACGGATCGTGACGTGATCTCAAACCAGTTCTCGATCAACCGCCGACACGGCTTCGACAATTCTCTCGCGGGATACACCGACCTCGACGCGCAGCAGGCATTCGTCGATCGGTACGACTTCTACCGGAACGACAAATCGTTAGGCCTCGTGTTCGACAACTCGCTGTCGTTCAAGAGGACGTTCGAGGCACGCAAGCACGAGCTTTCATCCGAGGTCCGATTCAACCGGACCAGGGACGAAGACAGCACAGTGCTCTGGCAGCAGCCGCTTACGCAGGACGGTACGATCTCCGGCTCGCGCATTCAGGGCGAGAGCGACCAAACCAACGCGCTCACGCGCCAGCTCACCGCGCAAGTCGATTACGTAAAGACGCTTCGCCCGGGCACGAAGCTCGAGACGGGCCTCAAGGAAACGTCGCGCTGGCTCGACAGGGATTTCCTCGTCCTCAAGGATTCACTCGGAGACGGAAACTGGCTGCGCAGCGGCCGAAGCAACATTTTCAATTTCGATGACCATGTTCACGCCGGTTACGGCGTGCTCAGTCAGAGTGTCGGCAAATTCGACCTCCAGGCGGGTTTGCGCGCGCAATTTGTCAACCGCAACTTTGCGCTCGCCGACGCGTCCGCTAATTACCCGTACAATTACCACAGCCTGTTCCCGAGCGGCGTGATCATGTACAAGCCCAGCGATGCAAGTCAGCTCAAGGTGAGCTATTCGCGGCGTACTCGGGCGCCCGGAACCCAGGAGCTGAATCCGTTTCCTGTATTTTTCGATCAGCAGAACGTGATCATCGGAAATCCGAAGCTGAATCCGGAGTACACGGATGCATTCGAGCTGGGCATGAGCCGCAGCGGCGCACTGGGGTCAATCCAGTTCTCGCCCTTCTATCGGCGCACCACGGACGTTATCAGTGTCGACATCAACACTGCCGCGATGATCGATGGCCGCAGCGTTACGTCGATCAGCTTCAAGAATCTCAGCAGCAGCAACTCGTGGGGCACCGATCTCAACGGCTCCCTGAGATTGGGGCCGAAGTTCAACGGCTTTGCCGGCTTCAACCTCTACAAGATGGTGACCGACGGCGGCTCGCAATCGGCCCTTTCTTCCAGCGCCGTAACCTGGTCTTATCGCCTGAACGCAACGACTCAGTTGTCGCCGACGGTGTCGCTCCAGGGCAACTATTTCTACCGCGCGCCGATGAACATTCCGAAGGGCCGCTTCTCTTCGTTGCAGATGACGAACATCACAGTGCGCAAGAAGCTCGATGGCGACAATATGAGCGTCGCCGTGCGCTTCGCGGATCCGTTCGACACCATGAAGTTCCGCATCACCGCGGGCGACAATAACCTCACGCAGACCACCGCCAGGAAGTTCGGCGTCCGCGCGACGTACGTGACCTTCCAGTACAACTTTGGCCAGACTCCCAAGATTCGTCTGCCGAAAGAGGAGCCCGCGCAGCCGGCCCCGGTGTTCCCTTAGACGGGCTTCCCTCTGGACGCAACCCGCACAATGCCATACATTTAGCTATGGCAACCACAACTCGGCCATCGAGCAAGCCCGCCACTCCGGCAAAACCCGGCGGCGGGCTTTCGCGCATCAAGGGATCGACTTCTCTGGAAACGAGCGCACCTAGGGTTCGCACGGAGGTCGTCCTGACCTTCGACGATGTCCTGCTGACCCCAAGGCACTCGCTCGTACATCCCAAGGATGTGAGCACCACTTCGCTGTTCACTCGCGGAATCCCGCTCAACGTCCCCTTTGCCTCGGCGGCGATGGACACCGTCACCGAGTCGGAAATGGCGATGGCGATGGCGCGCGCGGGCGGAATCGGCGTCATCCACAAGAACATGTCGATCGACCGCCAGGCAGCCGAGGTGGATCGTGTGAAGCGATCGGAGAGCGGGATGATTCTCAATCCTATCACGCTTTCCCCTGACGGGACGCTCCGCGAGGCCGTCGCGCTCATGCGGCGCTTCAAGATCTCAGGCGTGCCGATCGTGAATCGCGACGGACAGCTCGTCGGAATCATCACCAACCGGGATCTACAGTTCGAGCGAAATCTCGATCGCCCTTTGCGGGACGCGATGACCTCGAAGAATCTCGTTACCGCCCCGATGGGAACCACGCTCGACGAGGCCGAGGCGATTCTCGGAAAGCACCGGATCGAGAAGCTGCCGGTTGTCGACGAAAAAGGAACGCTGCGCGGACTCATCACGGTCAAGGACATTCACAAACGACGTGACTTCCCCGACGCCAACAAGGATCAGCACGGGCGCCTGCGAGTGGCCGCGGCGATAGGAGCGGCAAATTACCGTGATCGGGCGCGCGCTCTGGTCGATGCGGGCGTGGATGTACTCATCGTCGACACCGCGCACGGCCACTCGGAGGGAGTTCTCGAGGCAACGTCCGTCGTTCGCGAGATGTTTCCCGATGTTCAGCTCGTCGCCGGAAACGTCGCGACGCGCGCTGGTGCTCGCGCTTTGGTCGAACGCGGAGTGGATGCGGTGAAGGTCGGTGTGGGCCCGGGCTCGATATGCACCACGCGCATCGTCACCGGCGTCGGCGTTCCGCAGCTCACTGCGATCTTTGACGCGGTCGAAGGGGCGGGGGACATCCCCGTCATTGCCGACGGAGGGATCAAGTACTCGGGGGACATAGTGAAGGCGCTTGCCGCCGGCGCTTCGAGCGTGATGATGGGTTCCATGCTCGCCGGCACGGAGGAAAGCCCGGGCGAATCGCTGCTGCTCGAGGGACGCCGGTTCAAGATGATTCGAGGAATGGGAAGCCTCTCGGCGATGCAGGACGGAAGCGCCGACAGATATTTCCAGGAAGGCGAGATGTCGGCGAAGAAGCTCGTGCCCGAGGGAATAGAGGGGCGCGTTCCTTACAAGGGACCGGTCAGTGACGTGCTGTTTCAGATGGTTGGCGGTCTGCGCAGCGGGATGGGTTATGTCGGCTGCGCCGACATCGAGCGGCTCCGCACCGAAGCCGAGTTCGTTCGCATCACCGCCGCGGGCCTTCGCGAATCGCACCCCCACGACGTTACAATTACGCGCGAGGCACCCAACTACTCGGTGTAGCAGCTTGCTTGACATTGCTTCGAGCTTCATCACAACTTCTGGCGGCTCGGCAGTGTCGAATCTTTCAATGTTCCGTCGTCAGACTACCCACGTTTTCGGAGCTTCCTAATGGGCTTATGGACGAAGAAGAGCATCGCTGTTCTGCAGGCTGAGGCGGCGGGCGAATCCGCAGAGCACACGCTCCGGCGCGCGCTCGGTGCGCTGAACCTCACCACGCTGGGCATCGGTGCGATCATCGGCGCCGGAATTTTCGTGCTAACGGGAACTGCCGCCGCGCGATACGCGGGACCGGCAATCGTACTGTCCTTTATTGTATCCGGATTGGGATGCCTTTTCGCGGGACTCTGTTACGCGGAGTTCGCGAGCATGATCCCGATCGCCGGCAGCGCCTACACGTATGGCTATGCGACGCTCGGTGAATTCGTCGCCTGGATCATCGGGTGGGATCTCATTCTCGAATACCTTTTCGGCGCGTCCACCGTTGCCGTCGGCTGGTCCGGCTACTTCTCGGCGTTCATGGAGCAGATAGGCGTGCGATTACCAACATCATTCACGAGCGCCCCCTTCCACTACGCCGACGCTGCCGAGTTCGATCCGGTGACGAAAGCCCTTCTTCACCCTGTCGGCTTCTCCCATACCGGTGCGGTCGTCAACCTTCCGGCGATGGTGCTGATCGCCGCGATGACTACGCTCCTCGTCATCGGCATTAAAGAGTCGGCACGGTTCAACAACTTCATCGTGATTCTGAAGATCACCATCGTTTTGCTGGTGATCGGATTCGGATTCATGTACGTGAACACGGCGAACTGGCATCCGTTCATTCCGCCGGAGCAGGGGTACGGACACTACGGCTGGAGCGGCATTGTCCGCGGCGCGGCGGTGGTCTTCTTTGCCTATATAGGATTCGACGCTGTATCTACTGCTGCTCAGGAAGCGAAGAATCCGCAGCGAGACATGCCGATTGGAATTCTGGGATCGCTGGCGATTTGTACCGTGCTTTACATCCTGATGTCCCTCGTCATGACCGGACTGGCGCATTACACCGATCTCGATGTTCCGCACCCTGTGTTCGTCGCGATCGAGAAGGCTGGTCCAGCGCTCGCCTGGCTGGGATCGATCATCAATATCGGAGCGATCGCTGGTCTCGCGTCGGTGGTCCTGGTGATGCTGATGGGACAGCCGCGCATCTTCTTCTCCATGGCGCGCGACGGGCTGCTCCCGCCGGTGTTCGGCAAGGTTCATCCACGCTTCAAGACGCCCTATGTCACCACGATTCTTACAGGAACCGTGGCCGGGATCGTCGCCGGACTCTTCCCAATCGGGCTGCTCGGCGAACTGGTATCGATCGGAACGTTGCTGGCGTTCGTGATCGTCTGCGCGGGCATTATTGTGCTGCGGTACAAGTCGCCGAACCTCGCGCGTCCATTCCGTACTCCTCTGGTACCGCTCGTTCCGATACTGGGAATCCTGATTTGCGGCTACATGATGACGAGTCTGCCGCTGGCAACCTGGGAGCGGCTGATCTATTGGATGATCATCGGTCTGGCGATCTACTTCTTCTACAGCAGATCGCACTCGAAGCTGGCCCGCGCGGAAGGCAGTGCTTGACCTTCTAAGCGTCCCCCAGCAGCGAAAGGAATCGATCGAGCGTCTCGCGCAGGAGCTCCGCGCGGGACGCTCTGTCGCAATATCAACCCACATCAATGCCGACGGCGACGGCTGCGGGTCAGAGACCGCGCTCTCTCGTCTGCTCGGCCAGATGGGGATTCGCTCGCGCATCGTCAATCCGACGCCGTGGCCGGAGATGTACAAGTTTCTCCTCGGCGACGACGTTCGTGATGCCAGCGATCTCGGCGCGAAAGCGCTGAAGGAAGCGGATGTCCTCATCGTTCTCGACATATCCGACGTAAAGCGGCTCGGTGTTCTCGCCGAAGCGGTGCGCGGGCTCAAGATTCCGAAGCTCGTAATAGATCACCATCTACCGAGCGATGAGCCGCCGAGCACTTTGATGGTTGCCGATACGACTGCGTGCGCGACCGGTGAGCTGATCTACGATTTCGCCACCTGTCTCGGGCTCGCGGTCACGCCGGACATTGCGCGGGCGCTGTACGTCGCTCTCCTCACCGACACTGGGGGATTCCGCTTCAGCAATACCACGGCGCGCTGCCTGAGCATCGCGGGCCAGCTCATTGCGTCGGGTGTCGAGCCGGAAGAAATGTATGGAAGGTTGTACGCATCCATGCCTGTCGGCAGGCTGCATCTATTGCGTGATGCGCTGGCGACGCTGGAAGTCGATCCCGAGTACGGCATTTCCTGGATATCGGTAGCAGCGGGCGCCGCCGAGGAATACGGACTCAAGTCAGAAGATCTCGAGGGAATCGCCGAGCATCCCCGCTCGATTGGCGGAACCCGGTTGGCGTTGTTCTTCCGTGATCTCGGACACGACAAGGTAAAGATGTCCTTCCGCAGCACCGGCGATGTGGACGTGAACAAATTCGCCAAGCTGTTCGGGGGTGGCGGGCACGCGAGGGCCGCAGGCGCGCTCATCGACGGTAGCCTGGAGTCGGTGAGGCACAAGGTCGTCGCGGCGGCGAGGGAGTTTCTGCGGGCGGAGGACAAAGAAGGGGTGGCATAAGCCGCACACCCGTCTAACTTGCGCTCATGAGCGTTCTCCGCCGTAAACGCGCCCGTCCACCAGCAGATGTCGAGCATGACATCCGGCATCAGCTGCAGGACATCCTGACGATCCTCAGAATCGAGGAGTGCGCGCTTGAGCTGGAAGGATTTGATGCGGGGACCGGGACCGCTACTCTCCACGTCACGGGCGCCTGCCCAGACTGCGACGCCTCCGCGGGCACCTTCATTCAGGGAATCGAGACTCAGCTCAAGCTCCGCGTCACCGAGCTGAAAGCTGTCCTCCTGACCGTCGACAACGCTCGATGAGCGCAAATCTGCAGGACCGCATCGCCGATGCGCTCTCGCACGTCCGTAACAATCGTGTGGGCGCCAACGTCCTCGAAGCGGAGATGGTCAGAGACATTGCAACCACCACCGATGGCCGTGTGCGGCTGACCCTGTTTCTGTCGCCAGAGGACAATGCGACTGTCGTGCGCGAGGTGCGTCAGGCGCTGCAGCTCGTCGAGGGTGTCACCGATGTGCGTGTGGATGTGAAAGACGCGTCGCAGGCTCCGCCAGCCAAACCGCGGGCTTCGCGCGCGCTGCCTGTGATGGGCCAGGAGCCGCAATCACAGCGCGCCGCCGTACCCGCTCCAACTCCGGTCGCGTATCCGCACCTCGGCAATGTCATTGCCATCTCGAGCGGGAAGGGGGGAGTTGGCAAATCTACCGTCGCCACAAACCTCGCGGTCGCACTTGCGCAGCAGGGCGCGCGGGTGGGGCTGATGGATGCCGACATCTACGGCCCGAACATCCCGCGCATGATGGGCGTCAACGCGCCTCCTCCCGTAGAGAACGAGAAGATCATTCCTCTCCAGGCCCACGGGGTGAAGATCATGAGCCTGGGCTTCATGATCGAGCGCGACCAGCCGGCGATCTGGCGCGGGCCGATCATCATGAAGATCATTACGCAGTTTCTACGTGACGTGCAGTGGGGAGAGCTGGATTATTTTCTGGTCGACATGCCGCCGGGAACCGGCGACGCACAGCTGTCGCTCGTTCAGGCAACGATGGTTCACGGGGCGATCATCGTTACCACACCGCAGGAGGTTGCATCGGGGGATGCTCTCCGAGGGGCCAAGATGTTTCAGCGCGTAGCAGTGCCCGTGCTCGGCGTCGTGGAGAACATGAGCCACTTCATCTGTCCCAATTGCGACGAGAAGCACTATATCTTCGGCTCGGGCGGCGGCAAGCGTCTCGCCGAGGAGCTCGATGTCCCGCTGCTTGGCGAGATTCCGTTCTTTCCTGCGGTTCTGTCGGGCGCAGACCGCGGTGACCCGATCGTCGTGAGCGAGCCGGCCACTCCTGCCGCGAAAGCGCTAATCGATCTTGCTGGACGGCTGAGCGGGCTGCTCGCCGGTACCGATGGGGCCGGGGTAACCGCTTAGACCGCTACTGCGTTCTTCCTGGGCCTCGAGCGCCACCAGGAGAGGATCACCGCGCCGAATCCGGTGGCGACGGCGACGAGCGTTACGGAGAACGCCAGCACGCGCAATATCGAGCCAAGAATCGGAAACCAGGTGAAAGCGGCGGCGATGATCCAAAGCGCGCTGAATGCGAGGATCCCTGTGAACAGGTACTGAAGCTCCTCGCCCGCGGGAGTCTCGCTCTCCGACTTGTGGGACAGCGCGATTCCAGCGACCTGTGCGACTGCCAGGAAGCCAAGGAGCGCAATGCCACCGATGGCGACAAGGAACGCGGCGACGCCGATCGGGATGAAGACGATTCCGATGATGGTGATCGCCATTGCAATGCAGAGTGCGACCACGGCAGGAACGCTCGCCAGCCCCGCCACTACGCCCGTGAAGAGTGAGCGTCCCGTCTCATTAGTCACGACTTCGACAGCGCGCTTGAAGTAGTCTCGCATGAAGAAAAGAACGAACGCGCCCAACAGAAGAAGAACGATGAGCCAGACGAAGGCCGACACGAGCGAGCCAACGGTCGTGCGCGGCCGCGCGCCAAAGCTGACGGTGGATCTGTTGTGAGTCGGCCCCATATCCTTGATCACGCCCAGGATCGAGCCGCCTTCATTTCGCACGTGACCCATGAGCGCAACGGCACCACCGCGGACCCGCCCGCCTGCGTGGACGATCACATCGCCGAGGATCGCGGTAGCGGCGCCATCCACGTTGCCGTAGACGTCGAGATTTCCACGAATCACCATCACGGACCCCGAGGTCGTGCTCCCGGCGGGAACGACGAAATCACCGGTTTTGATTTGCGCGTAGTTCCTGAAGCCCTGCAAGCGGAATCCATCGTGTTCTTGAGCGAACGCATCCCGCGCGGAGACTGCCACGATCACGAGTGAGGCTCCAAGCAGGATCGATTTCATCACGCTGCCTTGCGTTTGGCGATGTGGGCCGCGGTTCGAATTGCGGCGTAACCGCCGAACAGTCCGACGGCGAGTGTCAGATAGAGGAGAACTGCGCCGAGCGCACCGGCCTGGAGGAAGGCGATAGTGTCAGCCCCGAGAACCAGCGTGCCGACCTGCGCCCCGACGGCGGCGATAGCGAAAGCGTACTGGCTGGCGGCCGCGCTCAGGATCGCGGTGAGGACATCGATCTCGAAGAACATGAATGCGGCAGCGGCGAGGAGCCCGACGGTGGCTACCGCTTTCGTTGTTCCGCGCACCAAGCCGACGCTGCGGCGCCGAACGACCGCCTGCTGTCCGCCCTCGTGCAGCTCCAGGTGCCTGGAGGCGACTATGGAATTCGCGTCCCGGGCAGGTTGCAGACGGTCTATTCGCGAGATGACGCGATCGGCAAAATCCCGGGATGGCGACAAATACGGCAGTCGCTGGAGCTCCGCTGCGATGGGGACAAAATCTTCGTCGAAATCGTGCTCGATCATGGATTCCTCACGTATGACTTACGAGGGGTGGCGGGGGATGGTTTCAGGTTTGTTGAGCCAAGTTTGCTTGCAAAAACAGCAGTCATCTGAGGTCCCCCAGGTATTCCCTGAGCTCCTGGCGCGCCCTGTGGATGTACGTCTTGACCGTCCCGAGAGGGAGCTTCACGATTTCGGCGATCTCATCGTACGAGTAATCCTCGACGTGGCGCAGGATGATGCAGGCGCGATACTCCGGGCGGAGCTTCGCAATGGCCTTCTCGATCTGGGCGCCAAGCTCGCGCGATTCCAGCTCTTCGAGCGGAGATTCCCCTCCGCTCGTGACCGTCACCGACGTCGCCCTCGCCCGCTCGGCGGTAATGGCATCGGGTGACCCTTCGATGCTGATCGTGTCCACCTGGCGGCGGCGCAGGTGATCGATGGTGATGTTGTTCGCGATCTTGAACAGCCAGCTCGAGAATTTGAACTCAGGCCGGTAGCGATCGATGTTGTTGAGGACCTTGATGAAGGTTTCCTGCGCTAGGTCTTCCGCGGTCTCGTTGTCGCGCACCATGCGGAATATGAGCGAGAAAACGGGTCGCTCATATCGCTTGACCAGCTCGCGATAGGCGTCTTCACGCCCTTCCTGGGCGAAGACGACCACCTGCTGGTCGGATACGTCGGTGTAGGACTCGGGCGTCATGGAGGAAGCGCGGGTAAGATAGCTTGCCCCGCGCACTGTTGCCGGGCAACTTTCGAAGGATGCTGGCCACCGACACAGACAGCGCGACCGCCAGTGCCGCCGCTGCCGGTGGCGCCGAGAAGCGCGCGTACGTCAAGAAGACGTTCTCGGAGATTGCTCCGCGGTACGATCTCCTCAATCACGTCCTGAGTCTAAACATCGACCGGAGGTGGCGGCGCCAGGCGATCGCGACTCTCAAGGTCGAGCGAAAGCCGGCCGGAACCTACCTGGACCTGTGCGCGGGGACTTTGGATGTCTCGGCGGACCTTTCGACGACGGCGGGGTTTCGCGGTCTCGTTATAGGAGCCGATTTCGCCGAACCGATGCTCAAGGCAGGTGCGGGAAAGGTGGTCAGATCCAGAGTCGCGCCGGTCGCCGCGGACGCCGTTGAGCTGCCGATCGGCTCCGGCAGCCTCGCTGGTGCGATCGTGGCATTCGGAATCAGGAACGTCGCGGGACTCGACCAGGCACTGAAAGAAGCACTGCGGGTTCTCGCCCCGGGAGGACGCTTCGTCATACTCGAATTCTCTACGCCCCGAGCTCGCGTGCTGCGATCACTCTATTTGTTCTATTTCCGCAACGTACTCCCGCTCATCGGCAGACTTGTAAGCGGGCATCGCACAGCTTACACCTACCTGCCGCGCTCGGTCGCGAATTTTCCCGTCGAAGAGGAGCTCGCCGAGAGAATGAAGAGCGCGGGCTTTTCGGACGTGACTTGGTCGAGCCTGTCGTTTGGAGTGGCGGCCATACACGTTGGTGAGCGACCCGTTGCAGGAAAGAAATGAGTCTCGATAACATTTCGCAGTTTCTGTCGGCCATTGATCGCGCGGGGGAGCTGGCGCGGATCAACGAGCCCGTGAACGCGCATCTCGAGCTGTGCGAGATTGCGGACAGGGTCATGAAGCAGCCCCGGGGGGGGAGTGCGCTTTACTTCGAAAACGTAATCCTGGACAATGGCGAGCGCTCGCGGTACCCGGTCGTGATCAATCTCTTTGGCTCGATGCGGCGCATGGCCCTCGCGTTGGGCGTCGAGGATCTCGACGACGTCGGGCAGCGAATAACGGAGATGCTCGACCTCAAGGTGCCGGAAGGCATCCTGGGCAAGCTCTCGATGCTGCCGAGGCTGCTGGAGCTGGGCAAGTTTCCGCCGCGGGTGCGGAGCGGGAAACCCGCATCGCAGGAAGTCGTGCTCAAGGGCGACGAAGTGGATCTCTCCAGGCTGCCGATAATCACCTGCTGGCCGGAGGACGGTGGACCTTACATCACATTACCGATGGTGATCTCGAAGGATCCAAAGCGCGGGATCAGGAATGTTGGTATGTATCGCGTACAAGTGCTCGGCCCGCGCACGCTGGCAATGCACTGGCAGCGCCACAAGGTTGGCGCCGCGCACTGGCGCGAGATGGCGGAGAAGGGCGAGCGCATGGAAGTGGCGATCGCCATAGGCGCCGATCCAGCATCGGTCTACTCCGCGTCGGCACCGCTCCCCCCGACGATCGATGAGTTCCTGTTCGCCGGGTTTCTCCGCAAGGAGCCGGTTAGTCTCACCAAGGGCGTCACCGTCGATCTCGAAGTGCCGTCCGAAGCGGAGTTCGTGATCGAAGGTTATATCGATCCCTCCGAGCCGCTCGTCGTCGAGGGGCCTTTCGGCGATCACACTGGTTTCTACTCCGAAGCCGATCTATACCCGCAGGTGCACGTCACCGCGCTGACGATGCGGCGTTCCCCGGTCTATGCGACAACGATCGTTGGCCGGCCTCCGATGGAGGACTACTACCTCGGTCACGCGACCGAGCGGATTTTCCTGCCGCTGCTCAAGCTGACGATTCCGGAGATCGTGGACTATCACATGCCGGCCGAGGGGATATTTCATAACCTCGTGTTCGTGTCGATCGACAAGCAGTATCCGGGGCAGGCGTACAAAGTGATGAACGCGATGTGGGGACAGGGACTGATGTCGCTGGCGAAGGTGATCGTGGTCGTCGACAAGGAAGTGAACGTGAGGAATGAGAAAGAAGCGTGGTGGGTTGCCCTCAATCACATCGATCCCGAGCGCGACACGCGTTTCTCCATGGGCCCGATCGATGTGCTCGACCACTCCAGTCGCGCATTCACGTACGGGTCCAAGATGGGAATAGACGCGACGCGGAAATGGCCCGAAGAGGGATTCACGCGCAACTGGCCCAAGCCGATCGAAATGAATTCGGCGACGAAACAGAGGGTGGACGCGATGTGGTCGAAGCTGGGACTCGGACCGAATGAGAGAGCAGAGAGGTGGCGGACGAATGACGGATAGCCCCCGCGGTCCCACACCGGTGGCCGCGCGCGAGGGTCAAACCTTTCGCGGACGAGGTGCGCTGCTCCGCCACGCGAATCTCGTCCGCCTTCCGCACACGATATTCGCGCTTCCGTTTGCTTTGGTTGGAGTGGTGCTGGCCAGCTATCACGCGCCGATAACGATTGGCGACGTGGTCTGGGTTGTCGTTGCGTTCACGAGCGCGCGTTTCGCGGCGATGGGATTCAATCGAATCGTCGATCGGGAGATCGATGCGCGGAATCCACGCACGAGGTCGCGAGAGATTCCCTCCGGAACGATGAGCGTCCGCGAGGCGAGCGTTGCAGTGGTGATCGCATCGCTCCTGTTCCTGGCTGCTGCGTGGCAATTGAACCGACTCTGCCTGATGCTGGCTCCGCTCGCGCTCGCTTGGGTGTTGTTCTACAGCTATACGAAGCGGTTTACTCGCTGGTCGCACATCGTGCTGGGCGTCGGACTTTCGATCGCTCCTGTGGGAGGCTATCTCGCAATCACCGGGCAGTGGAGCAGTCCGTGGTGGATGCTGATCGCTCTTGCCGTTGCCGTCGCGACGTGGGTTGGAGGATTCGACATTCTGTACGCACTGCAGGACGCTACGTTCGATCGCGAGAACGGACTCTATTCCGTCCCGTCGACATTCGGTGAGGCGAACGCGCTCGGAATTGCACGGGCGCTTCATTTGACGACGGTGGTGTCGTTGGCGCTCGGGGGGATCGGCGCTGGTGCGGGCATCCTGTTTTTCGTAGGGGTCTTGGTTGCCGGCCTGCTGCTGCTCTACGAGCATTCTCTGGTGAGAGCAGACGACTTCTCCCGCCTCGACGCCGCATTTTTCACGATGAACGGAGTGATCAGCATCGTGTTTCTCGGGTTCGTCTTCACGGAGCGGCTGCTGCGATGAGCGCGACTGTCCCGATTGTCGTTGGAATCACTGGCGCGTCCGGCGCACCCTACGCGGTTCGACTGCTTCAGCAGCTCGCCGCGTCGCATCAGCCAGTCTCGCTCATCGTCTCGAAGTACGGGATGCGCTTGCTCGACACTGAGATGGGCATCGCGTCGATGGATGCGCTTCGCCAAGCCGTCGGTAAAGAGGCGTGGAACTCGTGCGTCGAGGTTTACGGAAACGATGACCGCGGCGCCCCGCCCGCATCGGGATCATCGCTTACGGCAGGCATGATTGTTTGTCCGTGCTCAATGGGGACGCTATCCGCGATCAGCGTCGGCGCGTCACGCTCGCTGATCGAGCGGGCGGCGGACGTCACGTTGAAGGAGCGGCGCAAGCTGATCCTCGTCCCCCGCGAAACTCCTTTGAGTGCGATTCACCTCGGGAACATGCTGAGACTTACCCGCGCCGGGGCCGTGATCATGCCAGCCGCGCCAGGGTTTTATCATCGGCCGAAGCAGATCTCTCAGCTCGTGGATTTCATGGTGGCGAGGATGCTCGACCAGCTCGGAGTAGAGCAGAGCTTGGTTGAACGGTGGGAAGGGGACGCCTAGCCTGGGTCAGCTGACCTGCTTCGTCCGCTTCATCTCTGTCGGAAATCTCCGAAACCAGGACGAGAGCAGCAGTAGCTCGTCGATTTCGTGTGTCGGTACCTGCGCCGGCGGCGGCTTGTCCTCTGGTGAGAAGATGTCCTCCACCAACTGCTTCATGCTGCGGCGATCCTTGGATGATGTCGGCTTTCCCAGCTCGGCGCGCACTACGCCTCGACGAATGAGATAGACTCGATCCTCTCCTTCGTGGCCCGGAACCGTATACACGAAGGAGAGGTTCTCCACCGCGAATCTCAACCGGCCGAACTGGGCGCGGAGAGCTTCCAGCCGCTCCAGCTTGTCCCGATACACACCCGCGCGTTCGTATTCCATTTCCGCGCTGAGCCGCTCCATTTGGACGCGCAGCATCTCGAGAGGTCCGTCGTTGGATCCGTCAAGGAACGCCTTCGCCAAAGCTACTCGCTCATCGTACTCCGCCGCCGAGCATCCGCCGACGCACGGGCCCAGACATTTGGAGATCTCGTGACGGATGCAACCGGGTGTGCGCGCTGATAGCTGAAACAACTCTGTCTGGTCGCTGAAAAACATTTTGAGATCACTCCGGCAATCGCGGAGCATGACTGCATCATTGAGCTCTCGCACGGCTTCTCCCACTCGTTGTGCGCCGACGAAGGGGCCGTAGTAGATGCTCGCGTCCTCGCCCGACGCTCCGCGCACAACGACGAGCTTGGGGGCCGGACTCTTGGTGAGTTTGATGAAGGAGTAGTGCCGAGCGTCGCGCTTCATCGCCACGTTGTAGCGAGGCCTGAAGCGCTTGATCAGCCTCAGCTCCTGCAACAAGGCCGCAAACTCGCTCGGGGTGTATTCCCACTCGATCTTGTCGGCCGATCTAAGGATGCGCGCGCCCTTTTCTTCGGGATACGCGCAGCGGAAATAACTGAGCAGCCGCGAGCGCACGCTCTTCGATTTGCCGACGTAGAGAACTTCGCCCTCGCTCGACAGCATTCTATAGATGCCCGGGCGGTCGGCGGCTCCATCCTTTACAGTTGACCTCATCAGGGCGAGCTGTGCGTCGCTCGTCGGCTGCTGCTCCACGCGCGGAATGCCGCGAATCATCTAGTGCTGGCACCTCACGCACATGGTCGTAGCACGCCCATCGATCGCGTGGGTAATCACCATTTTGGCGCCACACCGATGGCAGGGAAGACCTGCTCGCCCATACGCGTCGAGCTTTTCGACGAAAGAGCCTCGCTTGCCGCGCGCGTCGCGGTAGTCGCGAAAACTCGTCCCGCGCGCTTCAATCGCCTCGCCTAGAACTCCTACGATTGAATCGCGCAGCAGCGCTGCTTCCTCGAGAGAGACCGAAGCCGCCGATCGCGAAGGATCGATGCCGGCCCGCCAAAGTGCCTCGTTCGCGTAGATGTTGCCGATGCCTGCGATTTTGCGCTGCTCCATTAATATTTTTTTCACGGGCTGACTACTCGCCCGAAGAACTCCCGATAGATGCTCGCCGGTAAACGCACGGTCAAGTGGCTCGATGCCGAGTTTACCTGAGTATTCCTCGAAGCGTTTTGGATTCATAAGCGCGACAGTACCGAGACGGCGCACGTCCGCGTAGTGCAATGAGCGACCGTCATCGAGCTCAAGACGTAACGTGGAATAGCTGAGCTCCGAACCGGTGAAGCCCCCATCGTCTATCAAAAGTGCGCCGGTAAAGCGCGGCTGGACCACCAGTCGATCGCCGGTGTGGAGGTCGAGGACGACGAGCTTGGCGCGCCGCCAGCTGCGGAGAATCGTCGCGTTGCGCAGCCTTTTCGCCAGCGAGCGAGGCGTCACTTCACGGAGAACGTCCGCTTTGCGGACGGAGACCTTCGTGATCTTCCGTCCGCGGATCGCGCCGTCGAGGTCGCGCGCGATTGTCTCGGTCTCAGGTAACTCGGGCACCGCGAGTGAGCTCCCGCCAGCCAATGTCGCCGCGGAGCTGCTTCCCTTTGAATGAGACTTCCTCCGCGTAGTCACGCGAGCGCTCGGCCGCTTCGAACAGTCCTTCGGCGACCGCGGTAATGGCGAGCACTCGACCGCCCGCGGTGACGAGGTCGCCTGAGGAGTTGAGCGCGGTACCCGCATGAAAGACGTGGACGTCTTCCGGAGGCTCGGGCAAACGGATCACGTCTCCGGTGCGGGGCCTCTCCGGATAACCGTCGGCCGCTACGATGGTAGTGACCGCGGAAAGTGGCTTCCAATCCGGCGCGCGAGAGCGGGCGAGTGAGCCGCCGCCGGCGACCGAAGCGATGAGCTCCAACACAGACGACTCCATCAACGGCATCAACGCTTCCGTTTCAGGATCGCCGAACCGGCAGTTGAACTCTACAACCTTCGGGCCCTCAGAGGTCAGCATCAGTCCCGCGTAGAGCAACCCTCTGAACGGACATCCTTCAGCGCGCATGGCTCGTAAGGTCGGCTCGATGATTTCACGCATCACCTGACGAATGAGCTCCGGTGTGGCGATCGATGTGGGCGCGTAGGCACCCATCCC
>JANMWS010000186.1:0-4289 GCA_031394125.1 Gemmatimonadales bacterium
GCGAATCGCGCGACGAGAACGCTCATCCCCGTGAACAGTGACGAGATGAAGATGATGATTATGATCCAGATCTGAGAGCTGACGCCGATGGCGGCGTTTGCCTTGTAGCCTATCAGGTTACCGACCAGCGCCTGGTCGACCATGCCCTGAAGCCCGCCGATCATGTTGGTGAGCATCGTCGGCCAGGCGAGCTTCCACACCGCTGGTCCCAGCGGACCTTCTACGATCGATCGGTCGTATTTCCGGCGCTCGGGGACAGATGCGGGCGCTTTCAATACAGCAGCGTCACCCATGGATACGCCGGCTTACCCACACCTCGGTCGCATTCCCGATCTCGGCGAGAACCTCGGCATCCGTTCTGCCAGAAGACTTGAGAACGTGGAAGCTGTGATCCGCGCCTTCGATCCAATGCATCTTCCAGTCGGTCTCAACGTTCTTCAGAACGGCGTTCATCAGGTCCGGAGTGCAGAAAGGATCGCGCGTGCCGTTGAAGCATATGACTGGAACTTTGATAGCTGGAAGATGCGCATCGCGGAGCTGGTCGGGCTTGCCGGGCGGATGCAAGGGATACGCGAGCAGCAGCAATCCGTCGCACGCAAATCCGTCGGCGGCCAGCATCGACGCGGCTCGCCCACCCATGGATCGTCCGCCGATTATCAGCTTCTTCGGTTTGATCTCCTCACGCACGCGCTCGACCACAGCGGTGATGCACTCCTTCAAGCGCGGCATCGGATCGGGCCGGCCGGACTTTTTCTCCTTGTAGAGAAAGTTGAAGCGGACAACGTCGAGTCCCCGGGAGCGGAGAGTGTTGGCGGTCTGGAGGATTCCACGATCGTTCATGTTCCCGCCAGCGCCGTGAGCACAAACGAAGCAGCTTTCGCCATGCGGATCGTTTTCCGCGGGCTCATAGATCGCCGACGTCTCCTCCCCGCCGACCTTGACTCGCCATTCCGCGCGCTCGGTCGGCATCACAAACGCGGCTCTCCGTGAGGCTTGAGACCCATCTCGTCGAGAAACCGGTTGCCACCTGTCGTCTTCCCGCCCCTCGTCTCGACACGCGTCATCACCAGCCGCGCCTTGGTCCGCGTCATTCCGACGTAAAGGAGACGTCGCGCTTCCTCCAGCTCGATCTTCCTCAGATCTCCACTCGGCGGCATCGGGATGAACTGCTCGTCCTCGACCCCGACAATGTAGACGCGCGAGAACTCGAGCCCTTTCGTCGAGTGCAGCGTGAGGAGGTTGACGCGGTCGCGCGCGGTCTCGACACCGTCGTGCTTGGACAGAACTGCGCGCTCCAGGAAGGCGCAAATCTGCGCCCGGAGCTCGCCCTTCCCGCACGCTTCGATCAGGCGGCGAAGTCTCGCCATCGTCTCCGGATATCTCTTGTCGGCCGTTCGTTCCGCACGGAGGCGCTCCATCATGCTGTGACCCCCGAGAAGCGTGATCAGGTCATCGACCGTCGGGAGCGAAGCCTCGCCGCGTGCATCGCGCTCGATGCGATATCCGTCGAGGCAATCGCTGTGTCGTCCGAGAGCGTACACAGGAACGAACTCGAAGAACTTGCGAGCCTCGTCACAAAGTGTTTCCCGATCGCTGAGAGCCAGACCTACCGCGAGTTGGTCGAGCAGATTCACCAGAGCGGTCTTGCGCGCGTATTCGACTTTGGTTTCGCCGAGAGCGGGAAAAAGCCGGGAGAGGGTGCGACAGTCGTCGAGCGCGCTGTGTGACTGGCCGGCATGGATCCCATACCGCCGCGCCAGGTGCTCGAGCTTACGGCTCGTAGAGTGCAGGGTGCGAGCGAGAGGGAGCGTATCGTACGTCGAGAAGTCGGCGCCGCGCGGAAGCTTGGCCGCCATTCTCCTGAGAATCGGAAAGTCGAACTGGTAGCCGTTGTGCGCGACCAGCACATCGGCGCCACAGAAGTCGCGGAAGCCTGGCCAGATGGTTTCGAAATATGGCGCGCTCGCGACATCACTTTCAGAGATTCCGTGTGTGCCGAGCGCGCCGGCAGTAATCGGCACCCGTGGCTTCACGCGCGTGTGATACTCCTCAACCGCGCGTCCTTGCCGAACCCGGATGGCGGCGATTTCCACGATCTCCGCACGCTCCACGTCCTTGTCGGTCGTCTCGAGATCCACGACAGTGAAGTCGCGGAATGTGTTCACGAAGCTGCGCGTGCGAACAAGCTGCGCGGTCTTGAACAGTCCGAGGGCAAGGCCCAGCGACGGCAGATCATCCGGTCGGACTCTTACAGAATCCGCGGACGGCGCTCCCCCCAGCTGCACGGAGCGGACGCCCATCTCGCCCAGAATCTTCTTCGCTGCGATCTCACAGCCGCCGAGCCGCGGAATCCAGGCGGGCCGGCCGCCCACTATGCACGGCTTCAGTCTGTCGGCCAGCCTCACAACTTCGTCGTGGCCGGCCGGGTCGCTCAGATCCTCGTGGTGCTCCTCGAGAATCGTGCGATACGTCCCGACTCGCTCTGAAAGAATCTCCTCGACGAGCGAAGAGAGCGTGGTGTGATTCTTGGCGAGCGCGCCGAGGTTCTTGAGGGAGTAAATGCCGCGCCAGATCTTTTTGCCGTCGCCATGGACTCGCGGCAGCGTGCGCGCCATCTGCTCGAGCTGCTGGATCAAACTGGTTCCGGTCTCTTCCGATCGAGCCCGGGCATCGTTGAGCAGAGCCTCGGGCAGAACGGTCTGGTAGAAATTCTCCTGATGAATCTCATCCTCGGGGCTGGCGATCACGCGAAGGGCGGCGAGCACATAGGCGACGACCTTATCGTCCGCGAGCGCGCGTCCCTGGGCGAGGCGGCACGGTATTCCCGAATTCAGAAACGCGGACTCGAGTGCGCTGCCTATTTTATGCGTGCGATACAGCAGCCCCACATCGCCCCACCGAATCTCACCAGCGTTCTCCGCGTGGTCGGCGTACAGATCGGCGGCGATCCAGGCAGCTTCGTCATCGTCATCGTCAAAGCTGAGCGCGACGACCGGGAAGGCCGACTTGACGTTCGTCTCCTGGGGCGTTCGATCCTTGAAGAACTGCTCGTTGAGCGAGATGAGACGGCGGGCGTATCCCAGCACTGCGGGCGGACAGCGGCGGTTCTCGTGGAGATTGTGCAGTCGGTCATCGCCGACGATGTCGAAATTGTTGCAAAAGGTCGCGAACACCCTTGGGTCCGCTCCGGTCCAGGAGTAAACCGACTGTTCATCGTCTCCAACTGCGAAGACGTTGCGATGTTCGTGGGCAAGGTCGCGGATGATCCCGTACTGCACCGGATTCAGGTCCTGGAATTCGTCCACGAGGATGGCATCCCAGCGTCCCCTGACGGCTGCCGCCACCGATGCGATTCTGAAGAGCTCCGCGGTCTTGAGAAGCAGTCCGTCGAAGTCTACGATGTTTCGTTCGGTCGTCGCCCGCCGGTATTCGTCGTAGTACTGCTCGTACCTGTGACCCAGCGGCTCACCACGAAAACGGTAGCGCGCAAAGGCGTCGAGCACGCTCTTGTGAAGCTTTCGCGGAACCTTGAGGCGGCGAAGAAGCGCGATCTGGTAGAGCTCGTCGGCAATTCCGAAGCCTTCCTGCAGCCCCACCTGGTCACCGTACTCGCGCAGGAGATCGGAGCAGAACGAATGGATCGTTCCGCGCCTGACGCTCTCGACGCGCGGGCCGAGCTCGCCATCGAGACGCGCTGCGATCTCGCCGGCAGCCTTGTTGGTGAAGGTGAAGACGCAGATGCGGGCGGGGTCGAAACCCCGCTTGTCGATCAGAAATCTGATGCGCTCGATCAGGCAGTAGGTCTTCCCCGCCCCCGGACCCGCGCGCACGAGCAGCGGCTGCGGCTCGGCCTCTATCGCCGCGCGCTGCGTTGCGGACGGCACGCGCGAAGTCTGCGTGACGCCTATGGGTGCCGGGGCGATCCCGGCAAAAGACGTTGTGAGCGCTGCATCCATAGTTGTGGCGTGGGGATCGACATACTCTAGCGCCGAGGCCGCTTGGGTGCCACCATCGTGGGCACGCGCTTGATTCTTGCGCCAGTAAGACCTGATGCGGAATGACTTTATGCGCGCGAGTCTGTACATCGTGGCGTCCGTTGCGGCTACGGCGTGTGGCAGTGCGGCCCGACTTCCGGTTGCCGCCGGAACGGGCTTCCGTCCCGTGCTGCCGCCGCCCGAAGAGGCCTTGATTCCGGTCGTAAATGTCGTCAAGGCGAAGCGTTGGGCCGGTAACGCAATGCCTCTGGCAGCGGATGGCCTCACCGTCCACGCCTTCGCGCGCGCCCTCAA
>JANMWS010000012.1:0-24115 GCA_031394125.1 Gemmatimonadales bacterium
GGCCAAGGGCGTGGCGCTCTGGAATCTTGCGCTCGACGAGAACGCGGGTCCGCACCTTGGTGGGTGCGGCAACTGTCGCGGCGTGATCACGATCAACTCGGGCACCGGGTTCGTCACGCGCAACGTGGAGTACTATGCGCTTGCGCACGCCAGCCAGTTCGTTAGGCCCGGCGCGCACCGCATCGCGTCTACTACCAACGTGGGTGGGCTGCAGAGCGTGGCTTTCAAGAACGCGGACGACGGCTCGAAAGTCCTCATCGTACTCAACACCGCGCCGGCGGAAGTGTCTTTCGCGGTGCACTTCGGCGGCAAGGCCATCCTCCATGCAATACCCGCCGGCGCCGTCGTCACTCTGCTCTGGAGCTAGCTCCCTAAGCGACTTCCTTCATCTCCAACGGCCTGGCCTGCTCGCCCGGCTCCGCCGGCACGAGCGCGATTCGCAGCACTTCATTCAGCGTTTCCACCGGGTGGAACTCGAGCGTGTTTCGCACTTCTTCCGGGACGTCTTCGATGTCCGCCTCATTTCCTTTCGGAATGATGATGACCTTGATGCCTGCTCGGTGCGCGCCGAGGACCTTTTCCTTGAGTCCGCCGATCGGCAACACCCGGCCGCGAAGAGTGATCTCGCCCGTCATCGCTACATCCCCCCTCACGGGACGGTCCGCCATCTCCGACACCAGTGCCGTCGCGATCGCGATACCCGCAGACGGGCCATCTTTCGGAATTGCGCCCGCAGGCACGTGAATGTGTGCTTCGATGGCGCCCAGCCTGTCGCGCGGAATGCCCAGCTTAGCGGCATTGTTCGTCGCGTAGGTGAATGCTGCGCGGGCCGACTCCTTCATGACATCGCCCAGCTGTCCCGTGAGAATCAACGAAACCGGCCCGCCAGGCCCAACCTGCCCCGATGTGTCGGCGTCCCGGGTGGCGTAGAAGCGACGTATCGACGCTTCGACGAACATGATGTCGCCGCCCATCGGCGTGTAGTACATCCCCGTCGCGATTCCGACTTCGCTCTCCGGAAGTGCATGCTCCGGATGAACACGCGGTCTGCCGAGCAGATCTCGCACTGCCTCGGCATCCACCACGTGCGTCACCTCTTCGCTCGCGGCGAGCTTCCGCGCGAGCTTCCGCGCGACGGCGCCGATCTGGCGCTCCAGCTGCCTCACTCCACTCTCGCGAGTGTAGTTCGACACGATGGACATGATCGCGTCTTCGGTGAACATTATGTTCTTATCGCTCAGCCCCGATTCCTCGAGCTGCCGTGGCAGCAGATATCTCGTCGCAATTCCTGCCTTCTCCTTCTCCGTGTAGCCGGCGAAGTCGACGACCTCCATGCGGTCGAGCAGCGGACCGGGGATGTTCTGGACGAAGTTCCCGGTTGCGATGAAGAGCACTTCGCTCAAATCGAACGGGATGCCCAGATAATGATCGGTGAATGTGTCGTTCTGCGCGGGATCGAGCACCTCGAGCAGCGCGCTCGAGGGATCCCCCTGATAAGACGTGCCGAGCTTGTCGACTTCGTCGAGCAGGAACACCGGGTTCTTGGTTCCCGCCTGCTTGAGTCCCTGGATGATTCTGCCCGGCATCGCGCCGACGTAAGTGCGCCGGTGACCGCGGATGTCCGCCTCGTCCCGGGCACCACCCAACGCCACGCGAACGTACTGGCGTCCGAGCGATCTCGCGATCGACTTGGCGATCGACGTTTTGCCGACGCCCGGCGGTCCGATGAAAAGAAGAATCGGGCCTTTAGCCATCGCGCGGGACTTCGCTTCAGACTTGTCCGTGATCAACCGGTCGGCTGAGTCGCCGGTGACGAGCGACGGCGTGGCCTCATCCTTCTCGGCTGAAAGCTTCGCTGCCGGAACTTCACCGGTTTTTTCTACCTCTTCCGCGAGCTGCTGCGCCCTGAGCTGCCTCACCGCGAGGAACTCGAGGACGCGATCCTTCACGTCGTTCAGCCCGTAGTGATCTTCTTCCAGCACCGTTTGGGCGTGCTTGAGCTCGAGCTGATCATCCGATCTCTTGTTCCACGGAAGCTCGGCGATCCATTCGAGGTACGTGCGAATCACCTGTGCTTCCATCGACTCGCGGCCAGCTCTCTCCAGTCTGCCGAGCTCGCGCTCTACCTCAGCCCGGGCCTCCTTCGGAAGCTCGAGCTTGGCGAGCTTGTCGCGAAGCTCGGTGATCTCTTTGCTCGAATCGTCGTCGCCCAGCTCCTTCTGAATCGTCTTGAGCTGCTCGCGGAGATACATCTCGCGTTGGCGCTCACCCAATTCCTCCTGGACCTGCGATTTGATGTCTTCTTGGGCTTCGAGCAGTCCGACCTGACGCTGCACGTGGACGAGGACGCGGCGAAGCCGCTCCTCGACGCTGAGAGTCTCGAGAAGACCCTGCTTTTCCGGCACAGGAAGCTCGATGTAACCGGCTACCAAATCGGCGAAACGGCCGGGATCGGTGACGGAATCGAGAACCTGATGAACGACTTCCTCGGGAAGCCCACGGCGTTCGCCGAGCTCAGCAGCTCGCTCGCGAGTCTCTTTCTGTAACGCAGTGAAGGCAGGATCGTTTTCGGTTTGAGGATTCATCTCCTCCGCTGGAACGATCACAGCGCTGAGATATCCGTCGGCAGTCGAGTACTGTAAGGCGGTCGCGCGCTGCTCGCCCTGCAACAGCAGCTGAACGCCTCCAAGCCCGCGCTGAATCTGTCCGATGCGCGCAATCACGCCCATCGAGTACAGAATGTCCGCTGTCGGTTCCTCTGAGTTATCGCGTTGCGCAACCGCAAAAACGAGACGGTCGCCCTTGAGGGCCGCCTCGATAGCTCTAAGAGTCGAGGGCCTTCCCGCCGCGATCGGCTGGGTAAGACCGGGAAATATTACTGTGCCCCTCAACGGGAGAACAGGTAATGTCTGACGATTTGCCATTGTCATTCCGAGGCCAGGATTCTTATTTAGATACTACTCCACAGCGGTCCTACACTGCATCTTTTGCTCTCGTGGTTTTACGCCAGCACGGCACGAATCGCAATAGTGGAACTGCTGAATTGACGCGCTCGAATGCCAATTAGTCCATCCGACAACCTTGGAACACATGTGGCTACTGTCCTCTCTGCAAACTATGAGCTAGAGAGCGAGATCGGTCGTGGCGGCATGGGCATCGTTTATTCCGCGCGCGACAAACGGCTTAAGCGCGAGATCGCGGTCAAGGTACTGCCGCCCGAGCTGAGCTTCCGCGCCGACATTCGCCAGCGATTCCTCCGAGAAGCGGAGACTGCTGCGCAGCTGAATCACCCTAACATCGTTCCGATCTACACCGTCGAAGAGCGCGAAAATCTCGTGTATTTCGTGATGGCGTACATCAAAGGCGACAATCTTGGCCAGCGGCTGCAGCAGCACGGTCCGATACCGCCGGTCGAAGTGCGCCGCATTCTGCGCGAGGTTGCCGATGCTCTCGCCTACGCGCATCACCGCAACGTCATTCACCGCGATATCAAGCCGGACAACATCATCATCGACGAAGAGACTGGCCGCGCGATGGTGACCGACTTCGGCATCGCGCGCGCCCTTACGGACAGCGGTGATTCCAGGCTTACCGCGACGGGGATGGCGATCGGCACGCCGGCGTACATGTCACCCGAGCAGTCGGCCGGCGATCAGGCCATCGACGGACGCAGCGATCTCTACTCACTCGGCGTCGTCGGCTATCAGATGTTGTGCGGGCAGCCACCCTTCGTTGCGAGCAACACGCCTTCGATGCTCGTTAAGCATTTATCGGAGAAGCCGATACCCGTCGATGAGCGCTGGCCCGACTTGCCGCCGGATCTGTCGCGCGCGGTGATGATGTGCCTGGAGAAGGATCCCGCGGATCGCTTCCCCAGCGCGGCGGCGTTTGCCGTGGCGCTCGATGGTGGTGGCATGCCGACTCTTGCCACCAGAGCTTCGTCGGCGGCTGCGACGCAAGCGCGGGCGCAGACCCGGGAGCGCGAGGTAACTGAGGCGCTCCGCGATCGATACACTCCTGCTGCTCCGACCTCGTATACGCCGTCGGCTCCGACGCCCGACGAGATGAGCAAATGGAACGCGCCGATGGTCGTCTCATTCCGCCGCAAGATGGCGCCGTACCTCGCGGTCAACGCCATCCTCGTCCCGATCTCGCTTTTCTCGAATCACGATTTCATCGCGGTCACCGTCGTCTGGACGGTGGCGCTCGCGTTCAAGTACTCGAAGCTTTGGGCAGCCGGCTACGACTGGCGCGACGTTTTCCGTCAGCCCCGGGATCGATTGATGTTCGATGTGGCGGCCGAAACGATCGACGATGCGCGGGCGCTCTTCGACGAGAAGAAGCGTGCGCAGGTTCGCGCGCGCGCTCGCTCGCGAGGGCAGGGAATGTTCTCTCCGATTTCCCCACTGCCGTCGATGCAACCCTTTCAGCCGTATCCCAGAGTCAATGCTCCTGGCGGCGCTACGCTCAGTCCGATTCCAGCGGGCGCTCCCGGTCCGTTCGCCGATTCGCGGTACGGGTCGGCGATACGCGAAGCGGAATCCGATCATCGCGAAATTCACCGGCAGCTACTCAACATGCCGCCCGATGAGCGCGAGCAGATTCCGGAGGTCGCGACTTCCGCCGACGCTGTTTTCAGAAAAGTACAGCAGCTCGCGCTCACGCTCTCCGACATGGACCGTGGCGCCGAACGCGAGTCGCCAGAAGCCGTGGAAAAGGAGATCTCTACCCTCGAATCCCAAGCCAATCCACTCGACTACGGTGCAAGCGAGGGTCGCGTCCGCCGGCTGGCCATGCTGCGCCGCCAGCGCCGGGCGCTCGCCGAAGTCGGCCGCAAGAAGCTGGAAGCGCAGAACAAGTTGGACAACTGCCGTCAGCTCCTCAGATCGATGCGGCTGGAGCTGGTTCGCTTCCGCACCGGCGGTCTCAACGCGCAGCCCACCGGTCTCACGATGGTCACCCAGCAGGCTCAGAGTGTGGTCAGGGATATAGGTTATCTCTCCGACGCCAACGCAGAACTGAACGCTCTCTGATCGTCGCTCGCTCCGCCACAATCGCGTTTCTGTTTGTCTCGCTCGCTTGCCAGCACGAGCGCGATGTCTCCCTCCAGACGTACGCTTCAACTCTCCACGGCCCCGCGTCTTCTTCCACGCCGACGCGCGCCGATTCGACGGTGCGGCCTGTCGTTCGCGTTCCGACACCGGACACGCTTCGCGGACTCTACGTAAATCGCTGGGCCGCGCTCGGAAGGAAGCTCACCGACCTGATCGGCGTCGCAAAAAGGACTGAGATAAACGCGCTCGTGATAGATGTGAAGGACGACCGTGGGTTCGTCCTCTACCCTTCGAGGGTCCCGCTCGCGCGGGAGATCGGCGCCGATACCGCCGATGGCCACTGGTTATCGCGCTCACGAATCCGCGCGATTCTCGATTCGATGGTGGCGCACGACATTTATCCGATCGCGCGGATCGTCGTCGCCAAGGATCCGCTTTTGGCGCAAAAGAAGCTGGATCTCGCGATCAGGAGAAAATCTGATCTGAAGCCATGGCTCGACAAGAACGGGAATCCGTGGCTCGATCCGCACCAGCGCGCGGTTTGGCAGTACGCCGCGGATCTCGCGCTCGAGGCGTACGACGTCGGGTTCAGCGAAGTGCAATTCGACTACGTCCGCTTCCCCGACGAAAAGCGACTCATCACCGAGACGGTGTATCCCCTGGCCGAAGGTCGAACGCGCGCGCAGGTGATTCGCGCTCAGCTGGGATTCCTGCGTCAGGCTCTCAAGCCGCGGGGAATCCGGGTGACTGCCGATGTGTTCGGATTGACGGCAACCGACACCACCGACATGGGTATCGGACAGAAGTGGGAGATGTTCGTCGATCAAGTTGATGTCGTTCTTCCCATGGTTTATCCCTCGCACTTCGCGCGGGGCACCTACAAAATCGGAAATCCGAATGCGCATCCGTACGCGACGATCGATCGGGTGTTGAAGGATGTCATCGCGAGGACCGACTCCATCCCCAACGCCGCCCGGATCATTCCCTGGTACCAGGATTTCACCCTGGGCCCGCCCCACTACTACGCCGCGGAGATTCGGGCCCAGAAAAAGGCTGGATACGACAACGGGTTCCAGAGCTGGATACTCTGGAACCCGAAGAGCAACTACACCATCGCGGCCCTGGAGCCGCGACCGTAGCTCGGGCTTAGCTGCTTCCCTTGCGGCGCGCTTCCATCCGATCTCTCATCTCCTTCAGATTGCCGTCGAAGATTTTCTGCTGATCGGCGGTTAGAATGGCGCGAATCTCGGCGGCCTGCTTCTCCTGGAGATCCATCATCTTGCTGCGAGCAGCTTCGTCAGGAGGGCCACCGGTGGCCTGAGCTTCTTTGCGAAGCTCCATCTGCTGCGGCACATACTTGTCGCGAATCGTCTTGACCTGCGCTTTCTGTGCGTCCGTCAGGGTGATGTCCTTGAGGAGCATTCCACGACGATCGCCTTGACCCTGTGGCTCCGGCTGTCCCTGTGCCGCCGCGACCGATGTGAGGCCAGCGCAGAAGACAAAAGCCAGCGTGGCGATACGAATAACCTTCATCCTTCTCTCCTGGAGAATTTTGTGTTTGACGGCGCCCGCCGTCCCGAAACTAGTACTCCAAAGAGGGCCAAAAGGTTGAACTCGGCGTCGGGACCAGACTTCGACGTCGTCTACGCTCTAACTCAGTGTCCCCCTAGCACTTAGCTCTCAGCCCCTAGCGCCAGCGTGAAAAAGTGCTATTCTTCCGCGCTATCGGCGGCTCATGCGCCTGCCGCCTTCGAAGGCCTGCCCCCCAAATCGAGCGCCGTTCGTGACCGCACCCGGGACCGCCGTCGAGTTATCCCCGACGATAACGACACCTGCTCCTGAGTCGCTCTCCTTTCCGGTGAGCTGGCTGCTCGAGCACGCGTCGGGACCGATCCGATACCGCGCACTGACAGAAGTAGCACGCCTGAGCGATCCCGGGCCTCGCGAAGTCGACTGGCTTCCGTACTCGCATCGGCCGGCCATCAAGCTTGCGGTCACTCAGACTCGAGATGGGATGTGGAACAACTCAATCCTCTCGCTTCCCAGTCGACACGGCGCCGATTTCGCCAACATCGGAACGATCCCGGCCGTTCGTCGAATCATAGAGTGCGGCTGGAGTCCGGCCTCACCTCCGCTAGTGACAGCGCGCCGATTGCTGTTTCGCCTGCTCGCCGAAGACAACGATCCCGCGTTCACGTTCGAGCTCGGGACAAAGACGCGAGACGATGATCTGGTTCGTCGCACGCGCGGAGTATTCCGCGAGGCCGCCGCTGCCACGCTCGCCCAATGCGGGTACGAGAACGACCCGCGGCTGCGTGGAGCGGCCAGGCGGATCCTCGAGAGAACTTTCGCGTACCTTAACTCGCCCCTCGGCGAGAAGCCCTGGATGCGCGTCGGAAACACTCACGTGCTCGCGCCCGAGTCTGCGCCGCCTTCGATCTACACGCTGACGATGCTCGCGCACATGCCGATCTTTCGGCACGAGCATTTCACCGCTGTGGAGCGGATCTACGATTGGATCACTCAGCCCCTCCCGCGTCAGGAAGTTCTTCAACTCTACGGCAAGAAGATGGTGCCGCAGCCGCACCTTATCATGGGTGACGTATTGCCGCACCGTAACGCGGTCGAGGCCGACGTGCCTTTCGCGCTCACCTGGCTCGAGACGATGGCTCGGCTCAACTTCCTGCGCCGCAACGAAGGATGGATGAAGCTGTACGATCGGTTCGTCGACGATCGCGATCGCTCGGGAGTCTGGCACCCCCACAAAGGGCTGGAGCGGCCAACGACCACGCACCCGTGGGCGTGGTCAGCATTTCCACTCGATGACGGGACTGGTCCTGAATCGAAATGGACCGACGTCACCTTTCGCATCGGTCTCATCGGAAAGCTTCTCGGCAGGGAAATTGAATTGATTTGATCCGATGATCAGATCACATCGCCGGGGCAACCTCAGTCCCGGCGAAATGTTTCCCGCCGGCGATCCGGCTTATCGCGTGAGCTTTCCGCGACTGCGCTCCGGTTTGAAAGTGAGAGTCGTCGAGCGTGGCAATCCCGAGTCGCCCCCTGTCGTGCTCATTCACGGATGGGGCTGCTCGGTCTATGTGTTCCGGCGCACTATGCCGGCGCTCGCCGAAGCCGGATTCCGAGTGATCGCCGTCGATCTCAAGGGACACGGCTTGTCGGACAAGCCCATAGCGCCAGAGGAATACACCATAGACTCTCTCGTCGAGCATCTCCGGGATATTCTGGACGTGCTCGAGCTCGAGCGGCCCGCGCTTGCCGGCCATTCGCTGGGCGGCTCCCTGATCTACCATTTCGCGTCGCGGTATCCTGCGCGGGCAAGTTGTCTCGGCCTGTTGTCACCCGTGGGCTTGAACGGGGTGCCGCTGATGTGGCTCTACCGGGCTCTCACGCCCAAGGTTCTCACTCCCATGCTCAGACAGATCAAGCCGCGGCTGATCGTGAAGCTCGCTTTGCGGCGCGCGTACGGACGACGCGCGCACTTCACGGAACGCGACGTCGAAGAATTTCTCGCCCCCTCGCAGTTTCCCGAATACGCGTTGGCGATGAGGGAGCTGCTTCACCACTACGACTGGACGGCGGGCAAGAATCGGCCGCTGACTCCCGTAGACATACCGGCTGCTGGAGTCTGGGGCTCGCTCGACCACATGATGCCCGACGACGGGATGGGCGTCTACGTTCCGCTCCTTCCCCAGATGGTGCTGCGGGCGATTCCGGAGGCAGGGCACATCATCCCGGAAGAAACGCCCGACGAGGTCAACTCCGTTCTGTTGGCGCTCCTCAATGCCCACGCCCGGCCTGCTCCGACGGAGGCTGCGACCAGCGTATATTACAGCAGATGATTGAAGAGAAAATCGACGCGGGGCTCTCCTTTGCCGAGCTCGACCTCGCGCCCGAAGTGCTCCAGGCCGTGCGCGATGCCGGATATACGCACCCTACCCCGATCCAGCAGCAGGCGATTCCTTTGGCGCTTGCCGGACGAGACCTGATTGGTCTGGCTCAAACAGGAACCGGAAAGACTGCTGGCTTCACTCTCCCAATAGTTCACAATCTGATCAGCGCGCCGATCACCGACGCCAAAGGCGAGCCCGCTCATCGCGTCCGTGTTCTCATCCTTACACCGACGCGCGAGCTCGCCGCTCAAGTAGAGGAGAGCTTCCGCAAATACGGCAAGTACACTCAGCTCCGCGTAGTTCCCATCTTCGGTGGAGTCGGCATCGAGCCGCAGTCGAAAGCGCTTCGCCGCGGAGTGGATGTTGTCGTGGCGACGCCTGGACGACTCCTGGATCACATGGAGCGGCAGAACGTCTCATTCAACGACCTCGAAGTCCTGGTCCTCGATGAAGCGGATCGCATGCTCGACATGGGATTCGCTCCGCAGCTCAATCGGATCGTGAGCGAGATACCGCCCTACAGACAGACTTTGCTCTTCAGCGCGACGATGCCGCCGGAAGTCGAGGCCCTGGCCCGAACGTATCTGCGCAAGCCGGTGGTGGTGCAGATCGGACGTCGCTCCGAGGCAGTAAGCACCGTCACGCACGCCGTCTACCCGGTTCCGCGGGAGCGAAAGACCATGCTGTTGGTCGAGCTGCTGAAGCAATCCGACATGGATTCTGTTCTCATCTTCACGCGCACCAAGCACGGCGCGGACCGCGTCGTTCGGCACCTTGAGGACGCAGGGATTGCGGCGACCGCAATGCACGCCGACAAGTCGCAGGGCGAGCGCACTCGCGCGCTGGAGGACTTCAAGTCGGGGAAAATCAGGGTACTCGTCGCCACCGACATTGCTCAGCGCGGACTCGACGTGTCCGGCATCAGCCACGTAATCAACTACGACGTCCCGCAGCAGCCCGAAGACTATGTGCACCGCATCGGTCGCACCGGACGCGCCGCCGCCACCGGAGATGCCTACACTTTCATGTCGACCGACGAGATCGCGATGGTGCGCACCATTGAGCGAATGATCGGACAGCAGATACCGCGTATCTCCGTTCCGGGGTACGATTTCGGAACGACGGCGGACGATGGATCGAACGGGAATGCGCCGGAGCCCGTACCCGCCGAGATCAATGCCGCAGCCGACCCAGTCGCGACACAAAGACGGTATCGGCGAACGAGTTCCGTCGCACGACGACGCTGAGATTGGCGGCGCCGTACCCCATGCCGGTCGCAGAATAACTCATGCCCGAGCGAGTGGCGGAGAGTCGGACATCGTGATCCGCGCCGATGTTCGCGTTGCGCAGCCTGGCTCCTCCTCCGGACACGTAGATCGCCCGCGCAGCGGTATCGATCTCTACCGTAGTCTGCGCTCCCCGCGCAATCGCAATGTGTCGGGCGGCGCTGAAAAGCGATTCGATCTCGATCACCGCGCCGCGGACGTGAATTCCGTCCAGAAACCTCCCCGCCCGCGGGATGGCGATGGCCGAGAGTATGCTCAGAATACAGAGCGTGACGGTGAGCTCGATCAAGGTGAACGCGTGTCGCATAGCTCCTTTCGTCGGGTTATATGGTTGGATAGCATATGACTGACACACGACACGCCGGCGTCCAGTATCACGCGGATGTATCCATTCCGTTCCCACCAGGACAAATGAGACGCATCCTCGGGTCGACCGCTGTTCTTTGCGCGCTCCTCGTCGCCTGTTCGCCACCGCCCGCAGCGGAGCCACCCGCGCCGTCCCAACCGACTTCCGTCGCGGGTCCGTTCCAGATGGACGCGAGCCTTACGCCGGATCTCGTGCCGCCGTTTCAACAGGGTCCGTTAATCGTGTGGGGTCCTGCGCCCGAAGGCGTGCCGCACGCCGACCGGGCTCGCACATACGATCTTCAGCATCAGTCAACGACGATCCGTTTCAACTGGGCGCGTCACGCTGTCGAGGGAACAACGACGCTGCAGATCGGTGGCTTGGGTGGAGTGTCGTCGCTCTCGAACGTCGCGATCGACGCAGGCGACATGACGATCAAGCGCGTAGCCTCCGGTGCCAGGACGCTCAAACACGATTACGACGGACGCTCGCTCGTCGTGCATCTGGCAAGCCCGCTTCGCGCCGGCGCCACGGCCTCGATCACCATCGTTTACGACGCCGCGAACCGGACCAAAGGCGCCTACTTCAAGCCCAGGCACATCGTCTGGACGCAGGGAGAGACTGAAGACACCCGCTACTGGGTTCCGACGTACGATTACCCGAGCGACAAAACGACCTGGGAGTTTTATATCTGGAGCGCCAAGGGCGAGCGGGCGCTCTCGAACGGCCGGCTCGCGGGCTCGCGCACAGTCGGCGACAGCATCGAGTGGCATTGGGTTCTCGACAAGCCGGCGTCCACCTATCTCATGACGGCAGTCGTCGGGAACTACACCCTTTTCCAGGACAAGCCCTGGCACAACGTGCCAATCGGGTACTGGACGTATCCCGACTCGGTCGCTGCCGCACGGCGAGGCTTCGGAAAAACTCCAGCGGCGGTCGACGTTTTCTCGCGCAAGACCGGAGTGCCCTACCCGTGGGCGAAGTACGATCAGATCGTCATCCCTGAATTTGAGTTTGGCGGCATGGAGAACGTCACCGCCACGTCCCAGAACGACGCCGCGATCCTCCTACCGCCATGGGGGCCGCCTGAGGAAAGCGCGGACGGTCTGATGTCGCACGAGCTCGGGCATCAGTGGTACGGCGATCTGCTCACGACGCGCCGGTGGGGAGACGTGTGGCTCAACGAAGGATTCGCGACGTTCATGGAGCAGATCTTTCGCGAGGAGGACAAGGGACTCGACGAAGGCGCTTTCGATCGGTTCGGCTCGCACGAACAGAGCATCCAGGCCGACCGCCGTGGGCGGCGTCCCATTGTGTACGACAAGTGGGTCAACGAGCCATTCGAGCTGTTCTTCAGCGGTCACATCTACCCGAAGGGCGCCACGGTTCTCCAAATGCTTCGCCATCAGCTGGGCGATGTCGCGTTCTGGAAAGCGATGAACCGCTACACCACAGCGAACGCGTACGGCACGGTCATCACGGCGGATTTGCAGAAGGCGTTCGAGGAATCGACTGGCAGAGACTTCAAGGCATTCTTCGATCAGTGGCTCTACGGCGCAGGATTCCCGGTTTTTCAGGTGTCATCACGTTACGATGGGGCGACCAGGAAGCTCGCGATCAGGGCAACGGAAGTTCAGCCCCGCGACAGCCTCACCGCCTTCTTTGATGTCGACTCCGACGTAGAAGTGCGCACCGACAGTGGAGTTGTTCGATTCGTGGTTCCCGTCCGAAACGGGAGTGGGGAAGGGACTGCGGATCTGAAAGCGCCGCCGCGCTCGATTCGCTGGGACAAGGGAGACTGGATCCTCGACATCACGGATTTTCCGCGCTCCACCGCGATGATGCAGTATCAGCTGGTGCACGACGACGACGTGCTCGGCAGGATTGAAGCTGTCGATGTCATGGCGCAACGGCCCGCGGACCGGCTGGCGCTCGACGCCCTCGTTCGCTCAACACGCAATGATCGTTTCTGGGCAGTTCGTGCGCGCGCCGTTGCTGCAATCGGCCTCTGGGCGAGCGATTCGACGCGCGCGACAACTTCACCAATGAAAGCTGTCAGAGATGCGCTGGTGAGAGCGACATTCGACCCCGATGCAAGAGTTCGGGAGGAAGCGGCCAAAGCGCTTGGGCGTCTGCCGATCAGCGGACCTGCCGCACTCGACGTCGTAGTTCGCCTCAGGAATGTCGCTCGCCTCGACCGGTCAATGGTTGTTCGCGGCGCTGCACTCGCCTCGGACATTCTCCTCGAGAAGGACGCAGCACTTCCCCTCGCGAGACAAGTGATGGCGCCGGAGACGTGGAGGAACGTGATCCGCGTGCAAGCGCTCGACGCACTCAAAGCCATCGACACGCCGGAATCGCGGAAGCTCGTCGAGCAGTACGCGCCGGTCTCGCAATAACCCGTTCACCACCGAATCGCATGAATATCAGTATCGAATACTGCGTTGTTTGAAACTACGAACCGCGAGCCGCCAGTTTGGCGGCCGAGATTCGCAGCCGTTTTCCTGAGGCGGAACTGAAGCTGACTCCGTCAAGGGGCGGTCGGTTCGAGGTTGTGCGCGATGGAATACCCATCTACGAGAAATCGAAGACCGGCCGGCACGCAAAGCCGGGCGAAATCATGGCACTACTCGAACAGAAATCCTGAAATCATGCGAATAGCGTTATCCACCGGAGGTGGTGACGCGCCGGGGCTCAACGCGGTGATACGCGCCGCGGTGCTCTCGGCTGTCAACCGGGGCTGGGAAGTACTCGGCATCAAGAAAGGCTACGCTGGACTCATGGGCGAAGAGGAAGTGATTCCCATGACCGCGGCAACGGTGCGGGGAATCGCGCACCTCGGTGGAACCATTCTCAGAACCACCAATCGCGGCAATCCGTTCAGCTATCCTATCTTGCAGCCCGACGGAAGCTTCATAGAGAAGGACCGCTCGGGAGAGTTGATCGAGAACGCTCGCAAGCTCGGCATCGACGCGGTGATCTCCATCGGCGGCGACGGATCGATGAGCATCGCGCACCAGTTGTGTGCGCGCGGGATGAAAATCGTCTGCGTCCCCAAGACGATCGACAACGATGTGAACGGCACGATCACCACTTTCGGGTTTGATACCGCGGTGAACACCGCGCTCGAAGCCATCGACAAGCTTCATACTACTGCGGAGAGTCATGACCGCGTGATCGTGCTGGAAGTGATGGGTCGCCACGCCGGCTTCATCGCGCTCCACGCGGGACTCGCCGGCACCGCTGATGTCATTCTGATTCCGGAGATTCCGTACGACATCGACAAGGTCTGCGAGAAGATCATGGCGCGTGGGCGATCGGGCAGGCATTTCTCGATCGTTGTGATCGCGGAGGGCGCCTACCCTCTCGGCGAAGGCCCTGCGATCCGGGGAAAGTCGATGCCCGGCCAGGCGATCAGAGTTGGTGGAGTCGCGGAGCGGCTCGCGGACGAAATCGAGGAGCACACAAAAAAAGAAACGCGCTCACTCATCCTCGGGCATCTTCAACGCGGAGGACAGCCAACAAGCTATGACAGGCTGCTGGCGGTGAGATTCGGCGGCGCGGCGGTGCGCGCCGTAGCCGGGGAGAAGTGGGACCACATGATCGCCCTCCAATCGCCGCACATCGTGGCAGTTCCCCTGCACGATGTCCTCAAAACGCCGAAGCGGGTGGAGCTCGACCACGATACCGTTTTGACGGCTCGAGCTACGGGTATATCCTTTGGAGACTAGAGCGTAGGCAATGATCAGGGAAAACCCTTAGGGTGTACTAATCCGTCGTCCCTCGGAGAGGACAACAGGGCAGCCTGAGGCTATGGTGGCATTGAGTTAACCTGTTGGTCTGGAAGAGCTTAGCACTATTGCCATGACTTGGCACCTCTCGTGCACCCCCTAGGGCCATGATGCGTCGCATTACTTACCACTTGAGATCCGGTCTCTTGCGCCTGGTGGCGCCGGCCGTCTTCGGAATTATCGCTTCGGCGAGCCTCGCGGAAGCGCAGCGTCCGGTGCCCGTGAACCACAGGCAGAACACAACTCAACAGCAGTCGAATCGTGAGCAGATCGTACCGCCGGCTTTCTATCCACCTGCTGGCATGTGCCGGATCTGGATCAACCAGGTTCCCGCAGGCCAGCAGCCGGCACCAACGGACTGCGCGTCGGCGGTGAGAAACCGGCCGGCGAACGGAAAGGTCCTGTTCGGCGACCAGCCGAAGGGCAAGAAGACCAAGACAGACAAGGGCAACTCCAATCCAGCGGACGAGCTCCTCGATCTCATTAATCGGAGGATTTCAAGATGAAGATACTAGCCATCACACTGGCGCTCGCAGCGCACGCTTCGACTGCGCCTTTGAGCGCACAGATCGCCAACGGCCGTGTTTCCACCAACAGCCAGGGCGTAAGCGTGAACGGATCGTGGACCCTCGTCGGCCGCGATGGAAGCGGCAACCAGATCTACGAGCGTCGCACACGGGACAGTTACGGCAATATCGTCGTGCAGCGCGCGCGCCGTGACCGGAACGGAAACATGACGATCATCAGCACCAGCAACGTCAACGGCGGCAACAACAACGGCAACAACAGTTGCAACTACAGCCGGTCGACCAACAGCATCGGCGACATCATCTTCGGTCGCTCGAATTCCAACACCTGCGAGGATGTAAACACTCGCGACGATGGAGCCTGGTACCAGGTAGGCCAGGGTGCGAACAACAACTCGATCTACGAGCGTCGTACCCAGGATCGTAACGGCAACTGGGTGATCCAGCGCGCCCGTCGTAACCCGAACGGCACGTTCACGATTATCAGCACCCGCGCGTATGGCGCGAACGATAAGCAGTGGAAGAAAGCTCAGAAAGAGCAGCAGAAGCAGTGGAAGAAGACCCAGAAGGAACAAGAAAAAGACTGGAAGAAGGCCCAGAAGGAGCAGGATAAGCAGATGAAGCACGACAATCACAGATAGTTCATCAATACCGAGGGAATCTTTATGAAGCTCATCATAATTGGCGTAACGCTCGCGGGATTCGCGGCCTTCACGCCCCTAAGCGCACAAAGACCTAGCGGCAGCCAGAGAGGGAGCCGTCAAGACTGCACCAACTCGCAGACGTCCGGCGTCAGCGTCAGCGACATCATTCTGGGTCGCCGCAGCGCCAGCACGGTTGGCTGCGTCGACAACCGCAACAATCAGCAGGTGAACGGTGGCGGGTGGTACCAGGTCGGCAACGACGGCAACGGCGGGACGATCTACGAGCGCCAGATACAAGACCGAAACGGCAACACTGTCGTGCAGCGCGCGCGTCGCGACAGGAACGGCAATATGTCGATCATCAGCAGCCGCAATGTTGGAAACGACGGCACCTACAACAACGGTGGGTATGACAACGGCAGATACGACAATGGTGGCTACAACCGCCGTCGTGGTGATGGCGATGGTGACGACGACGACGACGATCAGGGCGATTATCGGAACGGCCATCACGACAATGGGAATCACTACGGCCAGTACAAAAACGGCAAAGGCCACGGCAAGAACAAGAACAAGGGCAACAAGCACGGCGACGACTAAGTCTCCTGCTCGGATAGCGACGGCCTCGGAGAATTTTCTCCGGGGCCGTTTCGCATCCGGTGCGATCCATGCACCTTCCATGGCGAATGCATCGTACCGTAACCGATAGATATCTTCCGCCGGACCACTCCGCATTCGTTGCGGCCGAGCCTGCGACGGGGCGGCTCATTGTGATTGCGCCCACTCGTGCGGCCTGCGAGACAATCGAGCTCGCGCTCGGCCTGCGGATTCCCACAGTTCTCGAGAAGCAGCACGGCTCGGAGATACGCCAGCTCGCCGCGGCCGGAAAGGGATTCGGAATCGTGGCGGGGACAGGAACGGGAAAGACGCTTTCCATCCGCCCGATCGCTGAGACTATACTCGGAACCGACGCACTGAAAGTGGGGGTCGTGAACCGCGAGCGCGAGGCGACTCCGGAGACTCCGAGTTGGAACGTAATCGTCGTAACGACCGGAATCGCGCGCCGTTGGTTTCAGGATGGCGACATTCTGCCGACCGACACACTCGTGGTCGACGAAATCCACCAGACATCGGCGGAGCTCGAGCTTTGTCTGGCACTCGGCAAGCGCGTCGGTTGCCGGTTCATCTGGCTCTCCGCTACCGTCGACCCGACCTTTTATGCGCGCTACCTCAATGCTGCGACGGTAATCGAGAGCTCGGCGTTCGACCCGGCGAAAGCAGCTGATGTGAAGATCCTGCGCAAGGATCCGCTGACATTTCTCGACGATCGCTTTCTGCAGCAGGTAGTGAAGGAGCGTCGCGGTGTAGGCATGTTTCTGCCGACTCGCGCCGGAGTGGAGCAAGCCGCAGAGCTGGTGGGCGACCGGTTTCCGAGAATCAACAGCGCCTTCTACCACGGCGGCGAGCCGATCCGAATCCTTCGCCCGTTCCTCGAAGGTGAGGAAAAGAAACCGTACTTCCTGGCGATGACCGCGGCTGGGCAGAGCGCCCTCAACGTTCAGGGGCTCGACACGGTCGTGATTGACGATACGCGCTTCAGCAACGTCATCGAGCGTGGAAAGAACATTCTCACCAGGTTGCATCTCGGTGCGAACGAGATTCTTCAAATGGCTGGTCGCGTGCACGGCCGTGTTGCCGGCGGCAGAGTGTTCATCCTTTCCGATCGTGACATCCAGTTCAGCGCCCTCAAGCCGACGGCGCCCGATTTCCAGCTTGCTGGCGATTCGGAACGCGTGGCGATGACCTGCGCCGATCTGGGCGTTGCTGTCGACCAGCTGGAGCTGCCTGTGCCACTCGATCGCGTCTCCTATCGCAAAGCCGTGACGCTACTCGAGCGGCGCGGGATCATCGAGAATGGAAGACTTTCCCGCTATGGCAAAGCGGTCGAAGCGATGCCGGTGGACCGGCCGTGGGCGGAGCTGCTCGTAAACGCCGAGGACGAGCTCGTGCCATATCTGGCGGTGATGAGCTCGATCGAGTCGCTCCACCGAATGACGCGGGAAGACCGCGATCTGTCGGGCGTGACGGTTCCCGGCAGCGATCACCTCACCGCTTACAATCTCTACGCGGAGGCGTTCACCCACTGCGGCTACATAGGAGAGGTGTACGGGCTGCCGAGGCATCTCTTCGATGAGAGCATCGAGAAATGGGCGGAGCAGCGTGGAGTGCTGGTGAAGGCGATCGAGGATGCTGCACTCGCGACGGCGAGCATCTATCGCAGCCTCGGCATGGAGCTGCCGGCGCGGATGGTCAACGCTCGCGATCACGTTTATCGCAAATTCACCGAGCTGCTCGCGCAGTATATGCCCTTCGACCTCGTCATCGACGAGCAGACGGCCGACGGAACGGAGGCGCGGGTCTCCAAGACGAGTGTGTGCGGAAGCTGGGGCGCGACCGCGGGAGACCTTCGGTACTTCGCCGACCGCTCTGGAATTCCGCGCGCGGCGATTGAAGGAACCCAGATTCCGATGGAGTTGATCCGCCGCTACGCAACCCGGGGAAAGGTGGAGCTGGTCTACGATCCACGGCGAAAACATGGCCCGCTCGTGCTCAAGCGCACGCTCGACTACTTCGGGTTCGAGCTGGAGAGCGAGATCGAGACAGTCGAAGAATTTCCACCAGAGCTCGCTGGCCAAGCGCGACACATGCTGGCAGAAGCGCTCGCCCGGGGTGAAGCGAGACATTTCGCGGTCAAGAAGAATCGCGAAGTAATCGAGGAGATACGCGAAGCCTTCAAGCGCTCAGGCGGGGAGACCAAGCGCCTCGGTCTTCCGGAGCTTACTGCGCTATACGAAGAGCAGCTCAGTGATGTTGGCTCATTGGAGGAGTTCAAGGCGGCGCGGATGAACGTCGACAGGGATCGCTTCGTTCTACCGAGTGTCCGCGACCGGCTGCAACGGCTGCCCGGTCAGGTGATGATTCGTGACCGCGATGTAGATATCGATTACGACGTCGAGGAACGCGATGGCAAACGCTTTGGCGTGGCGCGTCTGCGGTTGCCCGAGAAAATCGCGCGAACGCTGACGGAGCGGGAGATCCCCGAGCTCGATCGGCCGGTGCGTTTCGTCGTGTTGCGGGGACAGCGCGGCGCGGTGCGTTCGGACAGTCTGGACGATCTGCAGGAGCGTCTCGCCCAGCCGTATTCGCCGGACGAGGTGGAAGAGTCAGCCGACGATCGCGCCATGTTGTCGAGCGCCGAACGGGAGGTGCGCCAGATAGCGGGCGAATTCCGGCGCCACAGGCACGGCGGCCGGAAAGGCGGGCGGGGCCGGGCTGCGCCGGGCGGACGATCGGATTTCAAGAGACGTCGTCGCGGACGCTAGACTGGCCAGCCACTGGCGTCGAGTGGCCTTACCCGTATAATCCGCGCATGCCAGCACAATATTTCGATACGCATTTCCGCGAGCACCAGAAAGTCATCGATGACTGCATCGCTTCGCTCAAACCCGCGTCGGATGCTGTGGCCGAAGCGCTAATCGCGTGCATAGGAAGAGGTGGAAAGATTCTCGCGTTTGGTAACGGCGGGAGTGCGACCCAGGCCAGTCACCTGGTAGAGGAGCTTATTGGCCGATTCAAGGAAACGCGACGTCCTCTCCCCGCCATATCGCTCGTCGGTGACGCCGGCGTTATCACGTGCATCGCCAACGATTTCGGCTATGGGGCGCTATTCGAGCGCCAGGTACTGGGTCTCGCGACGCGCGGCGACGCCGTGGTCGGAATAACGACCAGCGGGAAGTCCGAGAACGTGCTGCGCGGCTTCAAAGCGGCCAAGGAAAAAAACGCGACCACAATTGCCTTATGCGGCAACATCGGGCTGCAGGGGATGGAGGCGGATCACGTCGTGGCGGTTCCGAGCGATGTCGGCGCCTACATCCAGGAGGTGCACCTGATGCTGCTGCACGTGTGGTGCACCGCTATCGACGCCGCGATCGCGGCTGGATCATTGTAGAATGCCTCAGGTTTTCTGGAAACAGCAACTGAACGGGTGGGAGTCCCTAGCATCTCGGTTGATCTGGGATCTGACGCAACTGAACGGGTGCGAGTTGTCAGTAGCATAGCTGTTAGTTGCCAGTTCACGACGCCCTGACTTATCTCCGTGGCATTCGGAGCAACTGCTTGTGCCATGGCGCCAGTAGTAACGTCTGGGCGTAGTGGACTGGTATCTGCAGGCTGTGCTACTGACAACTCGCACCCGTTCAGTTGTTTTAATCTCGATCAACCGAGATGCCAGGTTTCGCGCCCGCTCAGTTGCAGTTCTTTAGACCAGACTCAGCCGCGGCCTGTCTCCAGCGAATGCCAACGCATCTTCGCGGTAGGCGAGCCAGCCAGTAGCACCATCCGTCACCAGCTCCATCTCCGTCCCGAGCGGCAGCGTGAGATTGGGTATCTCATGACCGGCCGGGAAGTCCATCAGAATCGGAACGTCGAGATCGGACACGAGGTCGAGCAGAAAATCCTCGAACTCATCTTCCTCGGAACGATCCAGCGAGAGCTGACCAAATACGATTCCGCGCACGTGGCGCAGCAGGCCGGCAGCGCGAAGATGCAACAGCCGTTCGTCGCAGACAGACATGGGATCGTGTATCTCTTCCAGAAAGAGAATCGCGTCGCGTGTGTCGATCTCGTAAGGCGTGCCGATCGTCTGCTGCACGAGCGACAGGTTTCCGCCGGTCAGCCGTCCCACGGCCCTTCCTGGTCTTACTGCGCGGGCAATGTTGCGACCGAGTGTTGTGTCTGGCCGAGGTGAAGTGAGCGCGGTCAGCAACGATGATAGTGTCGGATCGCCGTCAGCAGTCGAGAGATCGTCGACGGTCGGTCCGTGAAATACTCTCAGTCCCGCGCGGCGCATCATCCACAGATGCAAAGCCGTTATGTCTGAGTAGCCGACGAATGCTTTCGGGTTGCGGCGAAAGAGATCGGCGTCCAGATACGGAAGAATCCTCACCGCGCCATACCCACCGGTGCCGCAGATGACGGCCTTGACCTCGGGCTCTCTCCAGATGGCCATCAGATTTTCAGCCCGCTTCTTATCCTCGTTCTGCTGGAAGCGGCGGAACCGCTCGATCTCCGGCTCAAGGATCACCTTGTATCCTGCTTCTTCCATCGCCTGGACGCCGCGGCGGAGCCAATCGCCATGCGGAGCGTAGGAGGGGCCGACAACACCAATAGTATCTCCCTTCGATAGCGGGGGCGGTCGCAGCAGCGAGTGCGAGGCGGCGGGTGATATGAACGATATCGATGGCGCGGTTTCAATCGGGCCAATCGATTGCTCTGCGGGGTATGCTCCGAGTGACTCGGTCATCGTCGTTTCTCGAAGCGCATTATCGGCAGGTCACTGCTAGATTCAGAGGGTATGGCGGACACTGATACGTCGGTAAAGATCACGCCCGAAGTGGGCGGAAAACCTACTGGAAATATGCAGGCCAGCGCTGCCGGGGGCACCTACTTTCGGAAGGGCTTCGGGCTAAAATCCGAAATCCAGTCCGAACTGGACTCCGACTACACCGGCCAGCTCGTTGATATGCTCCAGGCCAGGGAATATACCCTGACGGCCGGCGATTTAACCATCCGTTTAGCCAAGGAATTCGGGTTCTGTTACGGGGTGGAACGTGCGGTAGAGTACGCTTATCAGGCCAGAAAGAAATTCCCTGATCGTACCATCTATCTGGCCGGGGAGATCATCCATAATCCGCACGTGAACTCCAAACTCCAGGCGATGGGAATCACGTTCCTTATGCCCAAAGACGGCCGCATCGATTTCAGCGGAGTGAAGGCGACGGATGTGGTAATCCTTCCCGCGTTCGGAGTCACAATCACCGACTTCGGGATACTCCGGCAGATCGGCTGCGTGATGGTCGATACCACCTGCGGCTCCGTGCTCAACGTATGGAAGCGGGTGGAGAGCTATGCTCGCGACGGATTCACGTCGCTCATCCACGGCAAGTACTACCACGAGGAAACGCGGGCAACAGCGTCGCAGGCTGAGAAGTACGAGGGCGCTGAATATTTCATCGTCCGCAATATGGAAGAGGCCGGCCTGGTCTGCGATTTTATTGAGAATCGCCTGAGCAGCGAGGCTCTGATGGAGCGCTTCGGTCACTCTGCGTCTCCCAACTTCGACCCCGTGCGACATCTCCAGCGGATAGGCGTGGCAAATCAGACAACCATGCTCGCCCGCGAGTCGCTCGCGATTGGAGAGCTAGTCGGCCAGTCGATGGCGCGCGCGCACGGGGCGGATTACGCAAAAGAGAATTTCCGGACCTTCGACACCATCTGCAGCGCCACACAGGAGCGTCAGGACGCGGTCATCGAGCTGCTCAAGGAGCCGCTCGATGTGATGGTCGTGATCGGAGGCTACAACTCCAGCAACACGCTTTCACTGGCGGCTCTCTGTTCGGAAAGTGTCCGGACCTTCCACGTCGAGGACGCCGACGACATCGATCCCGCCTCCGGCCGGATCCGGCACCGCCCGCTCGGCTCGAAGGAAGAGGCGGAATCCGGGAATTGGCTTCCCGAGACCAGCCCCGTTCGCGTAGGTGTTACAGCGGGAGCCAGCACCCCCAACAACAAGATTGGCGAGGCGGTTGGCCGGATATTCGCTAGTAGGGGAATCGACCCAAAAACAGTCCGGTAATAACCATTACAGCTTGTACCAGTATGGTGTCGGACATCGTCTTACTATTGGAGGGTTTGGGTCCGAGTTGTAGCTTCTTTGCAACCGCTCGAAACTCCTGTTTTGGGGTACAAATGGTTGCGTTTTGGGGTACAAATGGTTGCGAGGGACAGTGAACCCATGGAGGTCCAATGGACGTGTATGGTTCGGATACCGCCCCTGACGAAGAGGCGGGTGCTACTGGTGGCAGGGACACCACACCTGAAGTGGGGAGCTGGTTCCAGCGCGGCTCGACCAAGGAATCCGCGCTGAACGACCGGGGCATCGGAATACCGGTCAACGCCATGCTCGACCGCGTCCGGGAAGCGGATGCGCTCACCTTCGAAAATGAGGAGAGCGAGTAAGACTTCTCTTTCGTCAGCGAAAAACAAAAGACCACCCGACGGGTGGTCTTTTTTATTGTGGAGCGATCGGGTGGTTACTCGCCCGCTGCGCGCCGCCGCTTTGTTCGCCGCGGCGTCGCGGATTTCTTCCGACCGATAGGAACTACATCCATCCCGGCAGCCCGCTCGACTTCGTTCGGGGTAGCCGGAACCTGTCGCGGCTGCTTGTAGACGAAGCGCTTGCCCTCGTAGTTGCGGAAGACCACTTCGTCGTCATTCATCGACTCCAGGTACTCGGGTAGGAGGGGCACTTTGCCTCCGCCACCCGGGGAGTCGATCACGAACTGCGGAACCGCGAGACCCGACGTCCATCCGCGCAGCGCCTGCATGATCTCGAGGCCCTTCTGCACGGTCGTGCGGAAGTGCTCCCCGCCCGCCACTTGGTCCGCCATATATAGGTAGTAGGGCCGGACGCGTGCCTTCAGCAGCTCGTGCATCAACTTCATCATCACCTTCGGGTCGTCGTTCACACCCTTGAGCAAAACGGTCTGGCATCCGAGCGACACGCCGGCCCTCGACAGTCGGTCAAGCGCAGCGACTGATGCCGGCGTCAGCTCGTCCGGATGATTGAAATGTACGTTCATGAAAATCGGGTGGTACCTCTGAACCATCTCACAGAATTCGGGAGTGATGCGCTCCGGTAGATGTGACGTGATGCGGCTGCCGAGCCGAATGATCTCGATGTGAGGAATCGCGCGGAGCTGCTGGAACAGGTACTCGAGACGCCGGTCGCTCAGCATCATCGGATCGCCGCCACTCATGATGACGTCGCGGATCTCGGTGTGCTGGCGGAGGTACGCGAACGCCGAATCGTACTGATTGAGCGGAATCTTCTCCGGATCTCCGACTTTGCGACGTCGCGTGCAGAACCGGCAATAGCTCGCGCAGACGGGGCTCACCAGGAACAGCGCGCGGTCCGGATACCGGTGCGTGATGTTCGGAACCGGAGAGTCACCATCCTCGTCGAGCGAGTCGATGACGCCATCCACTACCTCGAGTTCCTCGACAGTGGGGATGTACTGCTGCCACATGGGATCGCCGACTTCCTTGATGGAATCCAGCGACGCCGGCGTAATGCGCATCTGGAAATTGTCGAACGCAGGTCTCAGCGCCTCGACGTCGATCGCATCTCCGAACTTTTCGTGCAACTTCTCGAGAGTGGCAATGCTCTCGTCCTTCAGAATTCTTTGCCAGTCACTCATTGTGACATCGCTCCATGCGCCATCCATCCATAAGACGGGGCGCGGCTCTGCAACCGTTTTGTGTAAGTGATCCGATCATCGGCCGGCGCGTAAAAATCCCGCGCACGGGCGGCTTCGACATACCCGCGATGGACATAGAATCCCCGCGTGTTCCCGTAGTCGGATCGGGACGATGTTTCGACTACCATCATTCTGGCGTTCTGTCCCTGTAGCCTTCGTTCAACCTCATTCAGGA
>JANMWS010000019.1:0-76901 GCA_031394125.1 Gemmatimonadales bacterium
TCCTCAACCAGCTCACGAATCGAGACCTGGCCCTCATCGACGCGAGCGAACTCCTCTACTTCCGGGACATCTACGACCACGTCCTCCGGATCTACGACTCCCTTGAGAATTTCCGAGACCTGTTGAGCAGCACCCTGGATAGCTATCTAACACAGGTCTCCAATCGTCTAGGTATGGCGACCAAGGCTTTGGGCGTGGTCGCGACCTTCACTCTTCCGTTCGTCGTGATAAGCGGAATGTGGGGCATGAACTTCGAGCATATTCCGCTACACACTAATCCGCATGGCTTCATGATCCTGGTGTTCGCGCAGCTCGCTCTCGGTTTGCTAATCCTGGGTGGTCTCAAATGGCGCAAGCTTCTCTGAACGCGCTCAGATTATACGGCGTTGCCGCCGTCGAATCGGGCCACACTGATACCCTCGCCGAGGGCACGACCCTCACGCACTACCGCGCCTTGGCCGCGATCGTGGAGGCGTCCAACTATTCGGCGGTCAGCCTCGACGACGGCGAGATGACGAAATATCTGCGGGTTCTCGAGGAAGCCCACACGCACGGAGCGGTGCTTCCGGCCCCTCCCGGAACTGTGTTTCAGTCCAGGAACACGCTCACCCGGTGGCTCGAGCTTCACTACTTCACTCTCACTGAGGCCCTCTCCGTGATCGAAGGCCATGCCGCGGCGCGAGTGAGCATCACGACCCAGGGCGACAAGGAGGACGCGGACGCGCAGAAGAGCTACGCCGCGCTCGCCGCCGAGAGCCTGCGGCTGCTCAGGGGTCAGGCGGCGGCAACCGTCACCCTTCCTAAAGGCGACGGCGACGAAGAGGAGGGTGTGGTGGCCAGAGCATCATTCCTGATCGATACCCAGCGCTGGAAGGCGTTCGAGGACATCGTGTCGAAAGAGGCCCAGCGACAGGCCTCCCTCAACTTCAAGGTCACCGGCCCGTGGCCCCCGTACGATTTCGTGCGGATGCAGTTCGGAGGCTGAGGAATGTTCTGTTGCGACTGCGGGAGCTGGAACCGGTCTGAGGCAGCGCGTTGCGTGCGCTGCGGCATCCGCATGCCGGAGAGCTCTGACAAGCGTCAGGCGCCGCCGGACCCTTCGGTTACCGCGCTCCGGCAGGTAACCGGCGGCCGCTACACCATTATGCACCGTGTCGGCGAGGGCGGAATGGCGAGCGTCTACTACGCGCTCCAGGTCTCCCTCGACTCACCGGTCGTGATCAAGGTGTTGCATCCGCATCTCGCGCGCGAGCACGAAATGCGCGAGCGCTTTCGCCGCGAAGCCGAGTCTGCCGCCCAGCTGATGCATCCGCACATCTGCAAGATCATCGACTTCGGAATGGTAGATGATCACGTCTATTGCGTGATGCCCTACCTCGCCCGTGGAACGCTGAGCGATCGGATCGGCGGTCACCGCTCTCTCTCTCCGGAGACTACCGCGGCAGTCGCCGCTCAGGTCGCTACCGGCCTCGACTACGCGCACCGCCGAGGCCTCGTTCACCGCGACATCAAGCCGGACAACATTCTGTTCGATGAAGACGAGAACGCGCTGGTCACTGACTTCGGGATCGCGACGGGTCACTTCCGAAGCCGGATGACCGGCAGCGGAAATGTCATGGGCACACCGCATTACATGTCCCCCGAGCAGGCGAGAGGAAAGTTGCTCGACGGCCGCAGCGACATTTACGGACTTGGGGTCGTGATGTACGAGACGCTCCTCGGCTTCCCGCCCTTCGACGGCGCGGACAGTTATTCCATCAGCTACAAGCACGTGACGGAGATCGCCGTTTCACCTGACGTCGTGGAGTCGAAGATCCCGCCGCAGCTCTCGGCGATCGTAATGCGTTGCCTGGAGAAAAATCCGGCTCACCGTTTCGAGCGTGGCAACGATCTCGCCGACGCGCTGATCAACTTCCTGTCGGGCGCCTCAGCGCATCACGAGTTCCGCATGGCTCGCACGGCACGTGCTACCGCTACCGTCGCTGCCGGATGAAGCTTCGCACGTTTTCCAAAGTTTCACCCGAATTCGAGTGTTGAAGCTCTCGCACCAGACAATCGAGCTCAAGCCAACGCACCCGTTCGTCATAGCGCGAGGCGGGTACGCGCACCATCGAAACGTGATCGTGCGCATCACCGACGATGATGGATTGGAAGGCTTCGGCGAGGCGGCGCCCAATCGGTATTACGGTGAATCGGTAGCCACTGTCATCGCTGCTCTCGGACAGTTCAAGCCGCTTCTCGAGCGCGTTGATGCAATGTCTCTCGAGTCCATCGAAGTTCAATTGAACCGCGCGCTCCGGGGCAACGCCTCGGCGAAGAGCGCCGTAAGCTCGGCGTTGCACGATCTGCTTGGAAAGCGTCTGGGCCTTCCCCTTCATCGGATATGGGGTCTCGATCCGGAGACGGCTCCACAATCGAGCTTCACCATCGCGATCGCGGAGAATCATGAGCTCGAGCAGCGTGTTCGGGAAGCGCGCGAGTATCCTATTCTCAAGATCAAGCTGGGAACGGACCGCGACATGGAAATTGTGCGCATCGTTCGAGATGCCGCTCCGGACAAGCGCCTGCGGGTCGATGCGAACGCCGCGTGGACCGCGAAACACGCGGTGCGCATGAGCGAATTCCTCGTAGAGCACGGAGTGGAGATGCTCGAGCAGCCGGTTGCGGGCAACGATATCGAAGGGCTTCGATTCGTCCGCAAACGAGCCAGGCTGCCCGTTTTTGCTGACGAGTCGTGCCTCGTCGCGACCGATATTCCCAAGCTCGCCGGAGCGGTCGATGGGATCAATATCAAGCTCGCCAAATGTGGCAGCCTCAGAGAAGCGGTGCGGATGGTCCACACCGCTCGCGCCCTCGACATGCAGGTGATGGCGGGATGCATGATCGAGAGCTCACTCGGGATCTCCGCGATAGCGCAGATCGCACCGCTTCTCGACGCGGCCGATTTCGACGGAGCCGCGCTGCTGGCTACCGATCCTTTCCGCGGCACCTCCATCGCCGGCGGCTCCATCAAACTGTCTAACGCACCGGGGCTGGGCGCATCGCCTGCGCCGAGTGGGGATCTTACCACGGCGTTCCAAGGTGCGTGAGAAGCCTCCCAGGTTCATCGAAGTCGCGCTGCCCCTCCCGCTGTTCCAGAATTTCACATACACAGTAGAAGAAGGGCTCGCGAATCCGGTCGTTGTCGGGTCGAGGGTTGTGGTCCCGCTGCGGAACGGCAGGGAGATCGGCGTCTGCGTCGGCGTGAGCGACGTCAGTCCGCTCAAGCGAAAGCCCAAATCAGTTCTCGAATCGCCCGACGCGAAGCCGGCGGTCAGCCAGTCGCTGCTCGAGCTGTGCAAATGGATGTCAGACTACTACATCGTTCCACTCGGAGTCGCGCTCCGCACGGCACTTCCGGCGGCTCTCACAGGGGCTGACGATCCACATCCGACGCGCAAGACTCAGCGAGTCGTCCGCCTCAGTGTGGAGATCCCATCGCTCCTTCAGCGTGACAAGGTGTTCGCGAGGTCCCCGCAGCAGCGCGCGGTGTTCGAGCTGATCGAGTCTCTCGGAAACAGGACGACGGTGGAGCAGCTCAGCTCGCAGCTCGAGTTCTCGCCTTCGGTACTCAAGTCTCTCGAGAAGCGCGCTCTGATAATCATCGAGGAGGAAGTGGTCGAGCGCGATCCATTCTCCACTCGCGGAGGCATCTCGGCGGCTAGACTCCAGCCGACGCCCGCGCAGCAACACGCTATCGACACGATGGCGGTCGCCGAGAAGGGCGATGTATTCCTGCTCCATGGAATAACGGGAAGCGGGAAGACGCTGGTCTATATCGAGCTGCTCCGTCGAATTGTGGACGAGCGCGGCCAGACGGCGATCGTGCTCGTCCCCGAGATCGCGCTCACTCCACAGACAGTCGATCGCTTTCGGGCAGCATTCGGCGACCGGATTGCGGTTCTTCATTCGGCTCTGAGCGAAGGCGAGCGTTACGATGCCTGGCTCGCACTCAAGCGCGGAGAGAAGACGATCGTCGTCGGGGCGCGCTCGGCGGTGTTCGCCCCTCTCGAAAACCTGGGCGCGATCATCGTCGACGAGGAGCATGAGTCCAGCTACAAGCAGGGCGAGACGCCTCGCTATCACGCGCGTGAAGTGGCGATTGTGAGAGCGAAGAACGAGGGCGCATTAACTCTGCTGGGGAGCGCAACGCCGTCGCTGGAGAGCTGGGCCAACGCGACGTCGGGCAAATTCAGGCTTCTGACGCTGCCCGATCGCGTCGGCGGCGGAAGGCTTCCGAAGGTCGACGTGATCGATCTTCGTAAGATCGCCACCGACTATTCGGGCATGGCACAGGGTGGGATCGACTACGGCGCTGTCATACGCGAGCCGCTCCACGACGCGATAGTCGAGTGCATGCAGCGAGGCGAGCAGAGCATTCTGCTTCTCAATCGTCGCGGCTATTCCTCCTTTATCCAGTGCATCGACTGTGGAGCGGTCGCCACGTGTCCTCACTGCAGCATTACACTCACCCACCACCGTAATCCAGAGCGGCTCATCTGCCACTACTGCCTGCACAAGGAAGATCCCCGACCGGATTGTGCGCGGTGCGGCGGCAGAAACCTCAAGCAGCGTGGCCTCGGCACTCAGCAGGTGGAAAGACTGCTGTGCGAAAGATTTCCAGCGGCTCGAATTGCGCGGATGGATGTCGACACCACAAGCGGAAAATGGGCGCACACCAGAATTCTCGATCGCGTGGCGGCCGGCGAAGTCGACATTTTACTCGGTACGCAGATGATCGCCAAGGGACTCGATTTTCCCAATGTCACTCTCGTCGGGGTAGTCGACGCCGATGTCGGAATCAATCTCCCGGATTTCCGGGCATCCGAGCGCTGCTTCCAGCTTCTTAGCCAGGTGTCAGGCCGGGCGGGGCGGGGAGAGAAGGGAGGACGTGTGTTGATCCAGACGCGCATTCCGGCGCATCACGCGGTTCGATACGCCGTGTCGCACGATTATCTGTCGTTCATTCACGACGAGATGGAAGGGCGCGTGGACCCCCCGTATCCGCCCAATGTTCGCCTGGCGAATATCGTATTCAGTGGAATGATTGAGGACTCAGTTGCGAGGCTTGCGATCCACGCGGGTGAATGGCTCCGCGAGCTGATCACGACCCGCGCGGGCGATGAAGTGACCGTGGTCGGTCCAGCGCCATGCCCAATCGAGCGCATCAAGAGCCGCTGGCGGTGGCACGTGCTGCTGAAATCCGATCATCCCGCGGAGCTTACCCGCGTGAGCCGCTATTTCATGGAGCGATTCGAGATTCCGAACACGGCGCAGCTAAGGGTGACGCTCGATCGCGATCCGGTTGCGCTTCTTTAGTTTCCGATTTAACTGCGGACTGCGGACCAACGGCATTGCGGACTGCGTGACTAGCCGCGAATCGAGACAGATGCTCGACCAGGCCGCAGTCAGTCCGCAGTCAGTCCCAATCAGTCCGCAGTAGTCGCCAGCTGCAGGGGCTCGGTCAGCGCTTGGAGGGCCGGATTAGTCTGCCGCGTTCGCGCGGGATGATGGCGAGCAGTAGTCTGCGGATCTCGTCGAGTTTCTCCACTCGCTTAGCCACAACGTCGGCCCCTAACACAGGCTCTGCCGAGCGAAACCACGCAATGCTTTCCCGAGTTGAACCGAGAGCGTACTCGAAAATGCGGGCTCGATCTTTTCCCGAGCTGTGTGCGTAGCCTTCTCCCAGATTGGCAGCAATGGAACCAACAGCAGCGTAGAGCTGGCCCGAGACCTTCTCCAGGGTTCTGTGATGCGTGAGTTTCTCCGCATCTTGCCACGACTCGGTGACAAGTTCACACGCCAGGCGATAAGCGCGCATCCGGTGGAGCGGATCTCCCCTGATCCCTTGCGGTATTTCCGGCGCTGGATCTGGCATTACTCAGTTTGCGATCCAAAGGCGGGTGACGCCAAAGCAAGAACTCTCCCCTACAATCAATCCGCTTCGAGGGGAAGTCCGCAGTTCGCAGTTAGTCCCCCAATTCGCAGTTAGTCAGCAGTCCGCAGTGCCGTTGGTCCGCAGTCCGCAGCCTGACGCTTATCTTTAGGTCGTGACGACACTTCGCCATCCTGACTTCAACTCGCCCGAGCTGGCCAACGCTCCGGATGCGACGTTCGTTCCCGCGCCCGCTGACGGTGTGCTGCCGGAGAACTTTTTCTCCACGACGAATCTTCCGACCTATGTTCGCGTCAAAGGCACTTGGCGGATGCCGCGCGAGCCGCGCATGGATTCCGCGCTGGTGCTCGACGCCGATGGCCTCTGGATCAGGGAAGGGCGGAGGCTGAAGAAAGGCGACATGATCGCGGTTGGCGCCGCCGAAGACGGCAGCGAAGGCATCTACGTCCACACATCCTCATTCCTCGCCGACGAGGAAGGGGAATTCAAGTTCATGACGAGCGAGGTGTCGCGCGAGAAGCCGATCGACTACGCGCTGATGGCCCACATCCTCATCGAGGAACGGGATCGGGGCGGCTATCCGATCTGGGTGACGGGGCCGGCCCTCGTGCATTCACGGGCCCGCGCCGACATGGTCTGGTTCATCGAGAACGGGTTCGTCTCGGCGCTTCTCGCTGGAAACGCGGTGGCCGTGCACGACATCGAGGCTTCGATCTTCGGGACGACGCTCGGAATGACCCGAACGGGGGAAGCCACCACCGGCGGGCACGGGCTCCATATGCGCGCCATCAATAGAGTCCGAGCGGCAGGGTCCATAGCGCGCGCGGTGGAGCAGGGAGTGGTCAAGGACGGCATAATGCACGCGTGCGTGTCGCGCGGGATTCCGTTCGTGCTCACCGGTTCGATCCGTGACGACGGGCCGCTACCGGACGTGATCACTGACACGCTCGCCGCTCAGGACGCGATGAAGCGGCACACGACCCGCGCCACAATGGCGATACTGATCGCGACTGCATTGCATGCGATCGCGACCGGCAACATGCTCCCTGCCTTCGTCACCGAGCCCGACGGCTCAATGCGAGAGCTTGCCACGATCTGCGTCGATTCGTCGGAGTTCGTAGTGAGCAAGCTGAAGGATCGCGGCACGCACCAGGCGTTCGGAGTGGTGACGAACGCACAGGATTTCATGCACATTCTCCGGCTCTACGCGGAGCGCGAGCTCAGCGAGAGAGCGGCATTGAAGGCCGGCACTCAGACATCGAAAGCACGGGCGTGATCGAGACTACCGAGAGATTTCTGCGGGACATTGCCGACCGGATCGGCTTGAACGCGGTCGACGAGGTGAGATTATTCCCGCCGCTGCGGCAATCGGGCGTGGAGACATGTGTCGCGGTAGTAGCCGCGCTCCCGCTTCCGCCAGAGGATCAACACAGTCACACGGATGACGAGCCGCCTGAAGCGTTGACCGAGAGCGCCGGGGACGAATTCCTCCCCATAGAGGAAGAAGATCGCGCGATCATCGTGCACCGGCACACCGTTTTCACGGCACGATACCGCCATACACTAAAGGGTCCGGATCGCGGCAAGTGGGAGGTCGATGTCCAGGCCGAAGCTGACGCCCCGCTGGTAACGCTGGATCAGGTTGTGAAGGGCGTGATGAAGCGCGCGGGCGAGGCCTTCGAGCCCGAGAAGATCTCGGCCTCGGCGTTCAGAACGATCGTAGAGGTTCGATAGGAGTCAATCGCGCCGCAGAGGCAGGAGCGTTCTCGGCGTTTGCGGCTGCGTACCGCGCGAGGACAGTGCGATGGATGTCGCGGGCATCCTCCAGAATTTCCCCCGCCAGCCCCAGCCGCTCCGGTGAGATGATGAATGGGTAAACCTGGTCCCCCCCGGCAGACCCGTGTGCGCCCACCTGGTCGTCGAACGAGATGATGTCGTAACCGTCATACGAGCCGAACAGCACACAATCTCCGGCGTTCGACTGGTTCACCAGAGACTCCACCGCGCGAAGCACGTATGGATCCGTGCCGAATATCTCCAGTGGATTCTCCCCTGAGATATTCTCGATCTGACCATCACGCAGGATGGCTCGCCCGGTCCGGCTTGCCAGGGCCACTCCCCGAGCGGCCACCGTCGCGACCAGCCCGATTCCCGGATGAGCGATCAGGCGATCGTAGAGTCTCGACCAGCGGCTGTCAGCGACAATCTGTTCGTGCGTCAGTCGTTGCTCGGTCTCCGTGAAATAGACGAGCGCGAGACACGAGCTGTAGGTTACGACGACGTCGTTGATCTTGTCGACACGATACTTCTCGGGGAAAATGATTTCCCGTAGTCCGTACCGGCTTCTCAGCCAGTCCCGGAATCTGCGGATCCCCTTGCGAGCGCCGAACGAAGCGGGTGTGAGTTGCGCCACCGCCTCCACTACTTCCGGTCCGATGTCCGCGTACTCGGTATCCTCCGCGTAGCTGGCGAGCGAGCGCGGTACCGGCCTATCGGAGCGTGGCGTCTCGTCCAGGATTCCCTGGACGGTTGCCCCGAGCGATTCCCCGTACTTCACGCGATAACTGAGCGCCGGCGTCATTCCGTGATCGGAAAGGATCACCAGATCGTACCCGCGTCCCCCCGCCAGCTGAGCCATCCGCCAGATCTCGGCGATCCGCGCGTCGGTGCGGCGCAAATCCACCAGCGCCTGCTTGCTCGAGGGCCCAAAATGGTGCGCCAGTTCGTCGTACTGCATGAACGTGCTGTAGATGATCGGCACGCCCAGATAGACGTCGAGAAGAATCGCCATTGTCTGGAGTTCGCGGACGACGACGTTGCTCAGGATTCGGATGAATGGGAAAATTCCCTCCGCGTGCGTGACCCGTCCTGCGATCTCGCCCCGCGCGCGCTCCCATTCCTCCAGCAGCCATTCGAATGCTCCCTGAAGCACCATGCGAGCCATTCGTATCGGGTGCAGCAGCATGAGCAGCGCCATCCGAGTGCCGCCAAGGCGACGATACACTGAAATCTTCTCACGAGTCGCGACGGTGAACGCGACCGTCTGCGCATCGCCGTCGAGAAGGTTCACGTAACTCGAGCCGCCTGCCAAAGCTCCTGGAGAGTGGATGCGGTCGCGGATGTACTGCACTCCGTGCGGCGCGTTGCACGTGATCACCTTGCGCGCTGCCTTGTCGTAGAACCGAAACGCGGGAATGCCGCTGTTCTCGCCGTGGAACATTCCCGCCTGACAATACGGAGTAGCGGACGGGAGGCCGCAGAACCACCGTCGGAGCGCAAAGCCTTCCCGCAACAGGCGCGCGATCGTGGGGCAGAGTCCGAGCTCGAGCGCGCGACGCAGATCCGAGTACGCGAGCGCATCGATCTGGAGCATGATGAGCCCACGCTGGGGGGGCCGCGCACGCTTCTCGCGCGCGAACGGGCGATACTTCGTTCGATAGTACCAGCTGAGGAGCGGCCCCGCGCGTGGTCTCGCGCGCCGCTCCGCTACGACAGGTGGCGCTGGATGTGGCGTAGGAGATCGCCGATTGGGAGTGGCTTGAGCAGGACTTCTGCGCACCCTGCCTCGAGGCAGGTACGGCGCGTCTTTGCGTCGTCGCGCCCGGTCATCGCCAGCGTCGCCCTGGGGGAAGCGCCTCGCTCGCGCAGCGCTTCGAGTACTTCCAGACCATTGCCATCCGGGAGCGAGAGATCGAGGAGCATTATGTCGGCAGTGTTCGCGGTTCCGCGCTCGATTGCCTCCGCAACTGTTCCCGCCACGTCCACGTCGTAGCCGGTTTCACTGAACAGAATGCGGAATGCATCTGTCACGAGGGTGCTGTCTTCCACAATCAGAATGCGGGCGGGCACTATTCCCGCGGCGCGTCGAGGGGTACCGTAAAGAAGAACCGGCTCCCCTTGCCGAGCTCGCTGTCTACCCAGATGGTGCCGTGGTGGAGCTCGACGAGTTTGCGCGCAATCGCGAGACCCAGTCCTGTCCCATGATGCGGACGCGACGGGGAAGCGTCGACCTGGGCGAACTCGCGGAACACCAGCTCGTGGTGCTCCCGAGCAATCCCCCGCCCGGTGTCGCCCACCTCCAGCAACAACTCTTCTCCGTTCCGTCCTCGGCGCGAAAGGGCTATCCAGATTCGGCCGCCGTCCTGCGTGAACTTGATCGCATTTCCTATCAGATTGCCGAGCACGTGACGCAACTTATCACGGTCGGCGTAAACCGGAGGGAGATCGTCGCCACTGAGCCGCTCGATAGTCAGGTGCTTCTTCGCCGCCAGGGGCTGGTTCAGCATCCGGACCTGATCGACCACTTCAGTTATCGAGAATTCAGTCCGCGCGAGCTTGATCTGGTCGCCCTCGCTGCGGACGTAAGTCAGAATCTCGTCGATCATGTCGAGAAGTTGCTGGCCGCCGTTAACTATTCCGCGTACGCTCTCGCGTTGCTTGGTGTTGAGCTCTCCCAGCATCCCATCCCGCAATATCTCGGCGTGAGTGATGATCGCGGCGAGCGGCGTCCGCAGGTCGTGCGAGATGTTGGAGAGAAACTGCGTCTTCAGCGAGTCGCGCGATTTCAGCTCGTCGATGGTGATCTGCGCTTCTTTCGCCTGGGCCTCAAGCGCTTTTACCCGCTTCTTTAAGGCGGCGGGATCGAGCCGGTCGGACATGCTCATATTGTAGTTGCCGGTGCATCGCTTGCCAACGTATCCGACTCCACGGCGTCGAGCAGCTGCTGACGCCGCAACAGCGACCAGTAACGTCCCCTCATCCCCATAAGCTCGGCATGCCGGCCTTGCTCGACCAGAGCCCCCTTCTCGAGCACGATGATCCACGATGCGTCACGGATGGCGCTTATTCTGTGCGATGCGATCATCGCGGTCCTTCCGGCCATGGCTTCGCCAAGGGCGCGCAGGATCTCCGCCTCTGTATGGGTATCGACCGCCGACAATGCATCATCGAGCAGCACGATGCCCGGCTTCCTCGCCAGCGCGCGAGCCAGCGAAGCGCGCTGTTTCTGGCCGCCTGAAAGATTGATTCCGCGCTCGCCCAGGACAGTCTCGTATTTGCCGGGAAACTCGTTGATCGTCTCATCGAGCTGCGCAACCCGGGCCGCCCACTGCGCCGACTCGGAATCAGAAGTTCCGTAGGAGAGATTCGACCCGACGGTGTCGCTGAAGAGGAGACTCTCCTGGGGAACGAAGCCGATCTCATGGCGCAGCTCCTCGGGTGGAACCCTGCGCGTCGGCACTCCGTCGATGAGAATCTCTCCCTCCTGCGGGTCGTACATGCGCGGTATGAGATCGATGAGGGCGCTCTTGCCGCTCCCGGTGGCTCCCACGACGCCAAAGGTTGCTCCAGCGGGGACCGTAAAGCTCACGTTGCGCAGAACCCAGCGCGGCTCGCCCGCCGGGTCCGACGGATAATGAAATCCGACGTTTCTGAATTCGATTGTCCGGCCGGTAGCGGAGGGCGAAAGATGCTGAACGGGTTCTTCACCCCCGATCGCCGGGCGAACGTTCAGTATCTCTGCGAGGCGACCCATGGACGCATCGCCTCGCTGAAACAGATTGACGACCCAGCCGAGCGCGATCATCGGCCAGGTAAGCATCGTGAGGTACATCCCGAAGGCGACGAACGAGCCGACGGAGATTGTTCCTCTGATCGCCAGCGCACCCCCGGCTCCCAGCACTATTACAGCGCCGAGTCCGCCGAAGAACGCGAACAACGGATTGAGCGTTCCCCACAGGCGCACCAGCGACATGTTCAGCGTGAGGTATTGATCATTGATTGCGCCGAAGCGGGCAATCTCGGCTGCCTCCTGCCGATACGCGCGAACGATCCTCGCTCCGCTGAGATTCTCCTGGGCCCGCGTGGTCAGCGTCGAAAAATGCTCCTGTACCGCCTCGAAGCGATCGTGAATCGCCTTGCCCATGCGGATGGTCAGCACCGGAAGCACGAGCAGGGGGACAAGCGCTAGCAGAGTAAGCTTGACGTCGATGCGCAGCATGAAAAAAAGCGCGAACAGTGCTCCCGTGATCGTGTTCGCGAGATACATCACCGCGGGCCCTACAGCCATACGTACCGCGCTCAGGTCGTTGGTGAGGCGCGCCATGATGTCACCGGTGCGCGTATGTGCAAAGTAGGCGGAGTCGAGCGTCTCCAGATGTGTGAAGAGATCATTTCGCAGGTCGTATTCGATCCAGCGGCTGACGCCGTTTATCAGCTCGCGCATGCCGTACCTGAAGGCGCCACCGACGATTGCCGCGAGGACAATGAGACCGCTGAGCTTCCAAATCGTCCCTAAGGGGGCGCCAGCGCCAATCGCGTCCACGGCTCGTCGCAATACCCAGGGGATAACGCTGGTGATTGCCGATGACGCGACAACTATCAGCAGCCCGATTGTGAAAGGGATCCAGTACGGTTTGTAATATGGCGCAGCGATCCTGAGACTCTTCATATTTGGTATGTCGATTGCACGACACAATTACTCATGAGCTTGGGCATTCCCAAGCGCTCGTCACACGATGGAGGAGGCTTAATGGTTCAATATATTCCCCGCATGAATGCGTCGCTGGCACTTTCGCTCGCGCTGCTTCTTGGCGCCTGCACGGCAAAGACGGACAACACTGCCGCGGCAGACTCTGCTCTGAACAAGGACATCCAGCTCGCGAACCGCGATACAGCGGCGCAGCCTGCGCTTACCGACGTCCCCGCCGGAACGGCGACGAATCCGGCGCCGTCGACTGGCACTTCGGCGCGTACGACTACCACCCGCACCACGACGACTACGCGTACGCCGACCACCACGACGCGCAAGCCGACCACGTCGGTGACCTCGAGTGGAAACACGGTTACGCGGACATCCGGGAGCACGACAGGCTCGAGAGTAGGCACGATCGCCGCCGGCTCGACGCTCAACCTTACGTCGGGTTCAAAGATCTGCACCAACACCAGTCACGTAGGTGAGCACTTTACGGCCACGCTGACAAACTCGATCACGGGCTCCAATGGTGCCGTGATTCCTGCTGGCGCAACCGCCGACGTCGAAGTGACCGAGCTGAAGCGCAGCGAGAACGCGAATGACAAAGTCGTGATGGGCTTTCGCGTGACTTCCGTCAGGTTCGGCGGACACACCTATCAGGTGAGCGCGACGACCAGCTACGCCGAAGTCAACAAGGTCAAGAATCAGCCGAGGGGCAAGGATGTGCAGAAGGTCGTCGGTGGCGCCGCCATCGGCGCGATCGCTGGCCAGATCCTTGGTCATAGCACGAAAGCCACAGTGATCGGCGCCGCCGTAGGTGGCGCTGCCGGAGCCGGTGCGGCCGCAGCGACAGCGAACTACGAGGGCTGCGTAAACTCAGGCGGAAAAATCACCGCAACGCTCAACTCCGCGACACAGGTCAACATCTAGTCACGAGTTGGGTAACGTACGAAAGTCCGGCGCGAGCTCATCGCGCCGGACTTTTTTTTTGTTGCCGCCCTCGGCAACAATCGCGGCTCTAGAAGCCTGCTGCGCCACCGTGGGAGCGCGGGTCGTCCATTCCCTCGTAACCGCCTTTCACGCGCATGACCGACGCCGCGGAGGCAATCCCGGCGTTCAGCTCATACACGTGGTGTCCCATCGCCCTGAGTCGCGCGATCACCGCGGGATCTAACCCGCCCGCCTCGAGCCGGATCGAGTCGGGCAACGCCTGATGGTGCAGGCGCGGAGCGCTCACCGCATCCGCCAGCGACATCCGATGGTCGATCACGTTCAGGATTATTTGCGACGTCGCCGAAATAATCCTCGGGCCGCCGCGGGCGCCCGTCACTAGCAACAAATGCCCCTTCGGGTCGAGCACGATCGTTGGAGACATCGCGCTCAACATCCGCTTGCCGGGCGCGATCGAGTTCGCCTCGCCCTGAATCAGGCCAAACATGTTCGGCGTCCCGGGCTGCGACGTGAAATCGTCCATCTCGTCGTTGAGAAAGAACCCGGCCCCGCTCACGTACACCCCCGACCCGTACAGATCATTGAGCGTGCTCGTGGTAGCGACCGCGTTGCCGGATTGGTCCACCACTGACCAGTGCGTCGTCTCATTTCCCTCGCCGCTGCGCGATGCTACTCGCGTCGTCGGGTCGGCGCGGTCCCGCGAGATGGATCTCGCAATGGATCGCGCGTACGATTTGCTGGCCAGCGTCGACGTTGGAACACGCACGAATCCCGGATCGCCAAGCTTCGAGTTGCGATCGACGAACGCGCGTTGCGATGCGGATGCGACAGCATGGACTCGTTCCGCAGTCCCGAATGGGGCAGGCGGCCCATACGCCTCGAGAATGTTCAGCATCTCCGTCACCGTAATTCCGCCAGACGAAGACGGCGGCATCGAGATCAGCGAGTAGCCGCGGTAAGAGCTGCGGATGGGATCGCGCCACACTGGGCGATAGCGCGCGAGATCCGCTTTGGTGATTAGTCCGCCGTCGCGCCTCATTTGGGCGGCGATCGAGTCGGCAATGCTTCCTCGATAAAACGCCGCCGCGCCGCTGTCAGAGATCAGCCTGATCGTGCGCGCCAATTGTGGTTGGCGAAGTCGCGATCCGATGGGAGGCGGGGCGCCGTTGGGGAAAAAGACCGATTTCCCGGCAAAGCTCTCGATCCGGTATTTGTCGCCGGCGAGCGAGCTGAAGAGCGTGCTGTCGACGATGAATCCTTCCGACGCGAGACGGATCGCGGGCGCGAGCACTTTCGCCACCGGCAGCCGCCCGTACTTGCGGTGAGCCTCCAGCATCCCCGCGACTGCGCCGGGCACACCCGAGGCGCGCGGACCAATCACACTCTCACCGGTCAGTTTCCCGTTGGCGCCGACGTACATGTCATGCGTCGCCGCAAGCGGCGCAACCTCCCTGTAATCGAGCGCCGCGACCCGCCCGTCCGCCATGCGGATCACCATGTATCCCCCGCCGCCGAGATTTCCTGCTTCGGGGAACGTGACCGCCAGCGCGAAGCCGGTGGCGACCGCACCATCGATGGCATTTCCGCCCTGCTTCATGACCTCGGCGCCTACTTCCGCAGCAAGCGAATTATTGCTGGCAACCATTGCGTGGGGGGCAAAGGTCGCGCGCGCGCCGGCGGGATGGCCCCAGCTGCCCGGAAACGTGGCGGGGATACGCGCCGGAATCGCGGGCGCCTGTGGTGACCGGTCGAGCGGCAGCGCCGCGCCCAGTCCCACGACAGCGGCGGCCGCTATGCCCGCAACTACAATTCTGTTTTTCAAAGGCATCTCACCCTCGTGCCGGCTTATCGGCTGACCGTCCGTGAGCCGAATCCCATGCGCAGCGCAACCCGCAACGAAGGCATGCTGTTCGTGTTGCTGGTTCCGTTCGCCAGGCCCTTCCGCTCGTGTATGGCGAAAGTATAGTCCGCAAAAATGAAATCGATATTCGTGGTGTTGCTGAGGCCGTATCCGATTCCATAGGCGAGCGAGAAAAGCGGATCGATGTTTCCCTTGCTCGGCGCGAGCTTCGCTCCGCCGGCGTCCTCCTTCAGATTCCTGTACATCACGACTCCGCCGTTGAGCTCCACCACCTGGTGGAATCCAATACCTGATCCGGAGTGGATCCCCACGACGAGGGTAGTCATGTCGAGATGCGCATTGCAGCTCGTACACCTCGTTCCATTTTCCCCCAGTGGCAGGGGCTTGGTCAGATCGGCCGAGTAGGTGAAAGGGACCCGGGCATAGCTTCCCGCTATCCCGAATGAGGCGCCATTGGCCACCGCCTTCTCCAGAGATGCTCGATACTGAATGTTGGTGGCGTTGCCGAAATCCCAGCTGCTGCCCGTTACGCCGTCGTTGACGCCGTTGCCCCTGAAGCCGCCAACTCCCGCTGACACCCACCAGTTGGGGTCATTGGTCGTATACACTCTGGGGCGCCGCATCTGCGCGCTGAGCGATTCGACAGCAAACATCAACATCAATAACGCAAAGAAAAAACGTCTCATCATCTTGCTCCAAGTTGTCTTGCGATTCGCGCGATGCGTCGGGTAAGTTAGATCGTGGCTCACCGCTCGGCAGCGCATTGATGTTGGACCCCCGCGAAACGGAGCGCCGCAACCCGCGTACCGCTTCGATCGATCTCGCGTCCCCACTCGAGATCGTGGACATGATAAACGCGGAAGATCGCAGAGTTCCCGACGCGGTTGCGACACAGCGCGAGCAGATCGCGCGCGCAATCGAGCTCGCCGAAGCAACGTTTCGCTCGGGAGGACGACTGTTCTACGTCGGAGCCGGTACCTCAGGACGACTGGGCGTGCTCGACGCAAGCGAGTGCCCCCCAACTTTCGGCACCAAGCCGGAAATGGTGCAGGGGATCATCGCCGGTGGTTTGCCGGCTCTCACACGCTCGCAGGAGGGCGCTGAGGACGTTGTCGGCAACGGCGCTCGCGCCATCGACGAGCACGGCGTCGGCGAGAAAGATTTCGTGATCGGAATCGCGGCCTCCGGAACCACTCCATACGTTCGCGCGGCCCTCGAGCGCGCCGCCGAACTCGGAGCGACGACAGCGATTCTTGCCTGCTCGCCGCCGCCGGCGGATCTGGTCGCCAGAGTTGACGTCACTATGTTGCCGATCGTGGGACCGGAAGCGGTCACCGGGTCGACACGCATGAAGGCCGGAACAGCGACGAAGCTGGTGCTCAACACGATTACCACGGGCGCGATGATCCGGCTCGGAAAAACGTACGGCAACCTCATGGTCGATCTTCGCGCGACCAACAACAAGCTCATAGATCGGAGTCAGCGGATCGTAATGGAAGTGTGCGGAGTCTCGCGCGATGAGGCGAAGAAGCTTCTCGAGCAGGCGGACAAGAGCGTCAAGACCGCGATCGTCATGCAGAAGAGGGGCGTGTCGCTGGAAGAAGCCAAGCGCCTTCTCGCGGAGAACGGCGGCGTGATACGGCGCATGACCAAGGACGAGCCTCCTCCCATCCGCGAGCGCTGACGTGACATCGGGCGTCGTCGTCGGGTTGATGTCGGGTACCTCGCTGGATGGTATCAGCGCGGCGGTCGCGCGCTTCACGGATTCGGCCGACGGGCGAATCGGAGTCGATCTGCTGGCTTACACGTCGCGCTCGTACACGCCGGCGCAACGCTCGCGGCTCAGCGCCGCACTCGGCGGCGGCACGCCTGCCGAATACTGCCGGCTCAACTTCGATCTCGGCGGGTGGCTCGCGGGTGCCGCGATAGAAGTCATGGCAGAGGCGGGAATCGCGCGCGAAGATATTTCCGCGATCGCTTCGCACGGGCAGACCATCTGGCACGAGCCCGGACACTCCACGTGGCAGACCGGCGAACCGGCTGTAATCGCCGAGCGAACCGGAATCAACGTCGTCAGTGACTTCCGCGTGCGCGATGTCGCGGCCGGCGGGCAGGGCGCCCCGCTCGTCTCCGTCGCGGATGCAATGCTCTTCGCCTCGGGATCGGAGTGGCGCGGACTTCAGAATCTCGGCGGTATCGGCAACATCACGGTGGTCCCGCCGCAGGGCGAGATCGAAGGCGTCCGCGCGTTCGACACCGGGCCGGGGGTAGCAGTGATCGATGGCGTGACGCGTGCGCTGCGACCCGATCTTGCCTATGACGTCGACGGGAAGCTCGCCAAAGCTGGCCGGCCGAACATGGCCATCGTGAAAGAGCTGCTCGCGGCACCCTACTTCGCTTCTCCCCCACCGAAATCGACGGGACGCGAGCTGTTCAACACGGACTACTTCACGAAGCTCATTGCACGCTCGCGCGTCGACGGCGGCAGCGACGAGGATATCGTCGCGACAGCAGTTCAGCTGACTGCCGAAAGCGTCGGCGATGCATATCGGCGCTTCATCGCCGAGCCGATAGGGGAAGTCCTGGTCTCCGGCGGTGGCGCAAAGAATCCGGCGCTGTTCGCGGCAATCGGGAAGGCCGCCGCGCCGATTCGCGTCCGCCACTTCGACGAGGTCTATTTCGATGGCGAAGCGAAGGAGGCGGTGGCCTTTGCATTGCTTGGATATCTCCACGTGACCAAACGTCCGGGGAATGTCCCCACCGCTACTGGCGCACGCGGCCAGCGCATTCTGGGTAAGCTCACGCCCGCATGAGTGAGATTGCGGAGCTGTTTTATCCAGCCATCCGCTGGGATGCGACGCACGGCTACGAGAGCCAGCGCGGTGGCATCGACGAGGCGCTCAAGCTCGGCGTCGGCGGGTTCATACTCTTTGGAGGTCCTTCCGAGCACGTCGCGTCTCTCACGGAGGATCTACACTCCAAGTCCCGCATCGCGCTCCTGATCGGCGCGGATCTCGAACGCGGCGCAGGGCAGCAGTTTGCGGGTCAGACCGCACTTCCTCCTCTAGCCGCGATTGCCTCGCTCGCGGACTTGCAAGCCATTCGCCGGGCAGCTGCGGTGACAGCCATCGAGGCGCGGTCGCTGGGCATAAACTGGATCTACGCCCCCGATAGCGACATCGACGTCGAGCCGACTAACCCGATCATCGGCACGCGCTCTTTCGGCAGCGACCCCGAGCAAGTGGCCGAGTACGCTGCTGCGTGGATCGACGCGTGCCAGGCTGAGGGAGTTCTCGCCTGCGCGAAACATTTTCCGGGACACGGCCGCACGACCGTCGACTCCCACAAGGAGACGCCACGCGTCGACGAATCGGCCGAGACGCTGCGCCGGACGGATCTCGTCCCATTCCGCCGCGCGATCGAGCGTGGCGTCGCATCAGTCATGTCGGCGCACGTCGCGTTTCCCGCGTTCGACCCCACCGGTGCGCCCGCCACCCTGTCACGGCCCATTCTGACCGATCTGCTTCGCAAAGAGATGGAGTTTACCGGCCTCCTTGTCACCGATGCGCTGATCATGGAGGGCGTGCTGGCGGGAGGAGAAGCGGAGGCAGTGGTGCGCGCGCTGTACGCCGGATGCGATTGCCTGCTCTATCCCACGAATCTCGGGGAGTCCGTCAGAGCCGTACAGAACGCGATCGATGACAAGCGTCTCGACGCCGATAGCATCCAGTACTCTCTCGAGCGCCGCCGCAGATGGGCGCGCTGGGCGGCGCTGTCGAAAGAAACTAATCGTCCGACCCGCGACGAGAGCGGATGGTCGAGTCAGATCGCCGAGCGTGTAGTTCACATGGTGCGGGGAAAGCTGCCGCAGCTCGCGCAGCCGTGGCATCTCACCATCGTCGACGACGACATTGGCGGTCCATACCCGGCCCCCTCGCGCGACCCGTTGATTTCTTCGCTGCGCGCCGGAGGAATCGATCTCGTCCTCGACACCGACGCTGCAGTCGATGAATCAGGATCGACGGTCGTCGCGCTCTTCGGTGACATACGTGCCTGGAAAGGGCGGCCTGGATATTCCGCCGCGGCCCAAGACGCGGTGCGGCAGGCATTGAGCGGAACATCGCGGAACGATCAGGTGATCGTGGCGTTCAGCCACCCGCGACTGGCCGACGAGCTAGACGTAGATACTCCGATCCTCTGCGCATGGGGCGGGGAAGCCGTGATGCAGCGGGCGGCTGCGCGCGTGCTACTCCGCGAAGCAGCGTCGGCGCGGATGGAACGGAGTTTCGGCAGCGCACGATAATCGCCACAACCGGGGGAAGTCCGATGAGCGAGACCACCGCCAAGAGTTCGCCGATACGCATCTTCGGCCAGCCGAAGATGGCAACTCTTCTAGTTCTCGGATTCTCCTCAGGGTTGCCGTTCTACCTCACCAGTAAGACGCTCCAGGCGTGGATGACGACGGCGAAGGTCGATCTTGCGACGATTGGATTCTTCAGTCTCGTCACCCTGCCCTACTCGCTCAAGTTCGTCTGGGCGCCGGTGATGGACCGCTACATCCCCCCTTTCCTCGGACGCCGTCGTGGGTGGGTGCTGATCACCCAGGCAATTCTCCTTATCGCAATCGCTGCGATGTCACTCCACGATCCGCGACTCGGCCTGAGAATGCTTGCGGTGAACGCAATCGCCATTGCCTTCTTCAGCGCGTCACAAGACATCTCACTCGACGCGTATCGAACCGATGTGCTGCAGGATCGGGAGATGGGCGCCGGCGCCGCGGTATTCGTGATGGGTTATCGCGTGGCTCTTCTGGTCACGGGAGGCCTGGCTCTCTATCTCGCGGATTCCATCTCGTGGCCGACGGTCTATCTGCTGCTCGCTTCGCTGATGCTGATCGGTGTCGTCGCAACGTTCCTGGCGCCGGAGCCAGTGCTCCGCGAGCTGCCTCCAAGAACCATCGGCGAAGCAGTAATACTTCCTTTCAGAGAATTCTTTCAGCGGGCCGGCCTCGGACGCGCGTTTCTCGTCCTCCTCTTCATAGTGGTCTACAAGTATTCGGACAGCCTCGCCGGCAGCATGACGACTCCATTTCTCCTCAAGACCGGCTTCTCTCAGAAGGAGGTCGGAGCAGTGTTCGGGGGAGCGGGTCTCATCGCGACGATTCTGGGGACGCTCGCTGGCGGCGCCGGGATCGGAAAGTGGGGAATCAACAAGTCGCTCTGGATCTTCGTGGTCTTCCAGGGACTGAGCAATCTTACGTACTACGCTCTGGCGCTATCGAGTGAAAGCCACGCCTTCATGACGACGGCGGTCGTAGTGGAAAATTTCGGACTCGGGCTGGTCAGTGCAGCAATGACCGCCTTCCTGATGAGCATGTGCAACAAGCGGTTTACGGCTACGCAGTTCGCACTTCTCTCGAGTCTCATGGCGGCTAGCCGCGACGTGCTCGTCGCTCCCGCCGGCAAAATTGCCGAGTCGCTGGGTTGGCCGTCATTCTTTCTGATCACGGTGACTATGGCGATCCCGCCACTGCTGCTGCTGCCGTTCATCGCGCCCTGGTCGCGCGATGTCCCCATCGGCGCAGCACCGCACACGGGCGAGACTGTGCCGGCTAAAGGGGCTCAGCCGCCGGCAGCAGCGCGAACCTGATCCGTCTCGGGCGTTCGGAGGCGGGCCGTGATCACTGTAACGTTGTCGGGAGCGCCGGTGTGCATCGCTTCCTCGATAAGCGACTCGCAGATCTCTTCCGGCCTTCCCGCGCCGCGCGTGATGCGCGCGATGTCTTCGGGAGAAACCTGATTCGAGAGTCCATCGCTGCAGAGCACCAGGAAGTCGTCGTTCTCCAGCTTACACCGGTATAAATCGGTAACGACCTTTTCCTCGGGGCCCAGAGCCTGGAGGATGATGTTTCGGTGCTCGCTCTGGGCGGCTTCCTTCTGCGTCATGCGGCCAGCATCGATCAGACGCTGCACGAAGGACTGATCCTTCGTCAGCTGCTTCGCCGCGCCCTTTCGCACGAGGTACGCTCTGCTGTCGCCTACCTGGGCGATGAACGCTTCGCCGTCAAGAACAAGAGCGAGGGTTGTCGTTGTGCCCATCCCGTGATGCTCGGGCGACGAATTCGCCTTCTGAAAGATCGCCTTGTTGGCGACCTCGATGCCCCGCTTCAGCGCCCCTTCGATGGACTCTACCGTTCGCTTCGGCACCTTGTGCCACCAGCGGTGCATCTCACTCAGTATGGTCTCGGTCGCAATGGAGCTCGCGAGTGCGCCGGATGCCGCGCCACCCACGCCGTCGGCAACGATGAGAATGAAGGGAGCGGTGTGGACTGAAACGAGCGCTGGCGCGCTCACCGTCGCGATGTCGCCCGTTTCCAGATTCGCAATCATAAAAGAGTCCTGATTGTCGTGCCTGATCAGCCCGACATTCGAACTCCCGAAAATTTCTGCAAGCAATTGTGGCTCGAAATGAGCGTGTTTTGTGGTCACAGGAGCCTGTCGCGCTCCCGGGCTTCAAAGATAGAAGCAAATCATGAAAGGCACTACCCATGCGTATTGGAAGGATCCGCATTGGATAGACTGGTGGCGTAATCAACGTGCAACCTACATTCTGACGATGAAAGCTTCGGTTATCACGGTTTGTGCCTGTGGCCTCGTATTTGTAAGCGCGTCTTGCGCTACTGCCCCGGCACGACCCGCTACCCCTCCCGCCCCTGTTCCGCCTCTCGTGCCGGCGCCGCTGCCGACCGCAAATGCAAAACTTCCGCCAGTGCCCGCGGTGCGCGGCCCAGTCCAGATAAGCGTCGTGTATCCGAAGCCGGAGCAGATGCTCACTGTTAGAGATTCAAATTTCATTTTCGGAAGTGTCGGCAGCGGGGACGCCGCTCTTCGGATTAACGGAGTGCCCGTTCCAGTCTGGCCGAATGGCGCATTCATGGGATGGCTGCCCGTGCCGCCCGACGGCGCGCCACGCTACGAGCTGATTGCTGGCAATTCGACGGGCACCGCCAGACTGGTGCTTCCTATCAAGATCCCACCGGCTCCCGACACGACCAACCGCAACAATCTCGTTGGCGACACGCTTAAACCGGTTGTGTCGCCCGACACGCTCAGCCCCATTCCCGGAAACGTCTACGTCGCACTCGGCGCCCCCGGCTCGGCTGTCGACGACACGGATCGCGTCACGATTGCGCGTCCTGCGCCGGGAAATGGCCAGGAGTACAAGTGGTTTCTCTTTCCCGGCACCGTTGTAAGAGTCACGGGCTCGCAGAAAGCGAGCGGCGATGAATTCGTTCGCGTCGAGCTCGATTCGGGACAGGTGGCGTGGATACTGAGGAGCGAGCTTCAGGCGCGACACATTTCACCCGACTCGCTTCACAGGATCATCGGCGACACGGCCGCTCCTGTCCGTCGGGTCGGGGATATCCGCATTCGGCCCGCCTCCGACTGGATCGACGTCCTGATCCCCGTGACGGGACCACCGCCTCCATATCTCGTCGAAGAAGCCGATCGGTCCATCTCGCTCCTTCTATACGGAGTCAGCGGAGCGCCAGTGGTTTCGATGATGCCACAGCCTGCGGACTCCTATTTCAATAGCGTCAGCTCGCCCACGTCCGAGCCGACGAGGGTTCGTTATACAATCAATCTGAACCGAGCTCCGTACGGATACCTCGCGCTCTGGCAGAAAGACACGCTGACGTTCCGAGTGCGGCGGCCGCCGAGGATCGTTGATCGCGCCAATCCGCTTCGCGGTCTCACCATCACCGTCGATCCGGGTCATCCTCCCGCGGGTGCGACCGGACCAACCAGTCTGTACGAAGGCGATGCCGTGCTTCAGGTGGGTTTGAGGCTGCGTGATCTTCTCACTCAGGCCGGCGCCAACGTCGTAATGACTCGCACGACTCCGGATCCGGTGGACCTCGGGCTTCGCCCCATCATCAGCCGGCGCGCGAACGCACACGCGTTCGTCTCGATTCACCTGAATGCTTTCCCGGACGGCGTGAATCCATTCGTGAACAACGGGTCGCTGACGCTATACTTTTGGCCGCAGTCGATTCCTCTCGGCGTGGTGACTCAGGCGGCGTTGCTTGGCGAGCTGGGGCTGCGTGACAATGGAACGAAATTCCAGAACATTGCCGTCGCGCGCGGAACATGGATGCCATCGATACTCACGGAAGGAGCGTTCGTCATGATGCCAGATCAGGAGGCGGCGATGAGAACCCCAACGATTCAGGACGCGTACGCCACCGCAATCCTTCGCGGGCTTCAGAGCTACTTCGCATCCCTGGCTCAGACTCCGTGAGGCGAATTGGGCTCGTTGCCGCGCTCCTCCTCTGTGCGGCGCGGCCAACCAGCGCGCAGCTTCCTCCCAACGAAGACTGGCGCACACTGCACACCCGCCATTTCCGGATTCATTTCACTCCACCGCTCGAGGCCGAGGCCCGCAGGGCCGCGGTGAACGCGGAACGAGCCTACTCGGAGCTGTCGACGGAACTGGTCCCTCCACGAGGAACCATCGACCTGGTGGTATCGGACAATGTCGACTACGTGAACGGCTACGCGACTCCTTTTCCGTCGAATCGAATCGTGCTGTTTGCCCACCCACCGACGGACGCGTCGGGACTGCGCAACTATGCCGACTGGAACGCGCTCGTAGTGACGCATGAGCTCACCCACATCTTCCATCTGGACCGGTCGCGCGGTTTCTGGCGAGTGGCGCAGGCGATCTTTGGACGGAATCCGCTGCTTTTTCCAAATGCGTACGAGCCGCGCTGGGTCCTCGAGGGGCTCGCCGTCTATTACGAGTCCAGGCTGACGGGGGTCGGCCGGCTGGAGAGCTCCGAGCATTCGATGATCGCGCGAGCGGCCGCGCTCGCCAATCGGGTTCCAACGCTGCAGGAGCTTGCACCAGGGACGTCGCGCTTTCCCGGCGGCGAGGTCGTCTACGTGTACGGATCTCTTCTGTTCGACTACCTCTCGCGCACGCGCGGTCCCGCGAGCATCAGAGATTTCGTCGAGCGTGGCTCGAAGACCCTATTCCCCTTCGTGCTCACCGCGACTTCGCGCGGCGCGTTCGGCGAATCGTTCCAGACCGCGTGGCAGCAGTGGCGCGACTCTCTGGTCCGGGAGATGAAAACCCCGCACCAGGTGATGCCCGAGTGGCGCCAGGTTACCGCGGGAGGGCGCGTCGCTCTCTTTCCAAGGTGGCTCGGCGATAGCGCGCTGCTATACTCGGGTGATAAAGGTCGGGAGATGCCGGCCGCCTACCAGGTTTCTCTGAACGGTCGCGAAAAAAACCTCGGTCGGCGAAACGGGGTCGGTGCGAACGTGCGGCTTGCGGACGGAGGCATTTTGTTCTCGCAGCCCGATTATCTCGATCCGTATCATCTGCGGCAGGACCTGTACGTGCAGCGTGGCGACGCGCAGATCCGGCTGACTCGCGGAGCGAGGTTGTCGTCGGCTGACGTCAGGGCAGACGGCGAGGTGGTCGCGGTGCAGGATGTTCCAGCGACGACGAGGCTGGTCCGGATATCTTCGCGCGGCGGAGCAATAACTCCCATCACGTCGGGGACGATCGACACTCAATGGATGGATCCGCGGTGGTCGCCGCAGGGATCGCGGATCGTGGCGGTGGAGCAAACCCGCGGGATCTCGCAGATCGTCGTGCTCGATGAGAGCGGCGGACGGCTGATGTCGTTCGGCGCGTCTCGCTCGATAAACTCGCAGCCGAGCTGGTCGCCGGACGGAGCGCGCATCTATTTCTCGTCGGAGCGAAATGGGACGGCGCAGATCTACGTCGCCGACATTACGGCCATTCCAATAAGGCTCGCGCGCCTTACTGATGCGGCGACCGGAGTCTTCTCGCCGGAAGTCTCGCCCGACAAAACGAAGATCGCGACAGTTCTCTTTCTCGCCGACGGTGATCACGTCGGCGTCGCGCCGATTCCTCAGCCGCTCGGCTACTCGGACATCGACAGCACACGGGCCGGTGCCAGAGCGGGATGCGCGAACTGCGTGTCGATCGTCGGCGGACTTCCTCCTCTGGGAGTCGCGGACACGTCAAAGGCGACACGCTACTCGCCTTGGCTCTCGCTTCTTCCTCGATACTGGCTTCCGGTGTTCGGCAGCACATCGACCGATGGAACCTTTTTCGGCGCGGCCACGAGTGGATACGATATCGTCAGCCGGCACAACTACGCGATCGAGGTGGATCGCAATATCCGCTTTCATGAGAATTCCGGCTGGCTCTGGTACCGTTACGCGGGGCTCGGCCTGCCGCTCCTCGATCTGTCAGCGTCGCAGGGCTTCTCTCACGACATTCTGTACAGCGGAACGACGGGAAACTTCACCAACGTCGGAAACTTCATCGAGCGCGATCGCATTGTTTCTCTCCAGGCGACATTCATCCGCCCGCGATTCCGCACGTATTCGTTCGCGTCCATAGGCGGCGAGATCGAGAATTTCTCCTACTCCACAAGGCCTGATACGCTGCTGCAGCATCTCCCGTCGTTCTACGCCACCTCCCCCACGTTTCCGGCGATGGTCGCGTCTTTGGGCTGGTCGAACGCACAAAAACCCGGGCTGAGCATCTCGCCAGAGGACGGCATCAGCGCAAACCTGCGAGGTCGTCAGCGCTGGCAGCGCGGCACATCGGGAAGCTCCACGCGCAGTGTGGTTGGCGTGAGCAGTCTGTACAAGTCGCTCGATCTCCCGGGATTCGCGCACCATGTGCTCGCCCTTCGGGGCGCGGGTGGATTGACCGACGACCGAAGCCCAGATCGATTCTCTGCCGGAGGAATAAGCGGTACTTCGCTAGAGGTGCTTCCCGGAGTTCCGCTGGGTGAGGCAAGGCGCACGTTCGGCGTGCGCGGATATCCGGCTGGAGTGGAAGGAGGAATTCGCGCGTATTCGGCTGCGTTGGAGTATCGAGTGCCCCTCGCAGCGCCGTCGCGCGGATTCCGATTCATTCCGATCTTCATTGACAAGACATCGCTCACGTTTTTCGGAGAGACGGGGCGCGCATTCTGTCCCGCGAGCGCGTCCGCCTCCGGAACCGGAGTCTGCAGGGCGTCAGACGCGGTGAATCCGGTGATGACGTCCGCGGGCGCCGAGCTCAACGTCGACACGGGTCTTCAACTCGACGTCGCGGCTAGAATCCGGTTGGGTGCTGCTTTCCCCCTCACGAATCGCGCATTTCTTGGAGCGCCAAGGGCTCAACTCTACGCGACCTTCGGAGCGTCGTTCTGACGGTTGCGGGTGAACGTGTATCGGGGCAACACTGGCGTACATTCCCAGGCGCTTTCGCGGCGAGCGAAGGCCATGCCTAGTCGGATGCAGCCGAGCTCAAACTACGGGAAGAACCCTCAGGCAGCGATCTAACTCGAAGCCTCAGGTGTACTTACATTGAGGCTGCTACCAGCCGGAAAATCTCGCATCCGGCTCGCCCCATGCGGGTAGTGATCAGAGTGCCCCGATCGGAGCCAATGGTGGAAAATTGGGGGCCCAATCTCTATTCGTGATGTGGATTATGTAAGTCGTTGTCAGAACACAAGATAACTCGAGACTGGCGCGGAATCACGAATACCGGTAGTATCCGTCCCCGCATCGAAATTATCCGATGCCCAAGCGTGCAGTTCTCAGTTCATCGTCTTGTTCTTGACAACCCTTTCTTCCTGCGGAGAGTTGTATCTAATGCCCATACCAGCCGTGCCCCCACAGGGGGACGCCCAGCTCAATGACAACGCGCGCACCGTGATCGGGAAGCGATACCTGATCAAGGATGCTACGGGCAAACCTGTGGAGCAGCCGGAAGACATGTTCTGGCGAGTGGCCGGGACCGTTGCTGAAGCAGATCGCCGATACGGATCCACGGACAGCGAGGTGACGGACATCGCGACCGATTTCTATCGCCTCATGGTCGAGCGTCGCTTCGAGCCCAACTCTCCGACGCTGATGAACGCCGGCCGTCCTCTTGGTCAGCTATCGGCTTGCTTCGTTCTCCCGGTAGAGGATGCGCTCTCCAACGGACGCGATGGTATCTACGACACGCTGCGATCGATGGCCCTTATCCATCAATCGGGCGGTGGCACCGGTTTCGGCTTTTCCAAGCTGCGCGGCAAAGGCTCGATGGTCCGTTCGACAACCGGCGTCGCATCCGGGCCGGTGTCGTTCATGAAGCTCTATGATGCATCGACTGACGCGGTGAAGCAGGGCGGCACGCGCCGCGGCGCCAACATGGGCATTCTGCGCGTCGATCATCCCGACATCATGGACTTCATCACCTGCAAGGAAGACCTGACCCAGATAACGAACTTCAATATCTCCGTCGCCGTCACCGACAAGTTCATGGATGCGATGAAGGCCGGCACGAGCTACGATCTCATCGATCCTTCGAGCGGCAAAGTGACGGGACAGCTCGACGCCCGTGGTGTGTGGGACAAGATGATCGATGGCGCCTGGCGCACTGGTGAGCCCGGCTGCTTCTTCATCGACGAAGCGAACCGCCACAATCCGGTTCCACACGTCGGTCAGTACGAGGCCACGAATCCGTGCGGAGAGCAGCCGCTCCTTCCGTACGACGTCTGCAACCTTGGCTCGATCAACGTCGGCTTCTATGTGAAAGTCGCTCAGATGGATTGGAATGCGCTCAAGCGCGACGTCCATCTGTCGGTCCGCTTCCTCGACAACATCATCGACGTCAACAAGTATCCGTTGCCAGAGATTGACGCGCTGTCGAAGAGAATCCGCCGCATCGGCTTCGGCATCATGGGATTCGCCGACGCGCTCGTCCGACTCGGAATCGCCTACAACAGCATCGAGGGCGTCGAATTCGGACGCCAGCTTCAGAAGTTCGTGGACGTCGAGTCCAAGCGTGAGAGCGAGCGTCTGGCCAATGAGCGCGGTCCGTTCCCCGAATGGGCGCGATCGGTCTGGGGCCCGGACGAGACCGCCGCGCGCGATGCCAAGGGGAATCGCATTCGTCCAATGCAGCTGCTTCGCAATTGCAACGTCAACACGATCGCGCCCACGGGCACGATCTCGATCATCGCCGGCTGCTCGTCGGGCATCGAACCGCTCTTCGCTGTCGCGTTCATGCGCAATCAGGCGGGCGTGCTGATGCCCGATGTGAACGAGGACTTCGTCGCGATTGCGAAGAAGGAAGGCTGGCATTCCGAAGTGTTGATGGAGAAGATCGCGAAGGAAGGACACATCCACTTCGACGAAGTACCGAAGCAGTGGCAGCGTGTCTTCGTCACGGCCCACGACATCACACCCGAGTGGCACGTCCGCATGCAGGCCGCCTTCCAGGAGAATTGCGATTCGGCCATCTCAAAGACGACCAACTTCCCGCACGCCGCCACTCCGGAAGATGTGAGAGCGATCTACGAGCTCGCTTACACGCTCAAGTGCAAAGGAGTCACGGTCTATCGGGACGGATCGCGCGACAATCAGGTTCTATCGACTGGCGCCACTGTTCTGGCCGCTGCCGACCGGGACGGCAAAGCCGACGCGCGCGCCGAGAGGGGCGAGCTGCACGGCACCATCGCCGAGCTGGAAGCCGAGAACGCGAGATTGAAGGAAGCGCTGTTCGATGCGGAAGCGGAGAATCTTCAGCGCCGCGCCAAGCGCTCACGGCCCGACACTCTTCGCGGAATCACCACCCGCATCGAGACTCCGCTGGGGACGATGTTCCTCAACATCACCGAGGACGATCGTGGTCAACCCTTCGAGGTATTCATCAACCTCGGCAAGGCCGGCGGCGCGGCGATGGCTGACGCCGAGGCAATGGGACGTCTCATTTCGCTGGCGTTGAGGTCGGGTATCCCGATTCGCGAGGTGCACCGCCAGTTGCGCGGAATCGCATCCGACAAGGCGATCGGACTCGGCCCCAACAAGGTACTGTCGGTTCCCGACGCGATCGGCATCGCACTCGAGAAGTGGATGCGCGAGAAACAGGGAGTCCAGCAGGATCTTCTCGGAGCGGGGCCGACGCCCATCTCGCCGCTCGAAGTCGCGCAGCCTCGCCCTTCGACGACTGCCAGCTCCAGCGAGGGCGGACAGCCGCAATACGGCTTCGATGCATTGAATCGCAGCGAGTCTTTCATCGGAACCTGCCCTGATTGCGGATCGTCGCTCGAGTTCGCGGAAGGATGCGCGAAGTGCCACGTGTGCGGATTCTCCGAGTGCGGGTGACCTAGCGATCGAGATCACAAGACAAAACGCCGAGCAAAACTGCTCGGCGTTTTCTGTTTCCGGTCCCGCTGTATGTGTCTAGCGCACGCCACCGAACCAACGCGCCCGCTTGATCCCTTTCTCGACCAGGTCCGGCGGGCCGAATTCCTTCCCGCGCTTCCACATGAAATCCATTTCTTCGTTCACGGCGGCGAGCGCGAAGCGGGACTCCTTGATCAACAGGAACGCGGCGTAGAGAAGCAGGCCCGCGCCAACGAGTCCGAGCGCGATCGGAACGGCGGTGAACATAGAGCTCGTCACCGCCACCAGCCCAATAGCGACACTGGTCCCCACGAAGAACGCGAGCGCCCCATACAGTCGCGACAGCGCGCGTTGGAGAAGTCGCGATCGCGTCGTCACGAAATCGAGCTGAGTGAAAAGCATCCGTCGCTCTTCCTCGCGTCCTTCGGCCCGCTGGTCATTCGCGCGTGGAACGAGTGCGTTGGAGATCTCGCGCGTGCGCGTCACCGCTTTGCTCAGTCGATCCGATGTGGCCAGGATGAGCGATCCGCACGCGGAGATGAGCACCGCGGGGGTGATCATCGCCGAGAGAACCGAGGTCGCGTCCGGAAAGGTCGTCATGTCCCGGAAAGCTAGTCAAAACGAGGCTCGTGACGCAGCCGAATGAGTGACATATTTAAGCGTACGTTTACGTCTACTGGGCAGGGATGGCTATGGACGACAAGAAGATTGCGGCGCTCGCGAAGAAGAACGCAGCCAAGGCGGCCAAGTCGAGCGGGCGGAAAGGATTTGGAAAAAAATACGACAAGAACCTATCTGATCTCCCGACCGACGAGGCCACGCTGAAGGAGCGTCAGGAGCACGAGCGCTTCTTCAAAGAGATGCGGAAGAGGGAATTCTAATGTTGACGAGATTCGTGATGCTCTGCGCGCTCGTCGTGATTTCGGCTGATTTGAGCGCTCAATCGCAACCGCCGGCGGCGACCCAACCCGCTGCCGCCCAGCCGGCTCAGGCCCCACGAATCCCCAGGGCCGCCGCGAGCACACGCGCCTCGGTGGCAGTGTTGATCGACAGCCGTTGGGGGGAAGGCGGATGGTTTGGCGCGCTCAATCTGGCGGGACCCGCTAAAATTGCTATCGACTATGGTCAGCCCCACGCGCGCGGCCGCAACGTCGTCGGACTGGCCGGTGTAATGCCGTGGGACAGCGTCTGGCGAGCCGGCGCGAACATGTCTACGCAGCTCACCGCAGAAGTAGACATGACCATCGGAAACACGTTCATCCCGCGCGGGATCTACACCTTGTTCGCGCTCCCAACCAGAAATGGATGGAAGCTGATCGTCAGCAAGGAAGTGCTGCAGTGGGGAACCGATTACGATCCGAAGCAGGATTTCGCGCGCATCGATTTAAGATCTCGCACTCTCCCCGAGCCGATCGAAAGCCTCACCTTCTGGCTCGTACCTGCGGTCGAGGCTCCGCCTTCTCCGACGTTCCCGCATGGCGTTCTCAAGTTTGCGTGGGGCAACACGGAGCTTTCCACCGACTGGCGGGTCGGACGCTGACGGAGACTGATACCTGGACATTTGACTGCAACTGAACGGGTGCGAAGACTGGCAGCTCGGTTGATCGAGATCAACTGCAACCGAACTGGTGCGAGCTTGTTAGTGGCTTAGCTGTTAGCGGCGAGTTCACGACGCCCTGACTTGTCGCGGCGGCATTCGGAGCACCTGCTTGTGCTGTAACGCCAGTATTGACGTCTGGGCGTTGTGAACTGAGAGCTACAAGCTGTGCCACTCTCGACTCGCACCCGTTCTGTTGCAGTTCAGTTCCCAGAGCAACCGAGATGACAGTACTCGTGTTGCGACACGGATGGTCGCTGAAGCAATTTTGTCGCCGCTGCAAGAGGCGCGCGACGGCGCCAGGCTAGTTAGAATTGGAGAGGGGGACAGTTATGGCAAAAAATCGACTCGAAGAGCTGCACGGCATAGGTCAGTCCATCTGGCTCGACAGCATAGACCGCCGGATGCTGACCGATGGCGAGCTCGAGCGCCGCATTCGTGACGACGCTCTCACGGGCATGACCTCCAACCCCACGATTTTCCAGAAGGCGCTCGCCTCGAGTGATGCCTATGATGAACAGCTCCTCGCGGCCGAGCAGGGGCTGACGGCGATGCAGCTGTTCGAGCTGGTAGAGACCACCGACGTGCGCGATGCCTGCGACACATTCGCGGGAGTTTACAGCTCGACGCGCGGCGCGGACGGTTTCGTCTCGATCGAAGTATCGCCAGGCGTTTCGAACAGCGCCGACGCGACCGTTGAGGAAGCGCGCAGGCTGTGGAAGACGGTCGACCGCCCGAACGTAATGGTCAAGGTGCCGGGCACCCCCGAAGGCGCAATTGCCGTGAGGCGTCTGATCGCCGAGGGAATCAACGTCAACATAACGCTGCTGTTTGCAATCGAAGCGCACGCGCGCGTCATCGAAGCATATCTGGCGGGGCTCGAGGACCGGGTCAAAGCGCGAAAGCCCATCGACGGCCTCGCCTCGGTTGCCAGTTTCTTCGTGAGCAGAGTAGACACGGAGATCGACAAGCGTCTGGACGCGATGATTGCGAAGGCACCGCAGCTGGAGAGGGAGAGGCTGCAGCTGCTCAAGGGGCGGGCGGCGATCGCCAACGCGAAGCTGGCCTACCGCCTGTTCACGCAGAAGTTCTCCGGACCGAGGTGGGAGGCGCTATCGAAGCAAGGCGCCCGCGTGCAGCGGCCTTTGTGGGCGAGCACGAGCACCAAGAACCCTGCTTACCGCGACGTGATGTACGTCGAAGAGCTGATCGGCCCCGATACCGTCGACACGATGCCGCCGGCGACGATCGACGCGTTCAAGGATCACGGCGTCGTGGCGAGGACGGTCGACAAGAAGGTCTCCGCTTCGGAGGGACTGCTCAAGGAGATAGAGGGCGTCGGAATTCCGATGCGTGGAGTCACCGATAAGCTTCTCATCGAAGGAATCGCCAGCTTCCAGAAATCGTTCGACGAATTGCTTGCGGGACTTGAGGCAAAGATTGGCTCACTCGCACCCGGCGGGAAGTGACCGGCATCTACACACCGCGCACCAAGATCGTCTGCACACTTGGTCCTTCAACTGCAAGCGCTGACGCCATTCGAGGGCTGATCGATGCCGGCATGAACGTCGCCCGCGTGAACTTCTCGCACGGCACGCACGAGCAACACGCGGCGACGATCGACATGGTTCGGCAGCTCGCGCAGGAAGCCAATAAGCCCATCGCTATTCTGGGCGACCTTCAGGGCCCCCGCATTCGAATCGGGGATCTTCCGAAGCCCATCAAGCTCGCCGTCGGTGAGGACCTGGTCCTCGTTCACGAGGGAGGGGAGAAGAAGGGTGAGATCCCCGTCACGTACGACCAGCTTGCGCACGATGTTCGTGTAGGCGACAGAATCCTCATCAACGACGGGTTGATCGAGCTCGTCGCGCTCGAGGTCGGGAACGCGCGTGTGAAAGCGCGTGTGCTCAATGGCGGCGATCTCAACAGCCACAAGGGACTCAATCTTCCCGGTGTCCAGGTTTCGGCTCCCTCGATCACCGAAAAAGATGAAGCCGACATCGTTTTCGCGGTCAAGCAGGAAGTCGATTACCTCGCCCTGAGCTTCGTCAGGCGCGCAGAGGACATCGAGTCGCTGCGCAAGAAGATTCCGCAGTGGCTGCTGGTGATCGCGAAGATCGAGAAGGATGTCGCGCTCCAGAACATCGATGCGATCGTTCGCGCGTCCGACGCCGTCATGGTCGCGCGCGGAGACCTCGGTGTCGAGCTTCCATTCGAGGCCGTCCCAGGCGCGCAGAAGCGGATTATCCGGCTCGCCAACAAGTACGGCCGGCCTGTCATCACCGCCACGCAGATGCTGGAGTCCATGATCGAGCACCCGCGTCCAACGCGCGCGGAAGCGAGTGATGTGGCGAACGCGATCATGGATGGAACCGATGCCGTGATGCTGTCCGCGGAGACGGCTGCCGGGTCCTATCCCCGCCTCGCCGTCGAGGCGATGACGCGCATCATCAAGGAAATCGAGACGCATCCGCCCGTCGCTCCATTCGCTGGAGCTGAGCAAGGTGACGGAGTGGTCACCACCGAAGTGGCGATCGCAGCGGCTACCGTGGCCGCGGTGGACATGCTTGGCGCGCCTCTCGTCGTCGTCTTCACCAAGAGCGGATTCTCGGCGCGCGTCGTCGCGTCGAAGCGGCCGCCCGTTCCGATCCTGGCGCTCACGGACGAAGCACGCACGTTCCGGCAGCTCGCTCTCGTGTGGGGCGTTGTGCCAGAGCTGGTTCCACACTGCGCCGACTACGACGAGATGATGGAGCGCACCAAGTCAGTCGTGACGCAAAGAGAGCTGGCGTCCACGGGCGATCGCATCATCGTCACCGCCGGCGTTCCCTTCGACATGCCCGGCACCACCAATCTGCTCAAGGTGGAGACCGTCTGAAACTCACCTTTCTGGGGACGGGAACCAGCTTTGGCATCCCCCAGATTGGATGCATGTGCGAGGTGTGCAGATCGACTGATTCGCGAGACAAGAGAACGCGCGTCGGCGCGTTGGTGGAGACCGATGGCGGAATCAACATCCTCATCGACACGCCGCCAGAGCTTCGGCTGCAGCTGATCGCGGCGGGAGTCAGCCGCGTCGATGCGATCCTGTTCACACACGATCATGCTGATCACGTGCACGGAATCGACGACATCCGCGCGCTATCCGACCGGAGCGATGCCCCGATCGACATGTACGGCCCGCCCGAGACGATGGAGAGATTGGCAAGGCGGTTCGCCTATATCTTCGACAACTCGATCAAGGCGCTTCCGGGAACGAGCAAGCCGGAAGGTCGCGCGCAGCCGGTTGTTGCCGGCCAGACCATTCACATCGGCGACGTGGACGTGATACCAGTTGCTGTCCCGCACGGACCTGCATCGGTGTACGGGTACCGGATCGGCAAGCTCGGGTACATCACGGATGCGAAAGAGCTACCGGACGAAGCTGTGAATGCATTTCGCGGGGTGACCGTGCTCGTTCTCAATGCGCTCTTTCGAACGCCTCACCCGACGCACCTGAGCGTGTCTGAAGCAGTGGCCGCCGCGAAGAAAGTCGGCGCTCGGCAAACCTGGCTCACCCACCTTACTCATCGGACCAGTCACGCCGAGCTCGAAGCGGAGCTTCCGGCCGGCATTGCTCCTGCGTTCGACGGCCTCACCGTGCAAATCGACTGAAATGACGCTACGTCTCGATTTCTCCAACATGATGATCTCGCCCGGCGGAATCGCTGAAAAGATGTGGGGCGACGCCTCGAAAAATTTCGGTGAGGCTAAGCGCGGCTTCGACGCGCTGCGGAGTGGCGGCTCGGTTGGATTTGTTGATCTGCCGGCCAACGCGCAGCTGCTCAGGCAGGTCACGAGCTTCGCCAAAGAGGCCCGCGGAAAATTCGACGACGTCGTGATTCTTGGAATCGGCGGATCCGCGCTTGGACCGATTGCTCTCCGGACAGCGCTGAGGCCGAGCGGATGGAACATGCTGGACGAGAAAGCGCGCGACAATTACCCGCGCCTGCAGGTGCTGGACAATGTCGACCCCGAAACGATTGCGGCGCTGCTCGGCAGGCTCCGATTGCCCCGAACGCTCTTCATAGTCACGTCGAAATCGGGCGGGACCGCGGAGACCATGGCGCAGTTTCTCATCGTGCACGATCGCCTTGTGCGCGACAAGCTGGATCTCAGCCAGCACCTTGTTTTCGTCACCGATCCTAAGCAGGGCGCGCTGCGCCCGCTTGCAGAGCGCGTCAAGGTTCCGGCGCTGGACATTCCGCCCAACGTTGGTGGCCGCTTCAGTGTGTTGACTCCAGTGGGGACGCTTCCCGCCGCGCTGATAGGAATCGATGTGAGATCCCTTCTCTCGGGCGCGGCTGAGATGGCGAAACGATGCGAGAGCACCGACCTCGCATCCAATCCTGCCGGCGTCTATGCAACGCTCCAATGGCTGTCGGATACCCGGCTCAGAAAGAGCATCGCCGTCTTCATGCCCTATTCCGATCCCCTCCGCGACTTCGCTGGGTGGTTCGTGCAGCTGTGGGCGGAGAGCTTGGGGAAGAAACGCCCGGACGGGACGTCGGTCGGGTCGACCCCCCTCGCGGCGCTTGGAGCAACGGACCAGCACGCTCAGGTTCAGCTGTTCATGGAAGGACCGGCGGACAAGACCGTGACGTTCGTTGCGGTCCGTGAACGGGGGACTGACGTGACAATCCCCGCCGCGTTTTCCGACGTCAAGGAGCTGGGCTACCTCGCCCGCCATTCACTGGGCGAGCTGATCGATATCGAGCGGCGGGCGACGGCGGGGGCGTTGGCGAAGCGCGGCCGGCCCAACATGACGATTCAACTGGATCGCGTCGATGCAGGGCACGTAGGGCAGCTCATGATGCTGCTGGAAATCGCGACGGCCTACGCGGGGCAGCTCTACGCGATCGACGCGTTCAACCAGCCCGGGGTCGAGCTGGGAAAGCAGTTTGCTTACGCTCTTCTTGGCCGGCCGGGGGCCGATGAAGCGAAGAAGGAGTGGGAATCGTTGCCGAAGAGTGACTCGCGGTGGACAGTTTGATTGGAACTTCTGTTGTAGTTCCGTTCCCCCGGCCGGTGGTCTTCAGTTAATTTCTTCCCATGTTTGTGAATCCTTTCAATAGATCAGTAACTGTGCTGGACGGTCGGGTGACCGTTCACGACGAGTCGGCGATAGCGTCGCCGGCGATGGACAAGCTCGTCTACACCGCGGTGTTCGGCGAGCCGGACGAGCGGGATGATGCGCGGTGGCTGATCTGGGAGATCGGACAGGCCGTTGGCGTCCAGCCCTGGTCCATCCACGATCTCTATCTCGCACGCGGCGCCGGCAAGACGCGAGGCTTCACCGTTCCCGCGATGAACATCCGCGGTATGGTGTACGATACTGCGCGCTCTCTGTTTCGCTCCGCGGTTCGGCTCAAAGTCGGCGCTCTAATCGTCGAGATCGCGCGGTCGGAGATCGCCTACACCGATCAGCGTCCGTCTGAATACGTTGCCGTCATGCTCGCCGCCGCGATGCGCGAGGGATTTCGCGGTCCGGTGTTCATCCAGGGCGACCATTTCCAGGTAAACTCGAAGAAGTTCGCCGTCGATCCGGTCACGGAAGTGAACGGCGTCAAGCAGCTCGCGCGCGAGGCGATCGCGGCGGGATTCTACAACATCGACGTCGACACATCCACGCTGGTGGATCTTTCCAGGCCTACGCTCAAGGAGCAGCAGCGCACGAACTACGAGCAGGCCGTCGAGCTCGCGCTCACTGTGCGGGAGCTGCAGCCGGAAGGTGTCACGATTTCAATCGGCGGCGAGATCGGCGAAGTCGGAACGCAGAATTCGACGGTCGAGGAGCTGCAGACCTACATGGACGGCTTCAACGAGACTCTTCTGAAGAGATCTCCCGGCACGGAAGGGCTGTCCAAGATCAGCGTGCAATCAGGAACCACGCATGGCGGAGTGGTGCTCGCGGATGGCAGCATCGCCGACGTGAAGATCGACTTCGACACCCTGGCGCGGCTGTCGACCGTCGCTCGAGAGAGATACGGTCTCGCCGGAGCCGTGCAGCACGGCGCCTCGACGCTGCCCGACACCGCGTTCCACAACTTTCCGCGCACGGAAACAGCGGAGATTCATCTCGCCACCAACTTCCAGACGATGTTGTTCGACAACATCTCGGATGCGCTTCGTAAAGAGATCTACGAGTGGCTCAGACAGAACGCGAAGGACGAGCGCAAGGCGACCGATACCGACGAGCAGTTTTTCTACAAGACTCGGAAGAAGGCGCTCGGTCCCTTCAAGAAGCGGTTTTGGGACCTTCCGCCCGATGTAAAGGCGAAGCTCGCCAGAGCGTACGAGGAAAAGTTCAGCTTTCTGTTCACACAGCTGGCCGTCGTCAACACGCGCGAGATCGTCGATCGGTTTGTGAAGCCGGTCGAACAGCACAAGCCGCAGCCGCATGCCGATCTCGCTGTGGTCGAGGCCGCGCCCGATGATGCAGACCTGAGTGACTGACGATCCGGCGCGCGCGAAAGCGGACGCCCTGGACATCGTTCGTGAGATAATTCGCCGGGCTGGTCACGAGATTCGTAACGCTCTGAGCGGTGTCGCCGTAAATGTCGAGGTCGTGAGGAGCAGGGCGGCCCGCGAAGGCTCCGCTACCGAGATTGCGTCCTTCGCCGACCGTGCTAGCGCACAGATCGGGGAGGCGACCGCGTTGACAAATGCGTTGCTTTCATTGCTCGGAGTTGTCCTCGCGGCCGAAACTCAGGGAACCCTCCGCTCGGCATCCGGAGGTAGCGGCGGAAGTCGAATCGAGCTAATGATTTACGGCGATCGGGCCAGCGTGCTTGTGTCCGATATCAAACACCTCGCCGGACGCATCGGCGTAGGGGTCGAGCAGGGGGCCCGGAGCGTTATATTAACAGTCTCGCCTGAAGGTAAGAGCCATTCCAAAACCTGAAGTGAAGCACGCAAGAATTCTGATCGCAGACGACGACCGTTCTATAACAGAAGGGTTGAGCGCCATTTTGCGCGACGAAGGCTACGAAGTCGCGGTGGCCATCGATGGGCAGAAGGCGCTCGATCAGCTCGTCGCGGAGAGCTTTGGCGTCATTCTCGCCGACCTCAAGATGCCGAAGGTCGACGGCCTGGCCCTGCTGAAGGAGCTGCAGCTGCGCGCGATTCCCACCGAGTGCATCATCGTCACCGGTCAGGCGACGGTCGACTCCGCGGTGCAGGCGATGCGCGAAGGCGCCTACGACTACGTCGAGAAGCCGCTCACCGCTGACAAGCTGAATCGCCTCAAGGCGCTCATCCCGAAGGCGCTCGAGAAATTCAACGTGCAGCAGAAAAACCGCGAGCTGTCCTCCAAGCTCGAGGGGCTGACGCACTTCGGCGAGCTGACCGGACAATCCGAAGAGATGCGCTCGGTCTACCAGATCATCGAAGCGGTCGCGCCTTCCACGGCGAGCGTCTTGATCTTTGGCGAGTCGGGCACCGGCAAGGAGCTGGTCGCGCGCGCAGTTCACTCCAAGAGCGAGCGCGCGAAGGGCCCTTTCTTCGCCCTAAACTGCGCGGCGCTTCCCAAGGACATCCTCGAGAATGAGCTGTTCGGTCACGAAAAGGGCGCCTTCACCGGCTCGGTGAACGAAAAGCCCGGCGCATTCGAGATGGCTGATGGAGGCACGATCTTCCTCGACGAAATCGCGGAGATGCCGCCCGACATCCAGGTCAAGCTTCTGCGCGCGATCGAGTCGAGGACGATCAGGCGTCTGGGTGGCAAGAAGGAAATCGAAGTCGACATCAGGATTGTGGCGGCGACGAACCGCGACATCCAGAAGGCTCTCTCGGAAAACGACCTCAGAGAGGATCTCTATTATCGTCTCGCCGTCGTCGAGCTCTTCCTGCCGCCACTTCGCGAGCGCGTCGGCGACATCAAGCTTCTCGCGAACGAATTCCTTCTGCGCTTCGCCCAGCAGAACGGAAAGCCGATGAGCGGCTTCGACGACGCGGCGTGGGAATGGATTCTCTCCTACAACTGGCCGGGTAACGTTCGCGAGCTGAAGAACGCGGTCGAGCGGGCGGTGATCATGAGCCGCGGCAACAAGATAACGGCGGTGGACATCATGCCGCGTCACTTACGTCGCGGCGTGGATCCAAATGCATCGATTACAGTTCCCCCAGGCGCGACGCTCGCCGATACTCGCCGGCAGCTGGTGCTTCGCGCCTTCGCCTCGACCAACGGCGATTACGCCCGGACGGCGACGATAGTCGGCATGGCGCCGGGCGATGTGCGCTCGGAGATTGCATCCCTCCTGAACGGGAGCGACGGCCCGGGGGGTGGCGCATCGACCGCGGCCAATGGTGCGCATAGGTCGGTGAAGGTTGCGGAATCACCAGCATCGGTGCCGAAATCGGCGAAGCCCGCCGCGAAAGGTCCCAAAGCGAAGAAACGTTGAGGCGCGCTGGCCTCTCGAAATCCGGGCAGAAGACGGTTCAACTGGGGGAGGACTTGAATGGACGAGCGTGATTGGTACGATGACGATCCCTATGTCGAGCGGCCGTACGTCATCGTGGAGCGGGGCGACGCGGGCGCGGGAATCGGTCCATTGCTCCTCGGACTCGCACTCGGCGCCGGCGTAGCGCTGTTGCTCGCCCCCCAGAGCGGTGAGGAAACTCGGCGCGCAGTGGCTCGAAGAGCGCGGCGCGCTCAGGAAGCGGCGCAGGATTTTGTCGGGGACGTGAGCGGCACCGTCGCCGACAAGTTCAATCAGGTGCGCGCTTCCGTCGAAGAGCGAATTGACGCGACGTTCGAAGCGGTCGACGCCAAGAAGCGGCAGGTGTCGAACGCGGTCGAGGCTGGACGCGCCGCGGCGCGTCAGACGCGCGGAGAGCTCGAGCACCGCATCGCCGAGAGAAAAGCGGCGTACAAAGACAGCTAGTGCCGGAGCGCGGGCTCGCAGCCCGGCTCGGTTGGCTGCTCCGTGATTACGCGAAGCGAGTCTGGGACAACAGCGGTGAGGACAACGTTTTTTTCCTCGCGGGCGGAATCGCCTTCAACATTCTTCTCGCCGCCGTTCCATTCTTCCTGCTCCTGGCGACCGGTCTCGTCTACCTCCTGAACCAATCGCCCGACACGACCTCCGCGGAAGTGCTTCAGATCGTCGACAAGTTTCTTCCTCCGCACCCGGCCGGTGACTCCGGACCAGCGGCGACGATCCTCAACGAAGTCATCAAGCGGAGCGGGTCCCTCTCGATCTATAGCGCCATCGGATTCATCTGGTTCTCAACGCGGCTGTTCGGCTCTCTCCGCACCGTCCTCGCGACTATCTTCGACATCGACGCCGACCGCGGGATCATCGCCGGCAAGATCTTCGACATTGAGATGACGCTCGTGTCGAGCCTCCTTCTGGTCGCGTACACCGCGCTCAACGCCTATTTGGCGATCGCCTCCAGTCGCGGGGTGCTCGTCCTGGCCGACCTGGGGGTGCGCAAGGAGCTGATGGGCCAGGTGGAGTACAACCTTGGCCAGATACTCGCTTTCTCCTTCATCGCGACGATGTTCTTCTCTTTATACAAATTTTTGCCGCACCGGAAAATCCGCTGGAAAACCGCCCTCACCGCCGCGATGTTCACGAGCGTCATGCTCGAGGTCGCAAAGCGGGCTTTTTCGGCCTACGTACAGTCCTTTAACCCCGGTTCCTTCTACAGCGGCACGGTCGCTGCATTGGTTATTGTGGTTATCTGGGTTTACTACGCCTCCTTCCTCTTCATCATCGGGGGCGAAGTGGCACAGGTATACGAGCTTCGCCGTGTGCGTAAAAGGCAGCGCGAGGCGTTTGAAGATTGAGTATTATTGGCGATGTTGCCCGGGTCTTCCGGCAAACACCACTTTTTGGAGGGCGTCTCGTGCGCAAGTTAGCAGCAGTCGCGGCCGTGATGGCCGTCGTCTCGATCTCCGCTTGCAAGAAGACCGGCGATGGAGAGTACCAGGTTGAGAAGCCTGTGGTTGGAACGCAGACCGACACGATTCATACGCCGACGATCCAGGTCGGCACCGAGACCACGACAGTCGCGGTCCCGAAGGTCAAGATGGATTCAGCGAAGATCAAGACCCCCACCATCACCGTGAAGAAGAAGTAGCTCCTTACTTACCGGGCGCGTGCACCCCCGACGCGCCGTAGGGAAAGCCCCGTCAGCGATGGCGGGGCTTTCTATATACGGACTGCGGGCCTTGTCCGCACTCCGCACAGTCTTCAATCCGCAGTCAGTCTCCCAATCCGCAATTAGTCAGCAGTCCGAAATGCATTTGGTCCGCAATCCGCAGTTCTCAGTGATATATTTCTACTGCCCCAGGTCCCGGAGGGCGTAAGCCCGTTAACTCCGTCAGGACCCCGAAGGTAGCAGCGGCATGCGGTGTCTTTCGTTGCTCCGTCAGGCCTGGGGTACTCCCGCCTCGCAATGTCTCTCGCACTAGCCCGCAAATACCGCCCAAAGAGCTTCGCTGACGTTGCCGTCCAGTCGCACGTGTCCAATACGCTGCGCGGCGCCATCGCCAGAGGAAGAGTCGCGCACGGATATCTCCTGTGCGGGCCGCGCGGAGTGGGGAAGACGACCCTCGCCCGCGTGCTGGCCATGGCGCTCAATTGCGAGAGCAAGCGCGAAGACGGCGAGCCATGCGGCGAGTGTGTCTCGTGTCAGCGCATCTGGAGCGGGTCGTCGAGCCTCGATGTAGTCGAGATAGACGCCGCGTCCAACCGCGGTGTCGATGATGCGCGCGATCTCCGGGAACGAGCGATGTACGCTCCTTCGGGGGACGACCGCTTCAAGGTCTACATTGTCGACGAGGCGCACATGCTCACGCGCGAAGCATGGAATGCGCTGCTAAAGATCCTCGAGGAGCCGCCGCCGCGCGTCGTTTTTGTCTTCGCCACCACAGAGCCCCAGAAGATCGCTCAGGCCGCCGCGCCGGTGCTCAGCCGGCTCCAGCGCTTTGACCTCAAACGCATCGGACTCGGTGACATCACAAAGCGACTGACGACCGTTCTCGAGAAGGAAGGAGTGAAGATCGCGGACGACGCGCTGGCGTTGATCGCCCGCGCGGCGGACGGATCGATGCGTGACGCCCTCAGTCTCGCCGACCAGGTGATTTCCATCGGTGAAGGCGCTGTGACATCCGAGCGCGTCAGGGAGGCGCTCGGCCTGGTGCCCGAGGACGAGTTCCTGGCGATCCTGGACATCATCGCCAGTCACCGCGCCGGAGAAGTGTTCGGGGCCGTGACCAAGCTCGCGGATGCGGGCGTCGACTTCGGCGTGTTCTTATCGGGGTTCGCCGACATGCTGCGCGCCCAGCTCGCGGTCGTGCTCAATGGAAAGGCCGATGGAGTCTCAGTCACCGCGGCCGCGGCGCTCCGGGAGAGAAGGGATCTGTTCACTGCTGGCGACTTGCTCCGAATGGTCAGCGCGGTAAACGCGCTCGAGCCGACGTTTCGCAAAAGCGGCCAGCAGCAGCTGCTGATCGAAATGCTCCTGGTCAGGATGGCGCTGCTCGACAAGACTGTCGCGCTGGAGGATCTGCTCAAAGGTCTGGGCGCCGAGTCGTCCCCGAGCAGCGATCGGGGAGAAGCGCCGAGCGGGTCGGTCCGCGCCCAACCAGTGCAGGCTTCGGTGGCGCGAACGGTGCAAAGGCCGGCAACGCGTCCTGGCTATCCTCCGCAACTAAGCACGCCGAACGCTCTGCCGCCGGAGACGCCTGCGAAAGCCCCCTCAACGGTGAACGAGGGACAACTCGGCGAAATGAAGCGCGCAATGGACGCGACGGCACAGGATTCGAATCGGAGCCGCATGACGCCGGAGGCGCTCAAGGAAGAGCGGATCGGCATGTTGCGGCAGAAGGATCCCGCGCTGGGAGCGGCGATCGACGAGCTGGACCTCGAGCTTCTCGACTGACCTCACGGCGCTCATTCACAACCTCGGACAATGGCTGATTTTTCGAAGATCTTCGAACAGGCGCAGCAGATGCAGACCCGCATGAAGGAGATGCAGGCCGAGCTGGAGAAGCAGACCGTGACCGCTGCGGCCGGCGGCGGGCTGGTGACGGTCGAAGCCGATGGAAAGGGGACGATCACCCGGGTCAAGATCGACGCGAGCGTGGCTGATCCCAAAGACGTCGAGATGCTGGAGGATCTGGTGCTCGTAGCCGTCAACGAGGCTCAGAAGAAGGCTGGCGACCTCGCCAAGACAGAGATGGCGCGCTTGACCGGGGGCTTGAACTTGCCCTTCAAGCTCCCTTTTTAGCGTGGGCGCGATTGACGATCTGGCCACCGAGTTGTCCAAGCTGCCCGGCATCGGCCGGAAGACGGCCCTCCGGCTGACTTACCACCTGCTCAAGCAGTCGCCGGAGCAATCCAAGCGCCTTGCTACCGCGCTCGAGACGCTCGCGGACAAGGTGCGCCCCTGCCCGCAATGCTTCAATCTCACGGAGGATGATTTGTGCTCCATTTGCCGTGACGCGCGCAGGGATACGGGAGTCATCTGCGCAGTAGAGGAAGCTTCCGATATCGGAGCTATCGAGCGGTCAGGCGAGTTCCGGGGCGTGTATCACGTCCTGGGCGGTCGGCTATCGCCACTCGACGGCATAGGGCCGGAAGACCTCACCATTCCACAGCTGGAGACGCGAGTGTCGGCTGGAGTCGTCCGCGAAGTGATAATTGCCACCAACCCAAGCATAGAAGGCGAGACGACCGCTCTCTACGTCCAGCGCAAGCTCGCTCGTTATCCCCTCACCGTCTCGCGCATCGCGCGCGGTCTCCCCGTTGGGGGCGATCTCGAGTACGCCGATGGCGTGACGATCGCGCAGGCGCTGACGGCGCGGAGGGCGATGTCATGAGCAGACAGCGCGCGAGCTTCGTCGCCGTGGGATTCATCGGCGGGATAGCCGCTGGCACTCTTGTCTGGAGCAGGATGCAGCGCCAGTATCGCCGCAACCTTTTCAGCAGGTCGGCGCTGCATCGTGTCGCTGCACTCGGGTACCTTCGTGCGCGGCCCACGGTCGGCACGGCGCAGCTCCTTCGTGAGTACGTCGCGTGGGAGCCGAGAGCGATTCTCCGCTCGCGCGGCGCGCGACTTCTCAGGCAGCTCGAGTCCACTCTGTGACCGGAGCACGATGACCGCCGGCACGGCAAACTGGTCCTTCACGCAAGACGACTTCACCGCGATCACCGATTCGCTGAAGCGCTTTCTTGGCGAGACCAATTCCCGATGCGCGCTTCTCGTCGACCGGTCGGGACAGCTCGTTACGACCGTGGGTGAATCACTCTCGCTCGATACCACCGCATTCGCGACGCTCACCGCCGCCGACTACAGCGCCAACGACCAGCTCGCGAAACTGGTAGGCGAGAATGATTTCTCTAGCCTGTTTCATCAGGGTGAAAAAGAATCCATCTATGTGGCCGATATCGCGCGCCGGCTGCTCCTCGTAATAATCTTCGATTCACGCACGACTGTCGGTCTCGTCCGCCTCAGAATGAAGGCCGAGATCGAAGAGTTGACGCTGTTGGTGGATCGCGTATTTTCGCGCGGTCGGAACGGCGCCGTGCCCCCGGGACTGCTCAAGGGCGCGGATGACGAGATCGACAAACTCTTCAACTGGTGAGGAAGAGCTAGCGTGTCGATGATCAACTACGCCTCGCGCGAGATCAATTGTAAGATCGTTTACTATGGTCCTGGGCTTGGCGGCAAGACCACGAATCTCGAGCACGTCTACGGCAAGGTTAAGCCGGAGACGCGGGGCAAGCTCATATCTCTCGCGACCGAGACCGAGCGCACCCTCTTCTTCGATTTTCTTCCCGTCGATCTCGGAACCATTCGCGGATTCAAGACCCGCTTCCACCTGTACACGGTGCCCGGCCAGGTCTATTACAATGCCAGCCGAAAGCTGATCCTCAAGAACGTAGACGGCATAGTCTTCGTCGGCGATTCACAGGCGGAGCGCATGGAAGCGAATCTCGAGTCGATGCAGAATCTCTACGACAACATGTCCGAGTACGGGTACGATCTCACCCAGATGCCGTTTGTGATCCAATACAACAAACGGGACCTGCCGAACGCCGCCCCGATCGACGACCTGCAGGCGGCTCTCAATCCGGGATGGGAAGTGGAGGAGCCGACCAAGCGTCGTGTAACTCCCGATCCTTACCACGCCGGCGAGAATCTGATCGAGCAGCTTCCAGGCGGAGAGTGGGTCGAGCGCGCGCCGTACTTCGAGGCGATTGCGGTTCAAGGCGATGGCGTGTTCGACACGCTCAAGGCCGTGAGCAAGCTGGTGCTGAAGGCGCTCGCCTAGCGGGGCGTGGAGAGCCTCCGGTGAATCTTCCCAACACCATCACGGCCGGCCGCATTCTCGCCGCGCCCTTCATCGCAGCACTGCCTTTCATCAACTCGCCCGGCGCGCGACTCACCGCGTTCGTGCTCTACATTGTCGCCGCCGTTACCGATTACTTCGACGGCAAGCTGGCGCGCACGCGCAACCTCATCACGGATCTCGGACGATTGCTCGATCCGCTCGCGGATAAGCTGCTTCTGTTCGCCACGCTGATTCCGATGTTCGTGCTAATGGCTCCGCCCAACGATGCTTTCATTCCAACGCGCGCCGAGAGCATGGATGCGGGCCGGCTCCCGTTTCTCACGCCCTTCGGACCCATCTTCCTGGCGTGGTGGGTGGTCGCGCTGGTGATCGGGCGGGAAATCTTCATGACGGTGTTCCGTCAGGCGGCTGCGCGACGCGGCGTAGTCATCTCTGCCATCGGCCCGGCCAAATGGAAAACCGGCTTTCAGTCCGTTTGGGTCGGCTCGGCGTACTTCTGGTTTTTTGCCGCGACTCTTGCTGCCCGCCAGGATTGGCAGAGCGCGTCCTGGCGCGCCTTCGCCTACTTTAACGGCATAGTCGGAACGGTCACGATGGTCACCTCAGTCGTTCTCACCATCTATTCGCTCGCTCTCTATCTCCGGCGATACGCCGGAGTGTTCGCACGTTGAGCCGCAGCCAGGTCGAGCTGATCACCATTGGTGACGAGCTCCTCCTCGGCTTCACGATAGACACGAACGCGGCGCACATCTCCCGCGTGTTGGCGGCAAGCGGAGTCGAGATCGTACGTCGCACAACCGTGGGCGACGAAGCCGAAAAGATTGCACAGGCGGTACGGGAAGCACTCGATCGGACTGGAGGGGTGATAACGACCGGCGGTCTCGGACCGACGAGCGATGATCTCACCAAGCCGGCTATTGCCCGGATCTTCGGCCGCGCAATGAAGCTCGATGAAGCGTTCGCCGCCAAACTCGAAGAACGCTGGCGTGTCCGGTTTCCCAACAGCGTCTTTCCTTCGACCAACAGAACACAGGCGGAGATCCCTGAAGGGGCCCGAATACTCGTAAATCGTCATGGTACAGCTCCCGGCATCTGGCTCGAGGACGATAAAGGGCGTTGGGTCGCGATGATGCCTGGTGTGCCCCGAGAAATGCGCGGTATGCTCGTCGAAGAGCTCTTGCCGGCGATCCAGGCGCGGATCAAAGGCGTCGAGAGCGTAGTTCTGTCGGGCACCCTGCGAACGACCGGCATCGCGGAATCAGCGATCGCGGAGCTGCTCGGCCCGAATTTCCTCGGCGACCCTCAGTCGGAGCTGGGATCTCTCCCACTTGCGTACCTGCCGGGAGTTGCCGGAGTGGACCTCCGCGTCACGGCGAAGGGAATGCCCCCCGCGCGGGCGCACAAGCTCGTCAAGGAAGCAATAGTGAAACTGCGGGGCAGAGTTGAACCGTACGCATACGGAGAGGATGACACCGATCTTGCCGCGGTTGTCCTCGACAGGTGCCGCGCTTTGAAGCTCAAGCTCGCCGTGGCCGAGAGCTGCACGGGCGGGATGTTGGGCGAGCGCCTCACCAGCGTTCCCGGATCCAGCGATGTATTCCTCGGGGGCGTGATAGCGTACCACAACGACGTAAAGAAGCAGCTGCTCGGCGTCCGCGCCGAGGATCTGGAACGCTACGGTGCAGTGAGTGAGGAAGTGGCGCTACAGATGGCGGCGGGTGTTCGTGAGAGTACAGCCGCCGATGTCGGGGTTTCGGTAACGGGTATTGCCGGGCCAGGTGGCGGCACGCCGGAGAAGCCAGTCGGGCTCGTCTGGATTGCCATTCACGGTTCCGATGCGAAGGCACGCCGTTTCCATGTCGTTGGAGATCGCGCAGAGATCAGGCAGCGGGCGGCCCAGGCTGCGCTGGAGATGGTACGTCGCACTCTTGCAAAAGGTTAAGTTTCCGACATGAAGCACTCGAAAAAGAAGGGTGATCAGACCCCGGTCGGCGAGCAGGATGTAATGGGGTCGGAGGACGATTTCGCTCCCGGCGTCAGCGACGGCGCGCAGGCGCAGGGCGCCGCTTTCGGAAGCAGCTCCGACGACGATGGACCGGAGACCTCTGGGACTGACACGTCGGTGCGCGACTCGGGAGGGAGTGGCACCGAGGATCTGGCGACGGAGCGGGATAAATACCTTCGTCTGGCCGCCGAATACGACAACTATCGCAAGCGGTCGGCGAAGGAGCGTCAGGACGCTGGCACGCGCGCGCAGGCGGATCTCGTGAGGCAGCTGGTGGAGGCGCTCGACGACGTCGCACGCTTCGCCCATATCGATCCGGCAACGACCGATGCGACAACGGTTGTCCAGGGCGTCGACATGGTCGAGAAAAAATTGCTGAAGACTCTTGGCGGGGCTGGTCTGGAGATTATCAACCCGCTGGGAGAGACGTTCGACCCCGCGCTTCACGAAGCGGTCGCCACCGAGCCGACATCGGCGCGCGAGGACGATCACGTGGTGTCGCGCGTGTACCAGCCCGGATACTTATTCAGATCGCAGCTGCTGCGTCCCGCCCGCGTGGTGGTGAAGCAGTGGAACGGCTGACTGCTGTCTCGCTCGCCAAATAAATGGCGCAGTCCAAGGATTTTTACAACGTACTCGGCGTAAGCTCGACGGCTTCGCAGGACGAGATCAAGAAGGCCTATCGCAAGCTCGCCAAGAAATTTCATCCTGACGCCAATTCCAGCGATGCGAAATCTGCCGAGCGCTTCAAGGAAATCTCGGAAGCGAATAACGTCCTGAGCGATCCGGCAAAGCGGAAGCAGTACGACGAGATGCGCCGCTATGGCGCGTTCGACGGAGCTTCCGGCGGGTTTGGCGGTGGAAGGTCACGCGCGGGCGGTGCTGGCGGATTCGGTGGAGGGCGCTCGAGAGGTGGCGAGCAGACCATCAACTTCCAGGACTTCGACATCGGCGGGCTTGGCGGACTGGGCGACCTTTTCAGCTCCATGTTCGGCGGTGGGGAAGCGAGAGAGGCGTCGCGGCCCCGCGGACCAGAGAGGGGAGATACGGTCGAAGCGAGTCTCGATATCCCGTTTCGCACGGCGGCGCGCGGAGGCAAGGTTCCGATCGAGCTAGAGGTCAGAGAGGAGTGCCCGACTTGTCACGGCACGGGAGCGGCGCGCGGCGCGCAGCTCAAGATTTGTCCGGAGTGCAACGGTCGCGGGGTGATCTCGTTTGGTCAGGGCGGGTTCGCGGTCAACAGAACGTGCCCCGTGTGCCTCGGGAAGGGACAGGTTCCGACCGAGACGTGCCCAACGTGCCACGGCACGGGGGAAGTGCGCGTCAAGCGGAAGGTCGTTATCAATGTGCCGCCTGGGGTCGATACCGGATCGAAGATCCGGCTCAAGGGCCAGGGAGGAAAGGGCACGGCGAACGGGCCACCTGGTGACCTCGTAATTACATTCAACGTGCAGCCCGACAAGTTCTACAGCCGGGACGGGCTCGACGTCATCGCGAAAGTCCCGCTCAACATCGCGCAGGCGACGCTCGGCACGAAGATCAGCGTGAAAACGCTCGACGGGAAAAAAGTGGCGATCAAAATTCCGCCCGGCACTCCGTCCGGGAAGCGGTTCCGCGTACGCGGGCAAGGAATCGAGAAGGGAGACAAGAAGGGCGACCTCATCGTTGAAGTCTCCATCGCTGTTCCTGAGAAACTGTCCGAAGAGCAGGAGCGGATGATGAAAGACTTCGCCGATTCCGGCGGGATGAAATACTAGAAATCACAAGCGCCGAAGCCAGATGTTGCGGTATCGCACCGGGTTGCCGTGGTCCTGCAGCCGCAGCGGCTCCAGCGCCGCGTGGACGGTATAGACGGCCGGCCGGTCGTTATAGGTGTTGCCGAAAACATCGACGTTGTTCTGGATGAGCACTCCGTTGTGCAGCACCGTGATCCGCGCGCGCTCGATTGCCTTGCCCTGCTCATCGAATCTTGGTGCCTTGAAGATGATGTCGTAACTCTGCCACTGGCCGGGCGGGCGCGACGCATTCACCAACGGAGCGTACTGTTTGTAAACGGATCCAGCCTGGCCGTGGAAGTAGGTCTTGTTGTCGTAGGAGTCGAGCACCTGAATTTCGTAGTGGCCCATTAGAAAGACGCCGCTATTCCCGCGCTCCTGTCCTTCGCCCTTGACGATCGACGGCGTTGCCCACTCGATGTGCAGCTGGCAGTCACCGAATGGCTCCGCGGTGAGGATGTCACCCGTTCCTGCTGCGACCTCCATGTAGCCATCTCTGACCTGCCACTTCGCCGGACCTCCATCACTGCTACGCCAGCTCGCCAGGCTCTTTCCATCGAAAAGGACGACGGCATCCGACGGTGGATCCGCGCTCGTCTTCCCGGGAGAGATGATGCGCGGCTCCAGTTTGGGAGGGGGGAACGGCGCAGCATCCTGGGCATTTAGTTGAGATCGCACTCCCACAATAAACCCTAAGGAGGTGGCAAGCAGTGTGAGCTTCACCACGGAATTTGCGGCGACCGGTAATAGTTGATGCCGAGGTAATTCCATCGCGGCGCATGGGCCGCGACTCTCAAGCGGAATCCCTGCCACTCGCGCGAAGCCTGTGGCGTCCAAGCAACTTCGGCTATTGCGACGAGACGCGGCATTGCGAGGTACTCGACTGCGGTAATGTTTCGCACCGTCTCACTCCAGAGAGGTGCTTCGACTCCAACAATACTTTCCTCCGTGACTCCAGCGAGGTAGAGAGCGGGATCCCAGTTGTAGGCGTCGTTGACCTCGACCAATCCTGCCCACTTCATCCCGAGCTCCGTCGTCGTGTTGTATTTCATGTCGAGGTAAGTTTTGTTCGCCGGCGAGAGGATTAACTTGGCGCCGTACTTGAGCGCAGCCGTCGCCGAATCGCTTTTCCATTGCTGGGCGATTGTGGTCGGACTGATTCGCGCCTTCGTGATCTCCTCCCATCCAACCATCGTCTTCCCGTACTTGTTTACGATTGGCTGCACGCGTTCGACGAAGCGTATGTACTGTTCGGAGGTGAGCACCTTGACCTCATCCCCGCCGACGTGAAGGTACGGACCGGGTGTAAGCGCGCTGAGCTCGCGGACCACGTCGTCGATGAACGCGTACGTCTCCTCCTTATCGACACAGAACGTGCTGAAGCCAACCTCGATTCCGGTGTAAGGAGTGGGAGGCCGCGAGCCACATGAAAGCTCGGGATAGGCACTGAGGGCCGCGTTGCTGTGGCTCGGCATGTCGATCTCAGGGACGATCGTGATGTACCGCGCCCGCGCGTACCGAATGATGTCCTGGTAGTCCTGCTGGGTATAGAAACCGCCGGATCCCCCTCCGACCTGTGTAAGCGAGCCGACGGCTGTGAGCTTCGGACGAGAGTTGATCTGGATACGCCATCCCTGATCGTTGGTTAGACCGAGGTGCAACACGTTCAGCTTGTAGAGCGCCATGAGGTCGATGTACTGCTGGACTTCGTCCACCGTGAAGAAGTGGCGTGCGACGTCCAGCATCGAGCCGCGCCAGCCGAAGCGGGGCTGATCAACGATGGTGAGCGCGGGTATCGGCCAGATACTGCGCGCCACTCCCATCTCGGATTCGATCTCGACGGGGAGAAGCTGTCTGATCGTTTGAAGACCACGAAAAAGACCAGCCGGCGCATTTGCGGCTAGCCGCACAGAATCCGCCGTCACGCTCAGCCTGTAGCCCTCTTGGCCGAGCGAAGGCGCGTCGCTGATGAGGCGGAGCTCTATGCTGCCCGCGCCACTACCCGCGGACGTGGTGGCCACCGGAAAGGCGAACTCGGTAGACTTGCGGAGCAGCGCGGCAAGAGTTTCTCCGATTGCGGCCACTTCCGGGTTGGACCCTACAAGCGTGATGCGGGTGGTACGAGTCAAATCGAACGGTGCGCCCCCCGCCAGCGCGAGCGACGACGGTGCGGGAATAACTCGAGGCGCGACCGTGCCGGAAACCGGTGAGGGCGGCGGTGCAGGAGCGGGAGCGTTACACGCCGATACAAACGCGGCGCCGGCGAGAGCCAACGCGAAGTTCGAGTTCGATAACGGTCCACGTGACGACATCCAGCGTCTCCTGTCTTTAGGTAGGTGCACAAACTTGCGACCGGCACTCCCACGAGGCTAGTTCGCGGAGAGCCCTGGCGAGGGCCTTGCAAGCGTCCGCGGCACCACGGGCGTCTTTGCGCCGCGGCGTAGGAGCGTAGGGAGATTCGCGAGCTCGAAGGCTGTGGCGGCCATCACCGCTGAAGCCTGAATGAGATCGTTCCCTATAGCATGATCATAGGTGTCGACCTGCGAGTGATGCGTATGGTTGTAGCCGCGCGACTCCTGATCGAAGTTCCAGCCCGGCACGCCGTACGGAATGAACGATAGGTGGTCAGTCCCGCCTTTGTTTCCTTGCCGCACATTCTTGGCGCCGAGCGAGGCGACCGGTGCGAGAAGATCCTTCCAGAGCTGCTCGTCCTGATTTCGCCCTTGAAGAGCTTGACCCGTGATCAGCCCGGTGCCGTTGTCGAGCACCAGCACCGCCTGGATGCTGTCGGCGGTCGCAGCGTGCTGCGCCGCGTAGGCGGCGGATCCCAGCAGCCCTTCCTCTTCGCCGCTGAACAGAATAAAACGGATCGTGCGTTTTGGCTTGAGACCGGACTGCGCGATGGCACGCGCGGCTTCCAGCACCGCCATCGAGCCGGTGCCATTGTCCGTAGTTCCTGTGCCGAGATCCCAGCTGTCGAGATGCGCGCCAAGGATGACAACCTCTCCCGGCTTCTCCGTGCCGCGGATTTCCGCGACCGTATTGTATTGCTGCACCGACTGCCTGCCGATGGTATTGCTGACCGCGGCCTCAAAACGTGGTGTGACGCCATTCTGGTCGAGGCGCGCCAGCAGCGCGAAGTCTTCGTGAGCGATGACCAGGTTTGGCAGCGGTGACACCGAGTAGGGTGAGCCGCTCATGGTCATCAGGCCTTGCTCCTTGCCGCCGTCGGTGAGACGACCCAGCGCGCCAGCCTGCTTCAGGAGATAAGGCAAATCAGTCTGAAATTGGCGCCGACGCGCCACTGCCGCGGGCGAGGTGTCCTGCGGTGCACGAAACTGATTGAAGCGGGTGCGGAGCGGGGCTGAGTCCGCTGCGGTCATCGGTGGCCCGTCGGGATTGAAGATCGTCGCTGGCTGCCCCGTGATGAGCCACGCCCCTTTCATTCGATCCCTGTAGACTGCGACACTCTCTGGCGACGAGACGTTCACCAACACAACCGGTCCCGCCAATGGCTTGCCGTCGGTGCCGGCTGTCCACGCCCAGCTGTGCGCGGTAACGCCACGCTGAAACGGCGCGAGGAGTCGCGCGAACACCGGCCCGCGTTCCCAGGTCACCCCAAAATCCCAGGGCTCGATCGCGGTCGTAAGGCCATAGGACTTGAAGCGTTCAGCTGTCCAATCATTCGCGCGGCGCATCGCCGGGGAGCCGGTTAGGCGTGGGCCGATGACATCTCCCAGGTATTCGAGATTCTTCATCACCTCGGAGTGTTCGGTGGCCTGGCGGACGATGGCAGCGGTGCCAGCAGTGTCAACAAGGGTCTGGGCGCGGACCGGGAAGGCTGCGGCCAGGAGGGCCACGCAAGCGAAAATCTTTATCATCGGTTGGTCGGAAGGATGGAGGAAGCTCGAACAGGAACTCGCCAGATCACGCCGCCAGCACGGGTAGTGGGAATCGCTGGCCTCGAGAAGCTTCTATGAAGCCGCCGCCCAACACTCGATCACCGTTGTAAAGCACCATCGATTGGCCGGGGGTGATCGCCGACACGGGCTCGTCGAGTGCCAACTCTATTTCGTCGCCGTCCAATCGAACAATCTCCGCCGGGGCTAACGGCGCGCGATGTCGCACTCGCACAGCCACCCGATCTCCGACGCTCGGCGGCGCCGCCAACCAGTTCACTTCGCGCGCTACTACGCCGCTCCCCAGCAGTTCGTCGCGCGTCCCAATCACGACCGCGCGATCATACGGTCTGATGCCGATTACGTACATCGGATGCGGAAACCCGCCGGGTACACCGCGACGTTGACCGATCGTGTAGCGCGCGAATCCGTTGTGTTCTCCGACAATCTGTCCGCTCGCTGTCATGATCGGGCCGCGCGACAACGCCGGTGCATCGGGAGGCAGTCGCTGCTCGAGAATGCGCGCGTAGTCGCCGTCCGGAACGAAACAGATCTCCTGGCTCTCGGGCTTCTCGGCGATGACCTCGAGTCCCATTGCATGCGCGCGCGCGCGCGTCTGTGCCTTGTCGAGCGTGCCGACGGGAAGAATCATCCGCGAAAGAACCGCGCGATCGATTCCCCAGAGGAAATACGTCTGGTCCTTGTTCTCATCAACCCCTCGGCGAAGCTCACCGTCAACCACACGGGCGTAATGACCTGTCGCGATCCACTTCGCGTCGATCGAGTCTGCCTTCTTCAGAAAGTCGCGGAACTTGGTGAAGGTGTTACACCTCACGCAGGGAATCGGGGTGCGCCCGCGCGCATACTCCTCGACGAAGTTGTCGACGACATCGTGCCCGAACTTCGTCTCGAGGTTGAGCACGTAATGCGGGATACCGAGCTGTTCGCATACACGTCTCGCATCGTTTACCGAGTCGAGAGAGCAGCACGGGCGATCGGGAACATCCTCCCCGTGACAGAACAGCTTCATCGTCGCGCCGACAACCTCGTAGCCTTGCTCGACGAGGAGCCCGGCCGCGACGGATGAGTCAACGCCGCCCGACATAGCTACCAGAACTCTTTCCTTCGGCATCGTTACTGTGCCGCCGTATGCTGCCGCGCCTTGGTGACAAGGGCGGGGAAGACTTCGATGACGCGATCGATGCAATGATCCGTCGTGAGCGAGCCGAGGCTCATTCGCACTGCGGCGCTCGCCAGGTCGGGACGCACGCCGATCGCAGACAGCACGTGAGAGGGGCTGATGCTTCCACTCTGGCACGCCGAGCCTCCAGAGGCAGCGATGCCGCGCAGGTCGAGCGCCATCAGCAAGGATTCGCTATCCGTTCCCGGCACGGAGATGTTCACGATGTGCGGCGCTCGCTCGGCCCCACGTCCGTGGATTACCGCATCGGGGACCTTCGCGAGAATCCCGGCCTCGAGCCTTTCGCGCAGCTTCAGCAGTCGCGCGCAATGCGCGTCGCACTCCGCGAGGGTCAGTTCCGCTGCATGGGCGAGACCAACCGCCGCGGCGACGTTTTCCGTTCCCGGGCGTCGTCCGCGATCCTGGGTTCCTCCGTGCATGAGTGGCTCGAGACTGGTCCCCCGACGAATGAAGAGAGCGCCGATTCCTTTGGGTGCGCCGAATTTGTGGCCGGAAATCGTTAGGAAATCGAACTGCTGCTTCTGCGCGTCGATCTGGACCTTTCCAAATGCCTGGACCGCGTCGGTATGAAAGAGCGCGCCGCGTTCCTTCGCTTTCGCCGCGAGCTGCGGGACCGGTTGGATCGTGCCGATCTCGTTGTTGACCCACATTGTCGAGCAGATCGCAACTGCGTCGTCCACGAGATCGTCGAACGATTGTCTGTCTACCACACCATCGGGTGTCATGGCGAGCACGCGCTCTTCGGCGCCTTCACGCGCGGCCTGGTGCATGGCACCAAGGATCGCCTTGTGCTCGATAGGGGTGGTTGCGACCGCTATCCGTCCCTTAGCCTTGAGCGCGCGCCAGGCCCCGAGGATAGCGAGATTGTCGCCCTCGGTACCGCCGGATGTGAAACAGATCTCGTCAGGACGCGCGCCTAGACATCGGCCTACCCGTTCCCGCGCCTCGTCGAGCGCCGCGCGCGCTTCGCGCCCCCACCGATGGGTGCTCGAAGGATTTCCAAAGCGAGGGCCGAAGAAGGGCTTCATCGCCTCAAAAACCTCTTCGCGCACCGGCGTCGTGGCGGCGTGATCGAGGTAGACGGGATCAGCTGCGGGGGTCATGCTCGCAATTTAAGGGTGGCGCTCCGGCATAGCCACAACACTCCGCTTGGTCAGCATCCAGGACGAAGTGTTAACACGGATGCTCCGGAAGATGCCCGGATGCTCCGGATCGGCTCCGAAGGCATTAACGATCTTCTTTGCGGGCCGGTTCTTGGAAAGCGCCGCTCGCCGTGCTTCGCCCCGCCTCCCAGATCCGTCCTTCGAAATAAAAAATCACAGCCCTGACCAACGGAGCGCTAACGCCAAGCGGAGCAGATCCGGAGCATCCGGCCTTTATCCGGAGCATCCGTGTTGACCCTCCGTCCTAGATGCCCCCCAAGCGGCCGTTTAGCGTCAGCCCTGAAAGAACTTGCTCCTGACTTCCCACAACCTGGGGAAGAACCTCTGTGAGATCGTTTTCTGCAGATATTTGGATCCGAGCGTGCCGCCTGTTCCGGCAGTGAGTGGTCCGATGATGCGCTCGACGAGCTGGACGTGAAGAAAGCGCCACATCGCGAAACCCTGCTCGTACTCGAGCAGTCCCTCCGCCAGCATCTGAAGCGGACGCTGGTGTGCTTCCGAGTAGACCTGCTCGAGCGTCACGTTGTGCGCTACCAGGAGATCATTGTAGAGCTGCTGCAACGTCGGCTTCTCCAGCGCCTCCTTGATTATCGCCGGAATCTCACCATGCTGCTTGAGGACGCGAACAAAATGCTCATCGCGCATGCCGGACTTTGCCTCGATCGCGCGGAACTGCACACTCTGCGATCCGCTCGACGTGCCGAGGTATCCGCGAAATTGTGCGAAGCGCTGTGGCGGGAGAGTCTCCAATGCGGAGAGCTGCCCGGTGACGATGTGAACGAGCGCGTTCACTCTGCGCACGGATGTGAGAGCGCCGAGCGTGTCTTTTGCCTCCATCAGGCCAATGAGCGCGTCGAGCTCGTGAAGAATGAGCTTGAACCACAGCTCGCTCGACTGGTGGACGATGATGAAAAGGAGCTCGTCGGGGTGCTCGGGCCTGGAGCGCGGCCGCTGCAGCCTGAGCAGCTCATCGAGTGCCAGATACGACGAATAGGTTACCTCGCCGCCGGATTGTTTCGCTGACCCGGATGACGGCGTCTTCCGGCCTTTCTCGGTCAAAAAGTTGCCACCTCGAGCGTGGCGACATCATCCACGCGCATGGTTTCAGTCGTGTAGAACGGCTCTCCGTAACGGCAACGAATGAGCGATCCATAGTGCGCTGCGTGATGCCGCAGCAGATCGTGCAGCGGCTCACCGTTCGGGTAAACCTCTCCAGCCTGGACCGCCTCGCCGAATTGCGATTTGTAGCATCCGATCGCTTCGAGTTTTTTCTCGAATGCCTCGCTGATGTCGACGACGAAGGTCGGCTTCTGATTGTCCTCTCGAAATGAAAGAGCGTGGATCACCTTCTTCGGCCGGTGTGGCGGGATGTCCTGCTCCACCAGCTTCAGGCCGGCGACGAAGCACGCGTCGCGCACGAGCTGCGCTACGATCGGATGGTCCGGGTGTCGGCCGTGCAGCGAGTGCGTGATCACGACGCTGGGCTTGAGCTGCCTAATCACGACTGCAACCATTGCCCGCGTAGTCGGCGTGTTCGTAATGCCACCGTCTGGAAGGCCGAGATTCTTGCGGACGCTGACACCCATCACCTTCGCCGCCTTGGCCGCCTCCGTTGCGCGGAGCTCCGGCGTGCCGCGACTGGCCAGCTCTCCGGCGGCGAGATCGAGAATGCCCGTCTTTCGTCCAAGCATCTGCGCGCGAATGAGCGTGCCGCCGCAAATCAGCTCGATGTCATCCGGATGAGCTGCGATGGCGAGGACGTCTACGTGTGTCATACCGGAAAGTTACGCGCGTTGAACCAAGCGGGATACGGCTTGCCCGCCAGCTACTCGTAGCGCAACGCGTCAATCGGGTCGAGCTTGGCCGCCCGCTGAGCGGGAAGCATCCCGAAGATGATACCGATGCTCACCGACACTATCACTGCGACGACAGTGAGAGCCAAGGGCACGGCGGCATCAATGTTCATTGCGAGCGTGGCGATTCGGCCTAACGACAGTCCGATCAGGATGCCGAGAATACCACCGAGTCCCGTGAGCATTGCGGATTCTACGAGAAACTGGAACAGGATCTCGCGCTTCGTAGCGCCGAGCGCCTTCCGGATCCCGATTTCTCGGGTGCGACTCGTGACCGACACCATCATGATGGCCATCACGCCGATTCCGCCAACGAGGAGGCCTACGCTCGATAGAACGATCATCACCAGGAAGAACACCCCGGTGATCTTGTTGAAGGAGTCCAGGATTTGGTCCTGGGTGATCAGATCGAAGTTGTTCTTGTCCGCGGGGCGCAGGCCTCGCATCTCGCGGAGCGCGATCGTCACCGCCTCCTGCGCATCTGCAGTGGCAACACCCTTCTTGGGTTTCACCGGGAGGTAAAGCGCGTTGGTCTTGTCGATCGTGAATTGGTGGTCGAGCATCTGGTACGGCACGATCGCGCCGATGTCCTGTCCGGGGGGCGAGAAGATGTTGCCCGGCTGGGCGTAGAGACCGATGACTCTCGCGGGGCGCCCTCCAACTCTGATCTCCTTGTCCAGCACGGATTCCAGGCCGAACAGCTTGTGTGCCGCGTTTTCGTCGAGGACGACGACGTTGCTGCCCGAAGCGAGCTCCGCCGGCGTGAACCAGCGGCCATCGAGGAGCTCTCCGCCCTGGATCTCCTGGTACCGATCGTCGGCGCCCATGATGGCGATGAGCTGCGTGTGTTGCGCGCCGTACGTAAGCCGTCCGGCACTCTGAGCCCACATCGCGGCGTAGGAGATCTCCGGAAGCCGCTTGATGCGGTCAGCCTCCGCCTCGACGAGATCGGGCCGCACCCGAATCCATTTCGGAAGCCGGTCGGGATTCACCGGGGTCTGCGAAAAAACCTTGACGACGTAGAACGTCGTCGGTCCGGCGATCTCGATCGTGCGTACGATCTGACCCTGAATTCCCTGAACGATGGCAGCCATCGTCATCACAGTTGAAACGCCGATAACGACGCCCAGGATAGTGAGCGAGGAGCGTAGCTTATTCGCCCTCAGCGTGTCGATGGCGATCTGCATGTTGCTCTGGATCCGCTCGGCGATGATCATTCTGCGCGAAGTGCGTCGATCGGGTTGAGCTGGGCGGCGCGGGACGCCGGATAAACTCCGAATAGCACTCCGACGCTTGCACCAAGCGTCAGGGCGAGAATGATGGACCACAGGCTGACGCGCGCGGGAAGGGGCGACGCGAGGCTCACCAGCGAAGCCAGAGCCCACCCGGCCGCGACGCCGCAGAGTCCGCCAATGCTCGCCAGCACGATTGCCTCGACGAGGAACTGTTTCCGAATGTCGCCCGACCTGGCGCCGAGGGCTTTGCGGACTCCGATCTCGTGCGTGCGCTCGGTCACGGACATCAGCATGATGTTCATGATGACGATTCCGCCAACGACGACTCCGATCGCGACGATCGCGGGAATCACCGAGAAGAGAATACGGGTGAGATTCTTCCAGAACTCGACCAGAGCGTCAGCGGTTTCGACCGAATAATTGGGCTCGTCGCCCGGCCGCAGACGGTGCGAGATGCGCATCGCTTCGTTGGCGCGCTCCATTCCGCTGGCGACCAAAAGAGCGGTCGGCATCTTGACCGAGACGGTGTTGGTCTTTCGGCGGCCATAGATCATCTCGAAGGTCGGCAGCGGCAGCAGGACGAACCCGTCGAAAGATTGCCCCAGAACGCGTCCCTTCTTGGCGATCGTGCCGATGACCGTGTAGTGCTGCCCAAGGATTCTCAGGTCCTGGCCGACGGGATCCACGCTCTCGAACAGCTTCTCAGCCACGTCGGCGCCGATCACAGCTACCGGTCTGCGCTCGTGCACGTCGAAATCGCTGATCGGGCGGCCGCTAGAGAACACGTAGTCCTGCACGATCTGATAGGGCGCGGTGACGCCAAGTATCACAACGTCGCCCATCGTCTTGTTGCGCCACACGAGGTCGGCTATCGGCGTCGGCCAGCCGGACTGAAGGCTGACGGCGAGCGCTTCAGGAACCGCCGCGACCACGGCGCTCGCGTCAGACTCGGTGATGCGCGGACGCTTTTGCAGCTTCCGCCATTCCTCGTCGTCGAACAGCCCGATGCGAATGGGCGAGCGCCTGACCTGGAAAGTGTTGGCGCCGATGAGGGCGCTGGCAAGGTTTTCCTTCACGTAGGCGTTCATTCCCGTGATGATCGCCACGACCGCGACCAGGAACGCCACCGACACGATGATCCCGAGCAGCGTGAAGAACGACCGCAGCTTGTTGACGCGGATCTGCTGGAGTGCCGTGATGATTACATCGGCGAAGCGCATTGACCTAATTTCGGTCGGTGGTGCCCTGCACGCTACAAGGACTGCAACAACTACTTCAGTTTGTAGTTCACACCTTATTCGTACCTGAGCGCTTCAACGGGGTCGAGACGCGCCGCCCGCGCGGCGGGGAGCAGTCCGAACAGGATTCCGGTGAACGCGCTCGTTGCCAGCGCGGCGACCACCGCCGAAAGGGGCGTCGAAGCCGGAATAGCCGGGAAGGCTGTCTTGATCCCCAGGGCGAGCAGGATTCCGAGCACGAGGCCGATCGCCGCGCCAATGCTCGTGAGCGTTGCGGCTTCTACCAGGAACTGCCAGAGGATCGCGCTCTTCGTTGCGCCGAGCGCCTTTCTCACGCCGATCTCGCGGGTGCGCTCGGTGACGCTGATCATCATGATCGCGACCACCCCGACGCCGCCGACGAGCAGGCCCACCGACGAGAGCGCCAGGCCCACCACGAAGAATGTGCCGAAAAGCTGGTTGTAGATTCCCATCAGGCGGTCCTGCGTGATGATCTCGAAGTTGTTCTTCGCGGTGGACCTGAGTCCGCGACGTGCGCGAAGGAGCGCGGTCACGTCGTCAGTCGCTTCTTCAGTCGTCACGCCCGGCTCGGGCTTCACGATCAGGTCGACTCCGCGCATCCACGGATTGAGGCTGCGTCGCGCCGACTCGAAGGGAACGATCGCCTTGGCCTGGTCGCCGCCGCCCGCCGAGGACGGCGTGCCCATGGGGCTCGCCGTGTAGTGGTAGATGCCGATCACCTGGAACCCGACTCCGTCGACATTGATCATCTTGTCGATTGGGTCCGATGTTCCGAACAGACGCTCGGCCAGCTTCTGATTCACGATTATCACCCGTGACGCCGTCGTGTTCTCGGCGTAGGTAAAGCTGCGTCCGGGATAAATGTCCCCGCCGTCCACATCCACCCAGTTCGGCGTGTAGATCTCCATCCCCGTGCTCACCTGCTTGTCCTTGTAGGTGAACTTGGCACCGGAGCCGAGATGCGCTGTTACCGCTTTGATCGAAGGAAGACGCTCGATGGCAGTCGCGTCGTCGACGGTGAGCGCCGGGTTACGCCGCTCGGGGCACGTTTCGTCGGAGCCATCGCACGCCTGAAAACCACCGATTGGCCGGCGATAGATGTAGAAGGAAGTGGGGCCCGCAGCCTCGAGATCCTTAGCGAAGCTTTCGTTGATTCCCCGCACGACCGACGACATCGCGACGACGACAAACACCCCTATCGCGACGCCCATGATCGTGAGCGCGGCGCGGACCTTGTTCGAGCGAATGGCATCGAGCGCCATCCCAACGCCCTCGAACGCGTTGAAGACTCTTTGCGCGATGCGCACCGCTATTCCTTTCTCAGAGCTTCGATCGGGTCGAGCGAAGCTGCGCGTCGCGCCGGGTAAACACCCGAGACGATTCCCACCACCGTCCCGAGCAGCGTCGCCATGACGATCGACCATGGCGCAATGGACGCGGGCAAAGGCGTTTTCCACTCTATGATCTTCGCGATCGCGATACCGAGCAGAATCCCGATTATCGCGCCGAGCGTGCTCAGAGTCGCGGCCTCGACCAGGAACTGCCGCATGATGTCGCGACGCCTGGCGCCGAGGGATTTTCTGATGCCGATCTCACGCGTGCGCTCCGCGACGGCGACGAGCATGATGTTCATGATCACCATTCCGCCGACGATCAGTCCGATCGCCGGGAACGCCGTGCCCGCCATTGTCATGATCGTCTTCAGCTTGTCCATGAACGCGAGCGCGCTGGCCGAAGTCTCCATGAAGAAATTGTCGGGATCTCCGGGATGAAGCTTGCGCCGTCCGCGCATAACCTCACGCACTGACTCCATCGCCTCGCCCATCGCGAGTGGAGTCGGAGCCTGCACCATGATTCCGTCGACGTCGCCGCGCGGGTTGGTGAAGTGATGCAGCGGCGAGTTGTACGGCGCGATGGCGACGCGGTCGAGCGAGAGTCCGAACACCGAGCCCTGTTTCTCGAGCACTCCGATGACAGTGTAGGGCATGCCCTTGATTCGGAGCTGGCGACCCAGTGGATCGAGATCGGGAAAGAAAAACTTCGCGACTTCGTCCCCGATTACGACAACGGGTGCACCCAGCGTTGATTCCTGCGAAGTGAATGCACGTCCGACGCGGACGTCATACTTCTTGATCGTGAAGTAGTCGCCGTCGATCGCGTGCGCTTCGACCTGCTTGGGACGCGCCCATTGTGACTGCGCCTGGAGATATTCCTGGCTCTCTACGGCGATTCGCGATCCTGGTGGCAGAACACTGCCGACGAGAGCGAGATCCGTATGGTAAATGCGCGGCCGGCGAAGCCAGGTGCGCCACTCTTCTTCCGAGCTCGCGCCGTCACCGAACCACGGGAAGCGCCGCAGCGTGAACGTGTTCACGCCGAGCATCTTCGCCGCGAAGTCGTTCTCCATGTAGCTGCTCATGCCCTGCACGATGGAGATGACGGCGATCAGGAACATCACGCCGATGCAAACGCCGAGCAGTGTGAAAAAGCTTTTCAGCTTCTGCACGCGGATCTGCGCCAGAGCTAGCCAGACTGCCTCTATGAACGGCAACTGCTACCCCTTCCGCATCGCGGTCAAGTCAGGCGGGGCGATGCCCGCGGATTTGATGAATGTGTCGCGCTTGTCGTCGCTGGCGATCTTTCCGTCGCGGAGCACGATGACGCGCCTGGCGTGCGCGGCGATGTCTGACTCGTGGGTCACCATGATCACCGTCTGACCCTGCTCGGCCAGTCCCTCGAACACCCGCATGATCTCTTCAGACGTCGTCGAGTCTAGGTTCCCCGTCGGCTCGTCGGCGAGGAGAATCGATGGCTGGTTCACCAACGCTCTCGCGATCGCGACACGCTGCCGCTGACCGCCGGAGAGCTCGTTGGGTCTGTGGTGGATTCTGTCTCCCAACTGAACGCGCTCGAGCGCTTCGGTCGCGCGCTTCTTACGCTCGTCGGACCCGACACCAGCGTAAACGAGTGGCAGCTCGACGTTGTGCAACGCGGTCGCGCGAGGAAGGAGATTGAAGGTCTGAAAAACGAATCCGATCTCGCGATTTCTGACGCGCGCGAGCTCGTCCTCGTCCTTGTCGGACACGAGCTCTCCGTTCAGCCAGTACTCACCGCCGTTCGGAGTGTCGAGGCAGCCGATGAGGTTCATCAGCGTCGACTTGCCCGATCCTGACGGACCCATGATTGCCACGTACTCGTTTCTGCGAATGGCGATGTCGACGCCGCGCAGAGCGTGCACGACTTCGCCGCCCATGTCGTAGTCACGCTTCAATCCACGCGTGACTATGACCCAGTCCTTGTCCGGCGTTGTGCCGGCAACGCTGGTGATTACCTGCCGCTCAGCGGTGGTACTGAGCGGGATTTCATCGGTCGTCTGCATTAGGTCTTCGCCGGCTCGCCGGGCTTTTTCGGTTGTTCCTTCTGTGCGCGCACCGTTGCGCCATCCTTTAGCTCGCGGATTGCCTGATACGTGCCGCCGACGATGTTCTCGCCTTCCTTCAGGCCTGTCAGGACCTCAAAGTACTTCTCACCCGCGATACCAACCTTTACGGGGCGGAAGGTGACTTTGTTGTTGGCGCCGACCACGAACACGCCTTCCACGTCGCGCTTTCCGACCTGTTTGGAAGGCGCTTTCTTGGCAAGCGTGAGCGCTGTGTCCGGCTTGACGCTGTCCTCGCGGACCGTGAGCGCGATGATTGGAATCGCGATGACGTTGTTCCTTGTCGACGTGATGATCTTCGCTGTCGACGAGAAATCGGGACGCGTCTCAGGTGGAGCGTTGAGCAGCTGGACGGTCACCTCGTAATCGATCGCCTGGTCGGTGGCGCCACCGGTGCCGCCGGTGCTCGCGCCCTTCACAGAGCTGTTCGAGATCTCGGAGACGCGTCCGATGAACGTCGTGTCGGGGAATGCGTCCAGCTGAATCACCGTGGAATCGCCGACCTTGATCCGCGATACGTCGGTCTCGTCGACCTTCACTTTGGTCTCGAGCACGCTCATGTCGCTGATCGTCAGCATCGTCGCCGCGTCCTTGTTGAAGGTGCCCTGGATCGCGGTCTCGCCTTCTTCGACGCTCAGACGCGTGACGCGGCCGCTCATCGGAGCAGAGATCGTCGTCTTGTTGAGGCTGGACTGCGCATCACGATAGGAAGCAGTCGCCTGATCGATAGCGTGGTTCGCCGCCTCGAGCTGTGCCTGTGCGACTTCGACCTGCGTTCGCAGCTGCTCGATCTGCTCGTCGGACACGAGCGTCGGATTTGCTTTCTTGAGCGCCATCAAACGGTCGTAATTGCGCTGCGCCTGCGCGAGAGCCGGCTTGGCCTGCGCCGCCTGCGACCTGGCCGATGCGACCGCGGCCGTGGCTCGCTCGACGTTCGCGCGGTACTGCGAAGGATCGATCTCCAGAAGGAATTGGCCCTTGGTGACCATCTGGCCTTCCTTGATAGCGAGCCGCACGATTCTGCCGCTGATGTCGGCGCTCACGTTGACCTTCGTGTGCGGCTGAACCTGTCCGCTGGCGGTCACTGAAGCGACGAGGTCACGCCTCCGTACCTTTTCCATGCGGACTTCGGTGGCCTTGTTCCGGCCCTTCATCGCGCTGGTGACCCCGATGACGACGATCGCAAGACCGATCACGCCGGCAACTGACCATTTGGTGCGTTTCTTCATTTGTCGATCCGATTAACGAAGGGGATGACCGACGGCGCTCTCGAGAACGGCGAAGGCTTTGTGATAGTCGTAAACAGAATTGATTCTGTCGCTCTCGGCGCGCTCGTAAGTCGCGCGCGCCTCGGTCAGGTCGACGAACGTCGTCGCGCCGATCTTGTAGCGGTCCTGCACCAGCTTCAGCTCCTGCCTCGCCTTGGCGGCATTCTGCTCCTGCAATGCTACTGTTTTCTCAGCCGTGGTAACGATCAGGTATGCCGCCGTGACGTCCGCAGTGAGCGCGAGCTCCTTTGATCTGACGTTGTAACGCGCATCCGAGCGACTGGCCATCGCTTGTTGCACCCGCTGCTCGCGCGCGAACCCGTCGAACAGCGGCAGTGACAGCGTTGCGCTGAACGATCGCGGAGACTTGGTAAAACTGAACGGGAACTTCGAATTGCCGCTGCGAATGGCCTGCGCCTGCGCGTCGGTGAACGCCATCGCGTTGCAGGCAGCCAGTTGATTGGAAAGGTTTAGCGCGGCACGAACTTCCTCGGTGCGGATGCAGTCGGCGCGCGAAGCTGCGAGCTGCGCCTGTGCCTGCGTGACGGGAAAACTCGAATTCGTGTAACCGTAAGTGTAGCCGCCGATTCCCGTCGACAACGAGAGTGTAGGCGAATACTCGCCCTTCTCGCGGCGAACGTTCAAATCGGCTACCCGCTCGCGCGAGCGCAGAGCGACCACGCCTGGATTCTGATCGCGCGCGGAGGAGATCAGCTCCTGAAGGTTCAGGTTCAGAGGAGTCACCGGAAACTGGCTCACGAGCTTGACGTTCGCCGGCTGACTGATACCCATGAGCTGAAACAGTCTCAGCTTCTCGATTTCAACCTGGTTTCTCGCCTTGAGGGCCTGGACCCTCTGCAATCCGAGCGCGACTTCGGCGCGTGAGACGTCGAGCTGAGTGCCCGAGCCGACGATTTCTCTCGCCTGCGCCAGGATCAGCTCCTGCTGCGACGCCACGACCAGCGAGTCCTGAAGGTCCGCGCCCGCCTCGGTCTGGAGCGTCAGCAAGTACTGCTGTGACACGTTGCTGCGGAGGTTCTCGGTCGCGCCCGTTATATCAGCTTCGACTGCATTGCGATTGGCGCGCTGAAGGCTGGGCGTGATCAGAGTTGCACTGTTTAGCCTGTAGTTGAACCCGATCTGGTAGTTGGACTGGTTGACATCGGAGCTGGCGCCGAGACTGGTGCCGCTGAAGATCTGCTGCCCGCCCTGCTGCCTTTGCACGCTGAATGACGCATCGGCGCTTGGCAAGAGCGCGCCGTAAGCGCTGCGCACGGCAGCGCGCGCTCCGATGCGATTGTTGAGCGTCTGTTGAAGTGCGGGATTGTTCCGCCGGGCAAGGTCGATCGCCTGTTCGATCGTCAGCGTCGTCGAGGGCACCGAGTCACGAGGAACCAGCTGGGCGGATGCCTGCGTGCCGACGGCAACCAGACTCAGGAGGAGCAAGTGTCGCATAAGTGGCATAGAGATGTGGTTTCTGAAGAGTACGGCCAACTATACAACAGAGTTTCAGGGCCGAAAACATCGAGTTTGCCCAAGATCGAATTAAGGAGCTTCGCCGGCGACGCTTGGGTCACCGTCCCACAACGCAGCGGCCCCGCGCAGGAATTCGGCGTTCAATGCGCTCATCGGCAGCGGAGCCGTCGGTGTTATTCCGCTGGCGCCGGAGCCAGGAAAATCCTGTCGCTGATCCTGGCGAAAATGCGCTCGTACAGGCGCTTGCCCTTTTCCGCATCGGCGAGAGAGGGACGTCCGATAGAGCCGGCGCTGCCGCTCGGAACGGTGAGCCATCCGCGTCTGTAACGTCTCAGCTGCTCCCGCGACATCATATAATCCTGTGCCAGATCGAGGTTCACGAGATCGGGCGCCAGAAAGAGCATGATCGACGTGTCCACCTCATCGCCGTGCATTGCTTCCCGCTGTCCTTCGAGAAGATCGGAGAGATTGACTCCGAAAATGTCGACGACTCTCACGCGCGCGGCAGTCGTGATTACGGTGGCGAGCGCTTCCTGATGCGGATCGTGCCCGTGCGCGGTCAGCAGGATGAACTCGCGGACACCTGTTGCTTCCCATGAATCAATGAGGTCATTAAGCATTCGATGCAGCGTCTTTTTTCGGAGCGACGCGTTGCCGGTAAACCCGCGCTCGGTGTCCACGTTTACGCCATACTCCACCGTCGGCGCCCGCAACACGCCATATTCCGCTGACAGATCATCGGCCATGTGCTCCACGATGATGGTGTCGCAACCGAGCGGGAGATGAGGGCCGTGCTGCTCGCACGTACCGATAGGTATGATGAGGCGCGGATCGTTGCCGAGTACGGCAGTGACCTGAGCCGGGTTCAGCTCCTTGACCCGCAACGGGCCGGAAACTGGAAGGGGGGAGGGAAGAGTCATCGCGTCAGTCAGTAGTCTGAATGTAAGAAGCGGGAGCCTTCGACGACGCGCAATCCTCGCGTTGTCTGCGATCCCCCTCTTTCTTGTCGCGATTTGGGTCAGAACTCCAGCAATTCCGCGAACCGCGGGGAGCCCGGCCAGGAATGAGACTGAGCGCGCCAAGGCTGCGGAAGGCGCCGTTCGCGCCCTGGAGCGGTCACTATCCGAGGCGCTCCAGCGGCTGGACGATCGTGCGACCGGAGCACTCGATGCCCCCGCGAAGGTGCCGGAAGCCTTCTCTTTCCTCGACAGCCGGGCGCCGCAGAGGGATGGCGAATCGGTAGTCGTCTTCGATCACAACCGCCCACTCGCTTGGGTCGGGAAAACCAGGATTGATCCCGATTCCCTCGTGAATCCGGTCAGCGCGACGTTCAGTCCTTTCTACACCGCACTAAACGTCGTGAAGATTCGCGGCGACCGGCGCGCGGTCGCATCGATCGTGCTGCATGCAGTTCCTCCCGCCGACCGACTCTCGGAGTCGCTCGATTCCCGTGTCGCTCCGCTGCAGGGCGTCGCGTCGTACGAATTCGCGCCACCGCAAGACGCGCGAGGCGGGCCGGTGGTGCTGTCGTATCTCGGGCAACCGGTTCTCCGCGCTCTTCCGCGATTGGCGGACCCCGGAGAGGTCCGATTCCGCAGCGCATCGATGCTGCGCGCCAGAGGAACAGTCGCGCTCGTAGTCTTCGTTCTCGCATTTCTCGCTTACGCGTGGCGCGATCGACGGTCACTGTCTGAACGCCTCTTCGCAATATTCGTCGCTCTGGCTGTAACCGCGCTCGTGCCCTGGAATTCCTTCTCCAACACGTCGCGGGTCTTCGATCCCGCCTACTACTTCTCGAAGCTCGCCGGTCCGCTGACCGCCAACGCAGCGGCGCTTTCCATCAGCTCGGCGCTCGTGCTGATCGGTGTGTACGCGGTGATCCGCGCGCATCCCAACGCACGATGGCCGCGTCTCTACGCCGCAATCGGAGCTGTCGTCTCACTCGGCGTCGGAATTCCCTTCGCGTCCAACATCGTTCGAGGCGTCGGCCAGCCGCCCTGGGGATCGACGCCCGGGCTCTGGCTTTCCTGGGAAATACCACTCTTCGTTTTTCTTTTTGCCGTGCTCCTCGCGACGTACTGGTTGCTGCGCATGGCATTCGGCAAGCCTGGCAGCGTTTCCTTTCGGGCGGGCGTAGCAATCGCCTCGATATCCGCGATCGTCGCGCTGGGGGGGTTGTGGTCGACGACGCTGCGCCAACGCATGCAGCTCGCCCAGGAAGACGTCGCCGCGCTCGGTCACGTCGACGATTATGTCGTGCTCCTTGCACGGCGGTTTGCGACGGATCTGGCGCAATCGCCACCACCGAAGAGTCGCGCGGCGCTGCTTCAGGCGTATGCGTCATCCGATCTTGCCGCCGCGGAGTATCCAGCGACGCTCGGCGCGTGGGACGAGGGCGGGAAAGAGATCGCTGAATTCGCGGTCACTGATGCGCAAGCCGATTCCGACGTAATACTGAAAACGGTTCGCGAGGCGGTTGCAACAAACCAGACGGTGACACGCAGCGTACTCGGCCCCACCGGCGTGCAGATTCTTTCGGCGGTCAAGCATCCGTCGGGCGGTGTAACCTCGGTTCTCGTTTTTCCACGTACGAGACTGCTCGCCGACAATCCCTACGCGGCACTTCTGGGAATGACTTCACAATCGGGCGGTGATCCGCCGTACATGGTGGGCCTCACGGACATTTCGTCCGGGGTGGCGGCCGATACGGCAAAGGTCCGCTGGCATCGCCTGGGCGACGAGCTGCACGGCGATCGGCTCATCCCCACATCCGCGGGAACGAAGCGGGCGCACATCGAGATCGATCTAAGATCGGCGTGGGCGCGAGCGGAGCGAGGAATGCTGGTGGTCCTTCTCGACCTCTTTGTTGCTGGATTCTTTTGGCTGCTCGGTGCGCTGCCTGAAAAAGGCTTCGTCCGGTGGCTGCGCGTGCGCGCGGGGCATTGGATCTACACGTATCACGCGCGACTCACGCTCGCGCTCTTTGCTTTCTTCGTGATTCCCGCGGCAGCGTTTGCGGTCTGGTCCTACCAGCGGTTGCGCGGCGACGACCTGCAAACGAAGGAGGTCCTGGTACACGAGACGCTGCACGCCGTGTCCGTCGCCAACGAATACGACCAGCTGCCAGCCGCAGAGCGCAGGTTCGAGACGCCGCTGTTTCTTTACTCCAATGGCTTTCTGAGACGGACCAGCGACAGCCTGCTGGATGCTCTCGCGCCAGCAGGACGTCCGCTGCCACCGTCGGTGCAACTCCGCCTGGTGAGCGCTGGCGAGCTGACCGCCGCGTCAGAGGAAAAGCTTGGTCCGGCAAAAGTGCTGTTTGGATACAGCGCAGCGCTCGGGCCTGGCCAGGAGCGTTATGTGCTCGCGGCACCGGCGCGCAGCGATGATCTCGTTCTGGATAGGCGCCGGCGCGACCTCGGGATGCTGGTGCTCTTTGCGACCGCTGCCGGAGCGCTCGCGGCGCTCTGGCTGAGCGGCATCGCGGCGAAGCGGCTGGCGAGGGACCTCGAGTTGAGTAGAATCGAGGTGGCCCGCGCGGAGCGCGTGCTGGCGTGGGGTGAGATGGCGCGACAGGTCGCGCATGAGATCAAGAACCCGCTCACCCCAATCAGGCTCGGCGTCCAGCATCTCCGCCGAGCGCGGACAGATCCGCGGGTCGATTACGACACGGTTCTCAACGAAAACGTCAGGCGAATTCTGGCGGAAATCGACCGTCTGGATGAAATCGCGCGCTCTTTCAGCAGATATGGGAGCGCGCCGGCGGATCTGCCGCCCGCGGCCCCCGTCGATGTCGCGTCCGTAGTCAAGGACGTCATTGCCCTGGAACAAATGGGGGATCGGGTCGTGAAGTGGCAGGTGCGCGGTGCCGACAGGGCGATCTCGGCGATGGCGCAAAAGGACGAGATGAGAGATGTCCTGCTCAACGTGTTCGAGAACGCGCGTCTTGCCGGGTCGCGACGAGTCGAGGTGTTTCTCCGGGAAGAAGACCGCCGCGTGGTGATCGAAACGGTTGACGACGGTGCGGGTATCCCCCCGGGTGTGTTGCCGCGCATTTTCGAGCCACATTTCTCCACGCGAACCACCGGAAGCGGACTCGGGCTCGCAGTGAGCAGGCGACTCATAGAAGCATGGGGAGGAGAGATCGGAATCACGAGCGAAGAGGGGAGGGGGACGAGAGTGCTGATCGTGCTTGTGAGGGCGGAAGCGTGACGCCGACAAACCGTGGGGTCCTGACGCCACGCGCGACGAAGATCCTGCCGCCCCACATCGCCGAGTGGCAGCTTCCACCCGACTGGTCGTGGGGACCGGGCGGAATGGTTGGGGACTACAGGCACTACCAGGAAGTGGTCGATGCCCTCGGACGATCGCTCTCGCTCGTCACTGCGCCGGATCCGGCGCACACCGGTTGGCTCTTCGAGGAAGCGAGGCAGCTGGGGCATCGGAGCCACCCATCCATTCCGACGACTTACCATTACTGGACCGCGTATACGGATATGCGACGCGGTCCCGGGTACCTTCGCCGGTGGATAACCGGCGAGACCGTTCGTGCCCGTTTGGCGAGACTTGGACTGGCCGATATTCCCTACGTATTTCAGCTTCTTCGTGGTGCCTGTTCGACCTTGGCCTATCTGCATGACACGGGGATAGCGCATGGTGGGCTCAACGGCGACGCGCTATGGACAACTCCGACGGGCCGACTTTGGATGCTCGAGTGGCAGTGGGCAGTTCCGCGCGAGACCATTCCGGCGGGTGTCAGACCGGGCAATGGCCCACTCGAAAACCGTTCACTCGAAACAAGGCCGACGCAGGCCGAGCCCCTCCCGGCGCCCCCCGAGTGGGAGTCGAACGAATGGCTGCCCACACCCGCCAGCGACCAGTGGCAGCTGGCCGCGACGTGCTTCACCGCTCTGACCGGAGAGAGTCCGCCACCGCGAGGCGTTCCCCCAATCAAGCTGGTCAGACCGGAGACTCCGGAAGCGCTGGCGTCGGCTCTCGACCGGGCGCTTTCGGATGACCCCGCTGACCGTTTTCCTTCGCTGGCGGTCCTCCTTCGTTCTGTCGAGCAAGGGGACCCGGCGCGTACGGTGGTCATGGTGCGCGGAGAGCCAGACAAGTCTGTAAATGAGTCCGCGGAAACACGGATGCGGTGGGCCGTTGGCGACGACTATGAGATTCTGTCGAAGCTTGGAAGCGGTGCCTTTGGCACCGTGTGGCGGGCCAGGGATTTATCGCTGGAGCGGGAGGTCGCACTGAAGGCGCTGCACCCGGCGATCGCCCGCGATGGCAAAGCGGTCCGCGCATTCTGGCGCGAAGCAAAGCTCGCCGCACAGCTGGCCCATCCGGCTATAGTCCCCATCTATGATTGGGATTCCAGCGGCGACCTTTCATGGTATACGATGGAGCTGGCGGAGGAGGGGAGCGTCGCCAGTCTCGTTCAGAGATCAGGTCCGCGCCAGCTCGGCGAGATCGCTACGCAGGTGGAGCAGGTGATGGACGGACTCATCGTCGCCCACGCGAACGGGATACTCCATCGTGATCTCAAACCCGAGAACATTCTGATCGACCGATACCACCGGTGGCGAATAACGGATTTCGGTATCGCGAACGTAACGGGTGAGGATGTTGCGGGCACGACCGGAACGCCCGCGTTCGCTGCGCCGGAGCAGCTGCTTGGAGAGCCGCAGGGTCCGGTGGCGGATTATTTCGCGTTGGCGGCCATCGTGTATTTCGTCCTGACGGGTGACGCGCCGTTCGGCGATGGCGATGCGAAGGAGATACTCGCCCGGCAGCTTGGCGAGGGCGCGGATCTGGGCGCCTTCCCGACCGTAATCTGCAACTGGTTCAAGAAGGCTTTTGCGCCGAATCCCGAGGATCGATTCGCCGACGGAACGGAGATGCAGCGCGCGTGGAAAGTCGCGAGCGACAAAGTGCTGGCGCGGCGGCGTGGCTCGTGGTGGCGGAGAGTGGTTTCATAGCAGAAGCCGGATCAGCGTCGCCGACTGGCCACTTACAGGCGCTCCGCGAGCAGTGTCGAGCATCGGAATCGGGGTAAATCCTGCCCGATTAGTTGTGTTTCATTCCAAAGTCGTGCATTTTCCTGTCGATGCCTATGGCTGGCGTGGCACTTGCAAGCCCGATTGGCACGACGAGAACGGTTATCGCAGAGTGTAAGTCAACGGAGCGTGACGAATGTTTGGTTGCGCTGTTTTTCGGGTGTGTATCACTAGCGCCCCCGCAAAGATTTGCTAGGTTTGAGCGAGTTGTGAGGCGGTTCGTCTGGAGAGTGCGAATGCGCTCACTAGGCATGCATCCTGCCTCACGGCTCACGCGCGACCGCGGTACCCGCTGCATTGTATCTCCACCCTTTGAGAGGAAACAATCATGTTGAGAAGAAGTTGGACCGTCTGCGCCATGACGGCCTTACTCCTCGGCGGAACGGCGGCGGCACAGTCGCCGGGTACGTTGCTGGTAGGAGGTTTCGGCACGTGGACGCATTTCGATAGCAAGTGGAACCTGGACACGAGTTTCGGAAAATCGTGGGGCTACGGCGGACGGGTCGGCGCTTTCATCGCGCCGAACTGGAACCTTGAAGCTGACGGCTGGTACACGCCCGCCCGCTCAAAGACCGGCAGTCGCTTCAACGGATCTCTGAACAACGCTGCAGGCGGCGATGTCAAGGCGAGCGCCTTCACGGCGCGCCTCGTCTACAGTTTCCCGCTGGGCAATCTTCCGTCTTTCCACATCGGCGCTGGCGGAGCTCTTGAGAACTTCCGCGGAGCCACCGATAACGGCGGCGGCACTTACGGCTTTGGAGCGAACGGACTAGCCGGCTTCAACCTCGGCTTCGGCGGCGTCGCACTTCGTGTCGACGGCCTCGTGAACTATCTGCCATCCAATGGCGGCAAGTTCGATTTCGGCGCTCAGGCTGGCCTCCAGCTTTCACCCGACCTCCGCGACCTTTTCGGTGGCGGCGCGACGGGTAACCCCGTAATGTGGGCCCCGTACGTATGGTGGGACGACCTCGCCGCACCTCTCCCGGGAACGGTTGAAGTAGGTGGTTTCGCTCAATGGAGCCATTTTGACGACAACGCAGGACGCGCCGGTGCCATTCCAAAGAACGGACTTGGTTATGGTGGACGGGTTGGTGTGTTCCTCAGCGATCCCCGCTGGGAACTCGAAGGCGACGGGTATTACGCGCCGCGGTCGAACCGTGCCGCGCCTTGCTGCGTTGGTAACCAGCCGACGGATGTCAACGCTCACGCGTTCGCCACTCGCCTGAACTACAATTTCCCGCTCGGCAATATGATGGGCCGGCAGAGCCAGTTCATCATAGGCGCCGGTGGTACACGCACGAGCTACAAGTTTAAAGGCGGTACCGCCCCCGAGTCCTACACCTATAACTTCGGTGCGAGTGGCTTGGCAGGTATTCGTCTCGGCATAGCTAACCGCACCGCGCTTCGTGTCGATGGTGTCGTTGACTATATGCCGAACCACAAGCCAAGCGCGAATCTCAACTTCCACGTTCGTGGCGGTCTGAGCTTGCTGTTTGGTGGTGCGCGTCCGGAGGTTATGTGCACGTATGCAGGTCTCGAAAGCATTCCAGCTTCGAGCCCGAACTGCGTTGCGCCGCCGCCGCCGCCCCCACCGCCGCCACCGCCGCCAACTTGCCAGTACAACGCGAACATCCTGGCTTCGGATCCGGCTTGCTTGGCTCCAGTAGTGGCAATGGTTGACACCACCGCGATCACTGGCCCGATCTACTTCGACTTCGACAAGTCGACGATCAGATCAGACGCGGCTTCTACACTCGATCGCAAGGTTCCGTGGTTGCAGGCTAACCCGGGCATGCGGATTCGTATCGAGGGTAACGCTGACGAGCGTGGCTCTGACGAGTACAACCTGGCCCTAGGCCAGCGCCGTGCGGCTTCCGCCAAGCGGTACCTCGTTGACCACGGCATTGCGGCAGATCGCTTCGACCTCGTGAGCTATGGCGAGGAGCGCCCGGTTTGCACCGAGCACAACGAAGCATGCTGGCAGCAGAACCGTCGCGATGACTTCCGTATCGTGACAATCGGCAGCGACAGAATCGTCGCACCGCCGCAGGAGTAAGCACCTTTCTCTGGCCGGGCCCCGAAAGGGGTCCGGCACCCGAGACTAAAAGGCGGAGCGTCCGTAAGGGCGCTCCGCCTTTTCTGCATCTCCTGATCGCCCTCGCTGCGTCGCGACTACTACCTATCGCCTACTCCTTATGGGCGATGCAATTCCCAGCACGAAGTAGTCATCGTGAAACGCGACAAGAAGCACAGTATCGGGTACGCAGGATCAACTCCTTCGAGGTCAACATGTATATGAAAGATCGTCCCTTGCATCCGACGCGGGCGCTTGCTGCCCCCCGACTTACCGCAGGAGCCCTCGTCGCATTGACGCTGATCGCCGCGGCGTGTAGTAACGACTCCGCGTCCAGCATAAACGCGCCCTCGCTCCTCGGCAGCTCGAGCAATAGCCTATCGGAAGCGTCATCCAATTTCGCCGTACTCGCCAACCAGGCGGTGACTTGCACCGACGGCAGCATCATAGGCGACGTGGGTACTTTCCAAGCCAAACCCACCGGCGCGGTCACTTTGAGCAGTTGCCCGGTTACGGGGTCGGTCCATGTGGGGGATGGGGTCGCCAAGCAGGCTTACAATGCCTTCGTCGCCAGATATAACGCACTAGCTCCCCAGGTAGGCCAATGCGACCCAGCCCATACTTTGACGGGTACATTGGCAGGCATTACGCTCACGCCGGGCACCTACTGTATTAGCTCGGAAGCGAAGACGGGCACCCTGACGCTCAACGGCGGCGGGTCGTATCTGTTCCTGGTCTCTGGCGCTCTTACGGGCACCAACTTCAATGTGGTCCCGACCAACGGCGCTCAGGCTTGCGACGTGACATGGCTCTCTACAGCAGCGGCGACCTTGACCGATTCGCACTTCGTCGGAACGATTCTGTCCGGGGTGGGCATCACCCTGACTCGGGGGACCTTCAACGGAAACGCGTATGCGAAAGCCGATGTGACGATCACGGGTACCGCGGTCACCGGCTGCGCCGGTAGCGGCAAGGGCAAGAACAAGTGCAACCAGGGCGTGGGCAACGGGCCCGAGGGCTGCGATCCAGGCAACTCCAACCACCGCCACGGGTCGAATGACGAGAACGGGGGAACCCCAGGAGATCCAGGACGCAAAGGCGGTCGGTAAAAGATCGTGCGAGACTGATAACCGTCTCTGTTCGAAGGCGGGTGTCCCGAAAGGACCCCCGCCTTTCTGCATCCTGAGCCCGAAGTTACACCCGGCGCGAAGTTGTGGTGTCTAATATCCGTTAGCATTTTGCCCGTCCCCGCTGCCGCCCATTCTTCACATCTGCCCATGCCCATCAATCGTTCGCTTCTCTTTTCGCTCCTGGCGCTCGGCATACCTTTCTCCGCCAGCCGCTCCCAGAATCAGTCCGCATTAACCGCTGTTCCGATCCCGGCGCGGCTAAAGGTTTTTGACCCAGCGTACATCGACACCAGCGTGAACGCGTGTCAGGATTTCTTTGCGTTCGCCAACGGAGAGTGGATCAAGCACGACACCATTCCCGCCGCGTTTTCGACGTCTGGCGTGAGCAAGGAGATGACGGACGCGAACGAGCTTGTCGTGCGCTCAGTGCTCGAGGACGCCATGTCGGCACGGCGATCGCGTCCGGCCAACAGCACCGTCGCCAAGCTCGGTCGGTACTACGCGAGCTGCATGGACTCCGCACGGGCCGACCGCGAAGGTGTGTCACCCGTGAAGGCGGATCTCACGGCAATCAACGCGATAAACACGCGGCCTCAACTCATTCGTGAGATCGCCGTACTGCAAAGAAACGGCAGCAACGTGCTGTTCAATTTCTCCCCGAACGCCGACCCCAAGGACGCTGAGCACTATATCGTGTGGATATCACAAGGCGGGCTCGGCATGCCCGACCGCGATTACTACACGAAAACGGATCCGGCTTCCGATTCCCTCCGGCAGAAATACGTCGCGCACGTGGCGAAGACGCTAGTGCTTGCTGGAGAGCCGGCGGTTGCCGCAACTGCCGACGCGCGCCGGATCATGGCGCTGGAAACCGAGTTGGCGAAGGCGTCGATGACGCGCGTCGAGCGACGCGATCCGAATGGGAGCTATCACAAGACGTCACTTGGCGATCTGCAGAAAATGTCAGGACCATTCAGCTGGCCGGTCTATTTTCGCGCGGCCGGGATGACGGCACCCATCAAATTCGTGAACGTCTCCCAACCGGTGTTTTTGCGGCGTGCGGGCGAGCTCGTTGCATCCACGTCACTCGAGGATTGGCGCGCGTATCTCCGGTATCACTTGCTGAATAGCGCCGCTCCCTGGCTCAGCTCCGATTTCGAGAAGGAGGACTTTGCATATCGCTCCCTCTATAGCGGAGCGAAGGAAATGCTGCCACGGTGGAAGAGATGCCTCCGCGTGACCGACAACCAGCTTGGAGAAGCGCTTGGCGAGGCGTACGTCGCGCGCACCTTCTCGCCGCAAGCGAAGGCTCAAGCGAAACAGGTAATCGACGACATACGCGCTTCGTTCCACGACCGGTTGCTAGCGCTTCCCTGGATGTCCGACTCGACGAGGCGCTATGCGCTCGGCAAGCTCGCGCGGATGAACGAGAAAGTCGGGTATCCGGAACGCTGGCGGGACTACAGCACGCTGCAAGTCGAGGATGGCGCTTTCGCGCCGAACGTGTCTCGCGCGAATGCGTTCGAGTGGAGGCGCACGATCAACCGGCCGGGGACGGCGGTCGACAAGACCGAATGGGGCATGACCGTGCCGACAGTGAATGCTTACTATGACCCCTCGGTGAACGAGATGGTCTTTCCAGCTGGTGCTCTCTTGCCTCAGACTTTCGATGCTTCCGGTGACATGGCTGCC